>CBIGPF010000078.1:0-26236 GCA_966191535.1 uncultured Pseudomonas sp. | reverse complement strand
AGGCCGGCGGCGCCGCTGCCACTCTCCTGGCCCGGCTCACGCAGGTACACCAGGCGCTCCAGCGCGACGATGGCGTGGACCCGGTCGCCCACCTTGAGCTGGTCGAAGTTGCGCATTTCCGGCGGAGCCTGGAGGGTCCGGCTGTTGCCGTGGTCGTCCTTGAGGGTGAAGGTTCGCTTGGTGCGATCGATGGCGCTGACGCTGGCCTGCATCTCCTCCGTCTCGGTCATGGCGCCGCCCGGCACGCCCTTGGCGACCGACTCGGTGCTGTCGAACTGGTAGCTCAACTCATCGTTCTTCTGGCTCTGGCAGCCAACCAGCACGCCAGCGGCCAGGGACAGGCAGATCCAACGGGACACACTCATCGGGCGACTCCTTGCGTCAGGGTGTTTGCAGTCTGGTAGCGGGAACATGAGGTAGGGCGAACGGGCGTGGCCGCCGCGGCTGCACGAATTCACCGAGCGTAGCCGTTGCCCGGTGATGCGCCACGCGGGTTACTCAGTACTTGATATCTCGCGCAGTCTCGCGACCCTGTTGCTTGGTCTGGCGTTTGTCCTGGCGGCACAGGGCGTTGTACTTCTGGTCGGCGGCACGGCAGTTCTGCTTGGTCTGCCGGGCGTCCTGGCGGGTTTCCTGGCGTACGTCCCGCGCCTGGCGTCGCTGATCCGCCTGCTCGGTCGCCCAGGCAGAACCGGCCGAGGCGACAAGCAACGTCGCCGCCAGAATCGCGGTGAACAGGGAACGGGTCATGGCATCACCTCCTGTCGCGCAGGGATCGGGAATATCCAGTACAGCCGATTTCCCGCAGGCTTGCCGTTAGCGGCGCAGCGTTCGCCGCGCAGGTCGACGAAAGGCAGTCCCGGCTGCGACAGCGGGCGCCTGCAACACCCCGCAGCCGACCTGCAGCGTCAGTGATCGCGTACCAGCAGCACCGGACGCTTGCTCGACTGCAACACCCCTTCGGCCACGCTGCCCAGCATCAGGCGATGCACACCACGACGGCTGTGGGTGCCCATGACAATGGCATCGGCCTTGACGGCGTCGGCCTCGATTTCGATGCGATCGGACACCTCTTCACCGGTGGTTTCCATGTTGACCCGCTGGTAAGTCGCCGGCACGGCGTACTCGGCGACCACTTCCCGCGCCTTGCCCAGGATATCGTCGGCAGCCTTTAGCGCCGCGGCGTGCAAGGCCTCGGCGTCATAGTACTTGGCGTAATAAGGCAGGTGCCCGAGGGGGCGGTCGACGATGGTGATGACGTGCAGTTCGCCGCCGCTCATGCGGACCAGTCTTGCACCCTCGGCCAGCGCTCGGAAGGAAACGGGGCTGCCGTCGACGGCGGCCAGTACGTGCTCGTACATGCTGTGCTCCTCGTTGATGTGTCGACATGACCTTAACCGCGCGGGCCGGGAACGCCCTTGTGCCGTGTCAATGTAATCGCCGAGCGGCAGTCAGGGTGCCGGAGCCATCGCCTCGTCGCGGCAGGCGGACGGACTCTGCCCGGTCCAGCGCTTGAACGCCCGGCGAAAGCCGCGCACATCACTGTAGCCGAGCGCCTCGGCGATGCGCTCGATGGGCATCTCCGGGTTGTTCAGCAGGCTCATCGCGCGGGCATGGCGCACCTGCTCCTGCACCGCATCGAAGGTGATGCCGTGCTCGCTCAGGCGGCGGCGCAGGGTACGGCTGCTCATGTTCAGCTCGCCGGCGACCTTGTCGATCGGGCTGCCCTGGGCCAGGTCGCGAGCGATGGCGCGCTCCACCGTTTCCAGCAGTCCGGTCTTCTGCTGTACCTGGGCGAATTCCGTTTCCAGCAGAGTGAGCGCCTGGCGCAGCGCAACGGGGTGGTGGCTGGGCAGCTGCACATCCAGCCAATGGCTGGCGATGGCCACGCGGTTGTGCAGGCAGCCGAACTGCAGGTTCGGCCCGAGAAGACGGCGGTACTCGGCCTCGTAGCTGGGCGCAGCGTGGGTGAACTCGAAGCGCAGTGGCTGGAACTGCGGGCCGACCAGGGTGCGGTTGTAGACCAGCAGGCTGGCGAAGAACTCCTCCACGGCGAACACCTGGATATCGGCGAAGGGCAGCCGGCATTCGACTTCGATGAAGCTCTCGTCTGTCCCCTCGATCAGGTTGCAGACCGCGATGCCGCCGGTGGTGTGCTGGAAACGCCGGCCCAGCTCGAAAGCATCGCGCAGGGTCTTGCACAGGGACAGTACATGGCCGAGCAGGCCGAGAGTGCCCAGCACGTTGCGATGACCGACCCAGAGCCCCAGGCCGCGCTCGGGGAGTGCCGCGAGGGCACGCTGGATCATCGCGACTGTCTGCCGGTAGGTGACGCGCTGGGCCGGGTCCTGCAGCTCCTCAGCGGTGAAGCCGAGCCCGCGGCACAGCCGCTCGCCGCTGACGCCTTCATCGCCGGCTACGTCGGCCAGGGTCTGCAGCAGGAAGGGCGAAACCAGGGCCAGGTCGAATTGCGCATCGATGCTTGTACTGGGCATGCAGGCTGCTCTCGATCGGGGGCGCCGGCGATTCTTGTTATGTGGCTGGCGCACGATGGCCGCATCATAACGCGTTCGCAGGCCCGCCAAGAGCAGGCGTAACAGAATATTACAGACACCCTCGATAACAGCAGCCGGCGCAAGGCTCCCAGCCTTGCGCCAACGCTGCGCCGGTCAGCTGTACACCGGCCACTGCTCGACAATGCGCCCTCCACGCACAGCCAGCAGGTCGCCGAACTGCAGCAGGATGGATTCGGACTGGGTTGGCCGCAGGAACATCTGGTCGTCCACCTTCAGGCCGACGGCGCTGGAGCCGTTGACCATCTCCTGGTTGGAGCTGCGGCCATACAGGCCGTTGAACTGCAGGCCCGCTGGCGACTCGGGCTCGGCCATCCAGTTGCCGCCGTAGACGAAGAAGGTCTCGCGCAGGTTCGGGTCCCACCAGGAAAACACTTTCGATTTGTCGTCCAGTGCCGGAATGCGCACTGCGCCGGTGCTCTTGATCACCGGCGTGGCGATGAAGGCGGCAGGCTGGTGCTCTACCAGCGACGGCAAGTCATAGTGGGTCGGCTTGACCAGCGCCGAGCCCACCGACACCTCGGTGCTGGTGCGCTCGTTCTCGTGCATCTTGTAGCTGGGGCTGCCGGCGGTATTGAGTGTCAGGCCCGGCTTCCACAGGGTCGCATGCTGGGTGCGGGCGTAGTCGACGAAGCCGTCGTAGATCGTCATGACCTTGCCGAAGAGTTCCTCCGACGAGCCGAGGACCTCGGGTACGCCCATGCCGACGAAGGGGTCATAGCCCATGAAGCCGGCGAACTCCAGGTGCTGCGGGTTGGCGCCAATGATCGTGAGCATTCGCCCCAGGGTCTCGTGATCGGCCACGCCGCCCCGGTGCAGCCCGACATCCAGTTCGATGTTGATTCGCAGCCGCGTGTTGCGCCCTTGCGCCAGCGCCAGGTACTGCTGCAGGCGCTCGGGGGTGTCGAGCAGCCATTGCAGTTGCGTGGTCGGGTCGAAGGGGCCGCGCAGGTTCTCGTAGAACTGCTGCGCCGAGCCCACCGGCAGCGGCTTGCCCAGCAGCAGGTCGGAGTCGGGGAAGCGCTCGGCGTCATGGTTGAGGAAGGGCTGGTGGAACGACATCATCCGCCGGGTGCCGGCGCGCCTGGCGATGTAGTCGAGCAGTTGCGGCGACGGCAGGGACTTCTCCACCACGCGCAGGTGCTTGCCGGTGCGGGCCACCGACTGCATCACCACGTCGACATTGTGATCCAGCCGGTCGAGGTCGATCAGCATCACCGGGCGCATCGGCCCGTGCTCGCGCAGCTCACGGTTCAGGCGGGCGAAATAGTCGTCGTACGGGGCGCCGTGGTCGGTCGGGCGCAGCCAGGCGCCGGCTCCGGCGAGCAGCACGCCCGCACCGGCCGCGCCCACGATGAAATTGCGTCGTTTCATGGGTTTTTCTTCCTTGTCAGGCCACGCCCAGGATCGATGACAGGTGGGCATTGAGGAACTTGCCCTGCGGGTCCAGCTCGCGGCGCACCTCGGTGAATTCCTTCCAGCGCGGATACAGCGGTTGCAGGGTGCGCGCGTTCAGCGTGTGCAGCTTGCCCCAGTGCGGCCGGCCGGCGTACTTCCAGAAGATCGGCTCGACGGCGGCGAAGAAGTTGTGGTGGTCCATGCTGTAGTGCTGGTGCACGGAGATGGAGCAGCTGTCGCGCCCCTCGAACATGCTCAGGGGAATGTCGTCGGCCTTCACGTAGCGGTACTCGATGGGGAACCAGGTGCGCAGGTCCTTGTCGTTGATCAGCTTGAGGATCTCGCGCAGGCAGGCCGGGCCGTGTTCGGCGGGGACCGAATATTCCATCTCGTTGAAGCGCACGTTGCGCACGTTGGCGAAGATGTCGTAGGAGTCGCCGATCCGGTCGTCGAAGCTGGCGACATGGCGCAGGCTGTTGAGCAGGAAGCGCCGCGCGGAGGGGAAGTCGCTGCCGTACTTGTCGAGGTTCTCGATGATGCTGACGTACTCGTTGCCGCCCTCCTTGGCCGGGTCCAGCGGCGGCGTGGCCGGGTCGGTGGTCTCGTTCAGGGCGATGGACAGTGCGTAGTCGGAGTGGGTCAGTACCTGCATTTCCCAGTGCTGGTTCTCGCGGGTGTTCTTCTCCACGTCCTCCAGCAGCTCCTCGGTACTGGCGATCCACTGCCGTTCGTGCAGGCGGAAGGCCTGGCGGTTCTGCAGTCGTACGCGGGTGGCGATGCCGAAGGCGCCGAGGGACACCCGTGCAGCGTTGAACACCTCGGGGTGGCGCTGGGCGTCGCAGTCCAGCACCTCGCCACTGGCGGTCACCAGTTGCAGGCCGCTCACGCGAGAGGAGTACGAGCCGAAGCCGACGCCGGTACCGTGGGTCGACGTGGAGATCGCCCCGGCCAGCGTCTGGTAGTCGATGTCCGACATGTTCGGCAGCGCCTGGCCGACCTCCTTCAAGGCCGCCCCCATCAGCGACATGGGCGTGCCGGCGGCGAACTCGGCCTGCAGCGTGGCGGCATCGTGGCCGAGCAGGCCGTTGAAGTACGCCAGCGAGACCAGCGTGCCATCGGTGGGCACCAGGGCGCTGAAGGAATGCGCCGAGCCCACCGGGCGGACCTTGCCCTGGGCCTGGCGGATGACCTGCACCAGTTCGTCCAGGCTCTGCGGCGCCAGGCGCGCCGCCGGCAGGCAGCTCTGCCCGCCGGACCAGTTGCGCCAGGGGATCAGCCGCGGCGCGCGAGTTAGCTCGGCCGCCAGCGGGCAGGTCGACAGCGCGGCGAAGGCGCCGGCAATGCCGGCGTTCTGCAGGAGTTGGCGCCGGGTAAGTTGAATAGGCATCGAAGGAACCCCGTGCTTACTGGACCGACTGGCCGGACATGAAGGAAATCAGCGCGAGGAACTCGTCCTCCGAGCACTGCATGCACATGCCCATCGGCGGCATGCCCTTGAAGCCGTTGATGCTGTGGTCCAGCAGGCTGTCCGCGCCCTGGGCGACGCGCGGCTGCCACGCCTTCACATCGCCGGCCTGCGGCGCGCCGGAAGCCGGGTTGGCGTGGCAGAGCTTGCAGCTGCTGTCGTAGATCTTCGCCAGGGCGGGGTCGGTCGGCGCCAGGGCGGCAGCGTTGTGTGGTGGTGTCGGCGCCGCATCGTCGCCACAGCCAGCGAGCAAGCCGGACAGCGCCAGCAAGGCAAGCGGCAGCCAGGGTGTTGCGAGTTTGTGCATGGTGCTCCCCTTTTTCTTCCCGCGCGGACCGGCTGCGCGGATTCTTGTTGTCATGGGTAGCAGGCAGGTTAAGTCGGGCACCTGCGATCCCCGAGGGCTTTGCCGGCCAACAAGGGGGCTCTGTGCGGACAAGGTGGCGTTCGGGTCCCCTGTCGGTTTCAGGATGCGAAGGGTCGTTCGAGTGCTATCCCTAATCCAGAGGGATGGCAATCTTTCCTACTGTCGAGGACCGGGCGCGCACAGATGCCCGGCCGGACTGCAACACCCCATAACAACAATGGCGCTCCGCAGAGCCACGAAAACCGTGACGTGGCCGGTACGCCGCAGCCGAAGGATTCCGGTTCGCCGCCGGCAGGTGGCGCCCGTGATGTCGAGGTGCGCTGTATGCCTGATGATTCGCTTCACCTGCCGTTGATCCACGATGTGCTGGAACGTCTCAAGGCCACGCCCGGCGCCCTGCTGCCGGTGCTTCACGCCATCCAGGACTGCGTCGGCTACATTCCCGACGATGCCCTCCCCGAAATCGCCCACGCCCTGAACCTCAGCATCGCCGAGGTGCGCGGGGTGATCAGCTTCTACCACGACTTCCGCACCGCGCCCCCGGCACGCCATACGCTGCGCCTGTGCCGGGCCGAGTCGTGCCAGAGCCGGGGCGCCGAAGCCCTGGCCGCACAATTGCGCGAGCAACTCGCACTGGACGACCACGGCACCAGCGCCGACGGCCGCATAGCCCTGCGCCCGGTCTACTGCCTGGGCGCCTGTGCCTGCTCGCCGGCACTGGAACTGGACGGCCGCGTACACGCCCGCCTCACTCCCGAGCGCCTGCGCGAGCTGGTGAAAGGTTGCCAGGGGGACGCCACATGCTGACGCTGTTCATCCCCTGCGACTCGGTGGCCCGCGCGGTGGGCGCCGACGAGGTCACTGACGCCCTGGTCGCCGAAGCCGAGCGCCGCCAGTTGCCGCTGGACATCCAGCGCACCAGCTCCCGTGGTCTCTACTGGCTGGAGCCTCTGCTGGAGCTGGACAGCAACAGCGGCCGGCTGGGCTTTGGCCCGCTCACGGTCGACGACGTACCCGCCCTACTCGATGCGCTTTCCGGCGACCCGGCCAGCCATCCGCTGGCGCTGGGGCGAGTGGAGGAGATTCCCTACCTGAAGAGCCAGCAGCGCCTGCTCTTTGCCCGCGCCGGCATCACCCGGCCGCTGTCGCTGGACGACTATCGCGCCCACGGAGGTTTCGAGGGCCTGACCCGCGCCATCGGCATGGACGGCGCCGAGATCGTCGCGGCGGTGCTCGACTCCGGTCTGCGCGGCCGCGGTGGCGCGGCCTTCCCCGCCGGCATCAAGTGGCGCACCGTGCGCGATGCGATCGGCAGCCAGAAGTACGTGGTGTGCAACGCCGACGAAGGCGATTCCGGCACCTTCGCCGACCGCATGCTGATGGAAGGCGATCCCTTCCTGCTGATCGAGGGCATGGCCATCGCCGGCCTCGCCGTCGGTGCGAGCATGGGCTACCTCTACGTGCGCTCGGAGTACCCGGACGCCATCGCCACCCTCAACCAGGCGCTGAAAATCGCCCGCGCAGCCGGCTACCTGGGTGACGACGTCTGCGGTAGCGGTCGCGCCTTCGAGCTGGAAGTGCGGGTCGGTGCCGGCGCCTACATCTGCGGCGAGGAAACCGCCCTGCTGGACTCGCTGGAAGGCAAGCGCGGCGTGGTCCGTGCCAAGCCGCCACTGCCGGCGCTGCAGGGCCTGTTCGGCCTGCCGACGCTGGTGCACAACGTGCTCACCCTGGCCTCGGTGCCGATCATCCTGGCCAGAGGCGCACCGTTCTACCGCGACTTCGGCATGGGCCGCTCGCTGGGCACCATGCCCTTCCAGCTGGCCGGCAACATCCGCCACGGCGGGCTGGTGGAGCGCGCCTTCGGCCTGACCCTGCGCGAACTGGTGGAAGGCTACGGCGGTGGCACCGCCAGTGGCCGGCCGCTGAAGGCAGCGCAGGTCGGCGGCCCGCTCGGCGCCTGGGTGCCGCCCTCGCAGTTCGATACTCCCCTGGATTACGAGGCCTTCGCCGCCGTCGGCGCCATGCTCGGCCACGGCGGCGTGGTGGTCGCCGACGACAGCCTGGACATGGCGCGCATGGCACGCTTCGCCCTGCAATTCTGTGCCGAGGAATCCTGTGGCAAGTGCACGCCCTGCCGCATCGGTTCCACCCGCGGCGTGGAGGTGGTGGACCGGCTGATCGCCGCCACCGACATCAGCGCCCGCCAGGAGCAGGCGCAGTTGCTCACCGACCTCTGCGACACCCTGCAATACGGCTCGCTCTGCGCCCTCGGCGGGATGACCGCCTTCCCCGTGGCCAGCGCCCTCAAGCACTTCCCCGCCGACTTCGGTCTGGCGACTTCGGAGGCCGACCAGTGATCAACTACTTCGATCCCTCTACCTCCGCTGGCAACACCAGCGACATCGACTTCGGCACGCCGGCCCGCGACAGTGACGTGCAGGTCAGCCTGAGCATCGACGGCCGCCAGATCAGCGTACCGGCCGGCACTTCGGTGATGCGCGCCGCCGCCCTGCTCGGCACGACCATCCCGAAACTCTGCGCCACCGACAGCCTGGAAGCCTTCGGCTCGTGCCGCATGTGCCTGGTGGAAATCGACGGCATGCGCGGCTACCCGGCCTCCTGCACCACGCCAGTGAGCGACGGCATGGTGGTGCGCACGCAGACGTCGAAACTGGCGGACCTGCGCCGCAACGTGATGGAGCTGTACATCTCCGACCACCCGCTGGACTGCCTGACCTGCGCGGCCAACGGCAACTGCGAGCTGCAGACGGTGGCCGGCCAGGTCGGCCTGCGCGAGGTGCGCTACGGCTATGACGGCGCCAACCACCTGAGCGACCAGAAGGACGTTTCCAACCCGTACTTCGACTACGACCCGAGCAAGTGCATCGTCTGCAACCGCTGCGTGCGCGCCTGCGAGGAAACCCAGGGCACCTTCGCCCTGACCATCCAGGGGCGCGGCTTCGAGTCCCGCGTGGCGGCGGCCGGCGGCGAGAACTTCCTCGATTCCGAGTGCGTCTCCTGCGGCGCCTGCGTGCAGGCCTGCCCCACCGCCACGCTGATGGAGAAAAGCGTGGTCGAGATCGGCCAGCCGGAGCGCGCCGTCATCACCACCTGTGCCTACTGCGGCGTGGGCTGCTCGTTCCGCGCGGAGATGAAGGGCAACCAGCTGGTGCGCATGGTCCCGGACAAGAACGGCCAGGCCAACCACGGCCATTCCTGCGTCAAGGGCCGCTTCGCCTGGGGCTACGCCACGCACCCGGACCGCATCAGCAAGCCGATGATCCGCAAGCACATCAGTGCCCCCTGGCAGGAAGTCAGCTGGGACGAAGCGGTCACCTACGCCGCCAGCGAATTCCGGCGTATCCAGACAAAATACGGGCGTGACTCCATCGGCGGCATCACCTCCAGCCGCTGCACCAACGAAGAAACCTACCTGGTGCAGAAACTGGTGCGCGCAGCGTTCGGCAACAACAACGTCGACACCTGCGCCCGCGTGTGCCACTCGCCCACCGGCTACGGCCTGAAGCAGACCCTGGGCGAGTCCGCCGGCACCCAGAGCTTCGACTCGGTGATGCAGTCCGACGTGGTCCTGGTGATGGGCGCCAACCCCACTGACGCACACCCGGTGTTCGGCTCACAGCTCAAGCGCCGCCTGCGCCAGGGCGCGCAACTGATCGTCATCGACCCCCGGCGTATCGACCTGGTCGACTCGCCCCATGCCCGCGCCGAGCTGCACCTGCAACTGCGCCCCGGCACCAACGTCGCCATGCTCAACGCGCTGGCCCACGTCATCGTCACCGAAGGTCTGGTCAAGCAGGACTTCGTCGACGCGCGCTGCGAGACCAGCGACTTCATCCGCTGGCGCGACTTCGTCAGCCTGCCGGAAAACGCCCCGGAAGTGCTCGGCCCGGTGTGCGGCGTGCAGCCCGAGGAAATCCGTGCCGCCGCCCGCCTCTACGCCACCGGCGGCAACGCGGCGATCTACTACGGCCTGGGCGTCACCGAACACAGCCAGGGCAGCACCGCGGTGATGGGCATCGCCAACCTCGCCATGGCCACCGGCAACGTCGGTCGCGAGGGCGTCGGGGTGAACCCGCTGCGCGGGCAGAACAACGTGCAAGGCTCCTGCGACATGGGTTCATTCCCTCACGAGCTGCCCGGCTACCGGCACATCTCCAACGAGACCGTGCGCAGCCAGTTCGAACAGGCCTGGGGCGTGACCCTGCAGCCCGATCCCGGCCTGCGCATTCCCAACATGTTCGAAGCGGCGCTGGGCGGTACCTTCAAGGCGCTGTACTGCCAGGGCGAGGACATCGCCCAGAGCGACCCCAACACCCAGCACGTCACCGCCGCGCTCTCCGCCATGGAGTGCGTGGTGGTGCAGGACATCTTCCTCAACGAAACCGCCAAGTTCGCCCACGTGTTCCTGCCGGGCAGCTCCTTCCTCGAGAAGGACGGCACCTTCACCAACGCCGAGCGGCGCATCTCCCGCGTGCGCAAGGTGATGGAGCCGCTGGGCGGCAAGGCCGACTGGGAAGCCACCGTGGCCCTGGCCAACGCCCTGGGCTACCCGATGGACTACACGCACCCGGCGCAGATCATGGACGAGATCGCCCGCCTGACGCCGACCTTCACCCGCGTCAGCTACGCCGAACTGGACCGCCACGGCAGCCTGCAATGGCCCTGCAACGACGCCGCACCGGACGGCACTCCGACCATGCACATCGAGCAGTTCGTGCGCGGCAAGGGGCGCTTCATGCTCACCGGCTACGTACCCACCGAGGAGAAGGTCAATGCCCGTTATCCGCTGCTACTCACCACCGGGCGCATCCTCAGCCAGTACAACGTCGGCGCACAGACCCGGCGCACCGACAACGTCGCCTGGCACGAGGAAGACCGTCTGGAAATCCACGCCAGCGACGCCGAGAGCCGTGGCATCAGCGACGGCGACTGGGTTGGCGTCGGCAGCCGTGCCGGGCAGACGGTGCTGCGCGCCAAGGTCAGCGAGCGCGTCGCGCCGGGGGTGGTCTACACGACCTTCCATTTCCCCGAATCGGGCGCCAACGTGATCACCACCGACAACTCCGACTGGGCCACCAACTGCCCGGAATACAAGGTCACCGCGGTGGAAGTGGTGCGCGTGTTCCAGCCGTCGGAATGGCAGAAGCGCTACCAGGCGTTCAGCGACGAACAGCGACGCCTGCTCAAGGAGCGCCGCAATCAGGAAAAAGCCGAGGTCCGTCGATGAGCACCGAAAACCTGATCAAGATGGCCAACCAGATCGGCCTGTACTTCGCCAGCGAGCCGGACCGCGACGTAGCGATCCGTGGCGTGCAGCAGCACCTGCAGAACTTCTGGACCCCGGCCATGCGCCGTGAGCTGAAGGCCTGGCACGCCGAGCATCCAGGCGCGGCACTGCATGCCCTGGTGCAGGCGGCGCTGACGGAGACGCTGGCACAGGCCTAGCCAGCCGCACCGCACCCAGCCCGCGCGCCGGGCTGGGCCGCAGCAGGTCTCAGGCGTGCTTGCCCGATGCGGTATCGGCGGGCACGGCGTACTGTGGCTTGAGCTTGCCATCCTGGTCGAGCAGCCAGGCATCCATGATCTCGCGCACCACCGGGCCGGCCACGCGACCGCCGGCCTCGCCGTTCTCGATGGTCACCGAGACCACGATGGACGGCTCGGCCGCCGGCGCAAAGCCGACGAACAGCGCGTTGTCGCGATGGCGCTCCTTGGTCTTCAGGCGGTTGTAACGCTCGCCCTGGCGGATCGCGACGATCTGCGCGGTGCCGCTCTTGCCGGCGATCCGGTACTGCGCGCCCTGCCCCGCGGCGCGTGCACCGCCGCCCGGATCGTGCATCACCAGCTGCATGCCGTAGTTCACCGCATCCCAGTCGCGGGGATTGCTCAGGTGGATGTCCGGCATGGGATTGGCATCGACAACGTCCTCGCCCCCCACCGTCTCGGCCAGTCGTGGACGGTGCCAGGCGCCCTTGCTGGCGATCAGCGAGGTCGCTTCGGCGAGCTGCAGCGGCGTCACCTGCATGTAGCCCTGGCCGATGCCGAGGATCACCGTTTCACCGGGGAACCAGGCCTGGCGCCGGGTCACACGTTTCCATTCACGGGACGGCATCAGCCCGGGCGACTCCTCGGCCATGTCGATGGACACCTTGCTGCCCAGCCCGAAGCGGGTCAGGTAGTCGTGCATGCGGTCGATGCCAAGCTTGTGCGCGACATCGTAGAAGTAGGTGTCGTTGGAGCGCTTGATGGCCGTGTCCAGGTCCACCCAGCCATCACCGCTGTGGTTCCAGTTGCGGTACTTGTGGTCGTAGTTGGGCAGTTGGAAGTAGCCCGGATCGAAGACCCGCGTGGCCGGCGTGATGGTGCCGGTGTCCAGCCCGGCGATGGCCACCACCGGCTTGATGGTCGAGCCCGGCGAATACAGCCCGCGCAGCGCCCGGTTGAACAGCGGTCGGTCGATGGAGTCGCGCAGTTCGGCGTACTGCGCCGAGCTGATGCCGTTGACGAACAGGTTCGGGTCGAAGCTCGGGTTGCTGACCATGGCCAGCACCTGGCCGGTGTTCGGGTCCAGCGCCACCACAGAGCCACGGCGATCGCCCAGCGCCTTCTCGGCGGCGACCTGCAGGTCCACGTCCAGGCCCAGCACGATGTTCTCGCCGGCCACTGGTGGCACCTTCTTCAGCACGCGCATGACGCGGCCCTGGGCATTGGTCTCGACTTCCTCGTAGCCCACGTGGCCGTGCAGTTGCGGCTCGTAGAAGTGCTCGATGCCGGTCTTGCCGACGTACTCGGTGCCGCGGTACTCGGTGGTATCCAGGCGCGCGGCCTCGCGCTCGTTGATCCGCCCGACGAAGCCGACCGAATGGGCGAAGTGCTCGCCATACGGGTAGTGGCGAACGAACTCGGCGTCAACGTCGATGCCCGGCAACTTGAAGCGGTTGACCTCGATGAGGGCGATCTGCTCCTCGCTCAGGTCATGCAGGATGGTGACCGGCTCGAAGGGATGACGGCTCTTCTTCAGGGTCTTGTCGAACTGCAGGCGCTGCTCGGCAGTGAGATGGAGGATGTCCGTCACCTGGTCGAGCACCGCCTGGGAGTTGCCGGCGCGCTCGCGGGTCAGGGTGAGGTTGAAGCTGGGCAGGTTCTCGGCGAGCACCTTGCCGTTGCGGTCGAAGATCAGCCCACGCTCCGGTGGGATCGGCAGGACGTGGATGCGGTTGTTCTCGGAGACGGTGGCGTTGGTCGCGTAGTCGGTGACCTGGAGGAAGTACATCCTCGCCACCAGGGTCACGCTCATCAGGGCTACCAGCACGCCGCAGGCAATCAGGCGGCGATTGACCAGCGTGGACTCCTGCTGGTGGTCCTTGAGTTTGATCGGATCGTGCATCGGGATTCCAGAAGCCCCCATCGACCCTGCGGAAAGCGCTTCGCCCCAGCCGTGCAGGGGTGCTTTCCGATCGATGTGGCCTTGTTGCAGCGGAGTAGGAACGAAAAAGCGGGCGCCGCCGGGCGCGGAGCGATCACGCGTCAGCTGGCATACCGGCGCGGCATGGTACCAGACTGACGGGCCGGATTCTGACCGGCAGTCGAGGCGTTGCCCTGGCTTCGCATCGCGCCGGATGCCTTCGCGGACAACGTCCGCTCCTCCGCAGCCGGCTATCTCTGCACCCCATTGCGGGCGCCGGCCCTGCCGTCGGTTCGCGGGCATGGCCCGCTCCTGCAGGGGAAACCCATGGCATACCTCAGAGCCCGGCGATCCCCGCCTTGGCGATCTGCGCATCCTGCTCGGCGCGGACGCCGGAGACGCCGACCGCGCCAACCACCTGCCCGGCCACCAGGATCGGCACGCCACCTTCGAGGGAGGTCAGCAGCGGCGCACTGAGAAAAGCCGTGCGGCCACCGTTGACCATGTTCTCGTACTCGCGGGTCTCGCGGCGGCCGATGGCCGCGCTGCGGGCCTTCTCGGTGGCGATGTAGGCACTGGCCTGCGCGCAGCCGTCCAGGCGCACCAGCGCCAGTGGATGGCCGCCGTCGTCGGCCACGGCGATGCACACGGCCCAGCCCTGGCGCCGGGCTTCGTCGGTGGCGGCGGCAACGATGCGGGTGACGTCTGCCTGGTCGAGTACGGCTTTCTGTTGCATGAAATCTCTCTTGTGAAACGGCGCGCAGCGCCAAGTGGGAAGCCTGGAGAATCAGACCACCGAGCCTTCCGGCGGCTGCTCCAGCACCGCCACGACCACGGCGCTGCCGACGATCAGCACGATGCCGACCAGCGACAGCAGGCTGAGCACCTCGCCCCAGATCACGTAGCCGAACAGGCTCGTCCAGATGATGCTGGTGTAGGTGTACGGCGCCAGCGTGGCGGCGTGGGCGCGGCGCACGGCGATGGTAAAGAGCAGTTGCCCGAGGGTCGCGAGCAACCCGAGGGCGAGCATGAAGCCAAGGTCCGGCAGGCTCGGCGTGCTCCAGGAAAACGGCAGCGTAGCGCCGGTAACCAGGGTGCCGACCACGGTGAAATACAGCACCGTGGTGGTGGAGTCGTCGGTCTCGCGGATGCGGCGGATCTGGATCATCGACAGCGCACCGAAGAAGGCACTGGCCACCAGCAATCCCGGCCCGACCAGGCTGGCCTCGGCGTTGTCCGGCTTGACCACCATCAGCACGCCGATGAAGCCGAGCACTGCCGCCAGCGCGTTGCGCGGCAGCAGGCGTTCGCCCAGCAGCAGCGGCGCCAGCACGATCACCAGCAGCGCCTCGGAGTAGGCAATGGAAATGGCCTCGCTCAGCGCCACATAGGGCAACCCGGCGAAGAACAGCGCCGAAGACCCCAGCAGCGTCACCGCACGGATGCTCTGTCCGCGCACGTCCAGTTGCCGCCAGCGCTCCGCCAGCGGGCGGCCACGCAGGCAGAGGAGAAAGGCCGGCAGCACGCCAAAGGCCATGCGGAAGAAGGTCACCTCGTTGGCCGGGTACTTCAGCGCCACGACCTTGGCCAGTGCGTCCACCACCGCGAAACAGAACATCGACAACAGCATCAGGCCCACGCTGCGCATGGCATGGCTGCGGGGGGCGACGAGGGTCAGCTGGGGCATGTCGTTATCTCCTGGCTGCTGGGTGAACGCCGGCGCTTCAGCGAGAGCTGAAGCGGCTGGCGAGGAAGGGCGTCACCGGTACGCTGGTGACGACGTCGCTGGCCTGCTCGGCGAGCAACTGGCCGGTGATCGCGCCCAGCGTCAGGCCGATGTGGCCGTGGCCGAAGTTGTAGATGACCTGCGGCAGGCGCCGGGACGGACCGAGCACCGGCATGCTGTCAGGCACCGAGGAGCGGAAGCCCATCCACTGCGACACCGGCTCTTGTTGCAGGCGCAGGAAGCGCCGTGCACCACGGGTCAGGTAGCGGTAGCGGGCCGGACTCGGCAACGCGTCCAGCCCGGCGAACTCCACCGTGCCGGCGATCCGCAGGCCCTGCGCCATCGGCGTCATGTAGAAACCGCCGGCCCCCCAGCACACCGGGCGATTGAGCACCTGCCCGGCATGGCCGAAGAGCACGTGGTAACCGCGTTCGGTGTCCTGCGGCACGGTATCGCCCAGTTGGTCCACCAGCGTGCGCGACCAGGCCCCGGTACACAGCGCCACGCGGTCGGCAGCCAGTCGCTCACCGGTTGCCAACTGTGCCTGCACGGCATCCCTGCCCTGCCCGGCCGGTTCCAGGCCCAGCAGCTCGCCACGGCGGAACTCGCCGCCCATGGCCAGGAAGCGATCGAACAGGCGCAGGCTCAGCGCGTACGGATCGAGCGTGCGGCTGACGCCGGGCAGCTCCACCGCACAGCTGGCTCGGTCGTTGAGCGCCGGTTCCTGCTCGCGCAGTTCGGCGCCCTCGACGAATCGGATCGGCACCTCGAAGCGTCGGTGGTAATCCACCATGGCCTGCGCGTCACCGCGCTCGTGGGCTTCGAAGATGTACAGCGAGCCATCGTGGCGGATCAGGTCGTTGGCGCCGGCCTCGTCGAACAGCCCCTGCCAGGCCCCCATGCAGGGGCGCAGCAGGGTGTTGAGGTCGTGGCCGATGGCTTCCACTCGATCGCGCCGCGAGGCCGCCAGGAACTGCAGCAGCCAGGGCGCGATGCGCGGCAGGTAGGCCGGGCGGATCGCCAGCGGGCTGTCCGGGCGCAGCAGCATGCCCGGCGCCTTGCGCCAGATACCGGGTGTGGCCACCGGCTCCACCGAGTAGGTGGCGAAGGTGCAGGCATTGCCGAACGACGTGGCGAGACCTGGCGGATTGCGGTCCAGCAGGGTCACGCGGAAGTCGCGGCGTTGCAGTTGCAGCGCAGTGGCCAGGCCGACCACGCCGGCGCCGACCACCAGGGCGTGGCGGCGCAGGTCGTTGGGCTGGGTCATTTGCCGCTCATCACGCGGGTCCACAGGCGAGTGCTCATGCGCATCCCGGACGGCGACAGGGTCTTGATCGGGAACAGGGTGTCGAGCACTTCCTGCGGCGGGTAGACGGCCGGGTTGCTGCGCAGTTCCGGGTTGACGTACTGGGTCGCAGCGGCGTTGCCGTTGGGGTACTGCACGGCATTGCTGATGTTGGCGATCACTTCCGGCTGCAGCAGGTAATTCATGTAGGCGTAGGCGTTGTCCAGGTGCGGCGCGCCCTTGGGAATGGTCACGGTGTCCACGGCGATGGTGCTGCCTTCGCGCGGCAGGCTGTAGCCAATCTTCACGTTGTTGCCGGCCTGCTTGGCGGTGGTCATGGCCTGCAGCACGTCGCCGCTGAAGCCGATGGCGACGCAGATATTGCCGTTGGCCAGGTCGCTGACGTACTTCGACTGGTGGAAATAGCGGATCGACGGGCGTACCGCCTGCAGCGCAGCTTCGGCGGCCTTGAAGTCGTCCGGATTCTGGCTCGCCGGGTCGCGGCCGAGCACCTTGAGGGTGATGGGCACCATCTGGGTGGCGTTGTCGATCACCGCGATGCCGCACTGGGCGAGCTTCTCCGCGTTCTTCGGATCGAACAGCAGCTGCCAGCTGTGGGTGACGTCGGTGTTACCGAAGATGGCCTTGATCTTGTCCTCGTTGTAGCCGATGCCGACGGTCACCCAGAGGTAGGGAATGGCGTAGCGGTTACCCGGATCGTTGGCCTCGAGGATCTTCATCAGCTTGGGGTCGAGGTTCTTCCAGTTCGGCAACTTGCTCTTGTCCAGTTCCTGGATGGCGCCGGCCTTGATCAGGCGCGGCAGGAAGTGGTTGGACGGGCTGGCCAGGTCGTAGCCGCTGGCACCGGTCATCAGTTTGGCTTCGGTGGTCTCATTGCTGTCCACCAGGTCGTAGGTGGTCTGGATGCCGGTCTGCTTGGTGAAGTTCGCCAGGGTGTCTTCGGCGATGTAGCCGCTCCAGTTGGCGATGGTGACGGTCTGCGCCGCCTGGGAGGTGCCAGCGGCGGCGACAAGTGCGAGGCCTGCCAGGGTGAAGCCGGCCAGAGTCTTGGAACGATTGATCATGCTGCCCTCGTTTTTCTTTTGTAGGGATTGTTTTGCGTGGGTAAAGCGATGGATCAGGCCTCGGCGCGCGCGCGGCGCACTTCCCAGGCCATGCGCAGCGACGCGCCGATATCGAAGAACGGACTGGGCGGCAGGTAGCCGGGGCTGACCTGTGTCAGCACATCGGCCAGCACGGGCGAGCTGTCGCCCGCCGCCATTTCCGCCAGCAGGCGCCCCCACAGGGTGCCGCGCGCCACGCCCGAGCCATTGCAGCCGGCCACGGCGTGCAGCCCCTGGTCGACGCGAGCGAAGTACGGCTCGCCGGAACGGGTGCCGCTGAGGTGGCCGGTCCAGGTGTAGGCGATGTCGGCGTCGACGATGCCGGGGAAGCGTTTCTGCAAGCCGACCAGATGACGACGACGGCGCTCGGCCAGCGCGTTGTTGTCGAGGTCGCGATGGCGGTACTCGACGGTGTTGCGGATCAGCAGGCGGCGCCCCGGCAGCAGGCGCACGGTGCCGCCGCCGGGTAATGGCGCAAGCACGCCCCATTGGTTTTCGCCGAACAGCGACTGCCAGCGCGGCTCGTCCAGTGGGCGGGTAATGCTCGCGCTCAGTTCCAGCGGGAAGGCGCCGCTGTCGTGCAGGCCGGCGCGGGCAATGAAGGCGCCCAGGCAGACCAGCACCTGGGGCGCATGGACTTCGCCCTGTGCAGTTCGCGCGACCCAGCCCTGGCCCGCGCGGCGCAAGTCGGTCACACCGCTCTGCTCGAAGACATCCACCGATGCCGGCAGGTCCTCGGCCAGGCCTTTCACGTAGCGCCCCGGTTGCAGCAGCGCATTGCCGCCCGCGCAGTGAATGGCCCGCGCGTAGAAGGCACTGCCGAGTCGTTGCTCCAGCGCTGCGCCTTCGTAGTAGCGAGCGCTCGCGCCGACCGAGGCCAGCGTGGCGAGAATGCCGTCGATATCGCCCAGGTGCTCGGCGCGGTGCGCGGCGAAGTGATAACCGTCGTCGTACAGCTCGCAGTCGATGCCGAGTTCGGCGATGCGCTGGCGGACTTCCTGCGCAGCGGCGATGCCGATGCGCGACGCCACCTGGTAGGCAGCATGGCCGGGTTGCCCCAGGCGCTCGCTGGCCGCCGGCAACTCATGGGCGACGACGAACCCGGAATTGCGCGCCGAGGCGCCCTGGGCAATACGCTGGCGCTCCAGCAGCGCCACGCGCTGCTGTGGGAAACGTGCCGCCAGCGCATGGGCAGCGGACAGCCCGGTGATACCGCCGCCGATGATCAGCCAGTCCGCCCGCTGTGTTCCGCTCAACGGCGGTCGGACGGGCAGCTCGCCCGCCAGGGCGATCCAGCCACAGTGATTGTTCATTGCCCGGCACTCCTTCACAATCCATGCGCCGGGCGTATCCAAGCGAATTTCCCCGATGGCGCGTCATGACCAGAATCTACGGGCAGTTGCGCTGATCGCACCAACGCTCATTTTTCATCCTTGTATTCCCATCTCGCATAGATGGCCGCATAGATCAGCTACGGAAGGGTCATGGACAAACTGCTTCGCGTTCCCTCCCTGCAGGCACTGCAGGCCCTGGTGCAGGTCGCCGAATCCGGCAGCTTCACAGCGGCCGCGCAACAGCTGCACCTGACCCAGAGCGCCATCAGCCGGCAGGTCCAGCACCTGGAGGAGTACTACCGCGTGCCGCTGTTCGACCGCACCAGCCGCAAGGTGGCGCTGACCGACGCCGGCCGCGAGGTCTACGCGGTAGCCGAGGGCATGCTGCAGCAGCTGCTGCGCCTGGAGGAGCGCCTGGCGCCACCCTCGGCGGAACGCCCCTTCCGCATCCGCATCTTCGTCTCGCTGGCGGTGCGCTGGCTGCTGCCGCGCCTGAGTTCCTTCTACTCGCGGCACCCGGAGTTGTGCCTGTCCATCGAGACGGTGGGCGGTGACGTGGTGGACGACGGCGGCGACTGCGACGCTTATGTGCTCTACCTGCCCAGCGGCAGCGACCCGCAGGGCCGCACGCTGATGCCGCTGTACGATGAGTACCTGATCCCGGTCTGCGCCCCGCGCCTGGACGACGGCCAGGAACCTCCGCGCTCGCTGGAAGAACTGGCCCGCCACCCGCTGATCCACGCCTCCAGCGGCGGCCTGGAATGGCCGCAATGGCTACGCGCGCAGACTGCTCCGCCGCCCACGCCGTTCAAGCACATGCTGTTCAACCTCGACGACCTGGCGCTGGACGCCGCCACCCGTGGCTTGGGCGTGGCCATGACCGACCGCTTGCTGGCCCACGACGCCCTGCAGCGCGGCGACCTCATCGTGCCCTTCGGCGAAGCCCTGAAAACCGGCGGCCGCTACGCCCTCTGGCTGCGCGACAGCGGCGCCGCCCACCCGGCCTGCCAGCCGGTGCTCGACTGGTTCGAGGAGCAGCGCAGCCAGTTGGAGGGTTGACCCGGATACTCAGGCCAACCCCGGCGGAATCTCGCTGCACAGACCCTCCACCGCGCGCCAGGCCGTGGCGCGCGCACGGTCCAGCACGGCCTCTTTCCACTCCAGCGTGTCGATGTAGAAGGCATCGCGCAGCTGCTGCTTGATCCGCCGCACTTTGGCCGCCGGTGCATCGGGCGTCTGGTGCAGCCACTGGTCCGCGCGCAGTGCTTCGAGGACCTGCGGGCCGGGCACGGTGCCGAACTCCAGGCTCATGGAAATCAGCAGCGCCTGCGGGCACTCCTCGAACGCCGCGTGGACCAACTTGCCGCTGAGCTTCACCGAGACGCTGTTGCCCTCCTCCGTGGAGCGAACGTCATCGCCCCACCAGGCACGGGCGCGGACCAGCGCTTCCGGACGCGGGTCTCCCGAGTAGATGTACTCGCCGTAGCCGCTCGGGCCGAGGCCGGTGTGCACGTCGATCCAGGCCATTTCGCGGCATTGCCGGCCATGCTGGCGCAGTATCTCGCGCACGGTGCGGTTGCTCCAGGTGGGCTGCGCACCGGAATAGAACAGGCCATCGGGATGGCTGGCCTGGCCAGAGGAGATTGCCTTCTGCAACTCCCAGCGTCCGTGGCGCAGCGCATAGCCGAGCAGCCGCAGACGCCCCAGCGGGCTGGGCCAGCGACGCGGTGCGAGCACCGGATCCAGCTGTGCGTAACCAGGGTTCTGTGGCGCGGCCTGGGTGAAGTCACGGAAGTTGCGGTTGAGGTCGACATTCTCCTGGGTCCAGCGACGCCACCAGGAAAAACCGTAGGGGTTGGCGGCATGCAGGTAGAGCACCGCGCAGTCATTGCGGAGCGCGTGCTCGCGCCATGCCGTGTCGGCAAGCAGTGCGCTCTGCACACCCGAGCCGCAGAAGCCTTCGACGCCATGGCAACCGCTGCTGATGATCAGCAGGCGCTTTGCATCCAGCGGTCCTTCTCGGGCGACGTCCACCGCCAGCGTCTCGCCATCGCGCCCGGTGAGCGGATGGACGTGGGACTCCACCAGCAGGCCGGCGGCCGCGCAGGCGTCGAGGAACGTGCTGCGCGCCTGGGCGTAGCTCTGGGAGAAATACGACGATGCATTCATGGGGACTCCGGCCGTTTCGTGGGTCATCTGGCGGCCGGCAGGATGCATCAGCGCGAAAACACGGAGTAATGATCTCTACACATGAGCATTGAGGCTGGTTATGCCAGCTGCACGCGCTCCGCGCTGAACGCCGCCACCATTTCCTCGGCCAGCAGCCGCGCTTCGCGGGTCATCAGTTCCTGCGGCCGGGTAACCATGGACAGGCTCGCCACCGGCGTAGCCTCGGCAATCTGCAGCGGCACCAGCACCTGGGCCACCATCGGCAGGTGGAGCATGCGCTGCGACCAGAAACTCACCGCATCGGTACTGGCCGCGAGCTCGAGATAGAGCAGCGACGAGGAGCACTCGGTGATGCGCCTGGGCGGCTCCACCTGTCGCTCACGGAAGAATTGGCCGGCCAGGGCGACCTCCAGCGGATCGGAGAGCAGCCATTCGAGATCCAGAAGCTCGTGCAGCGACTGCGCACCGGCCAGGGGATGCCCCTTGCGCACTGCCAGGGCCGACGGTTGCGGCGCCAGCTCGCACCACACCTGCCCATCGATCGAGTCCTGCAACGGCTGGGTGGTCAGCACCAGGTCCAGCCGACCTTCCTTCAGGCCTTCGAACAGTTGCACCGAACGCAGCTCGAAGATCTGCAGCTGCACATGGGGGTACAACTCGCGGTAACGCTTGAAGCAGTTGGCGAAGGCGCGGTTGGGCGTCACCGGCGACACGCCGATGGCCACGCGACCGGCCATCTCGCCCTTGAGCGTATCGATCTCGTCGCGGGCCCGACGCACTTCCTCGGTGACCAGACGGGCCATGCTGACCAGCCGCTCGCCGTAGGGCGTGACCGTCACACCGCGGTTCGAGCGCACCAGCAACGGCACGCCCAGCTCGCCTTCCAGCTCCTTCACCGCCTTCGACAGCGACGGCTGGGTGACGTCGAGCAGCCGCGAGGCTTCCTGGAGGCTGCCGCTCTCGGCGATGGTGCGCAAGGCGCGCAATTGATGCAGTTTCATGGCGAGATCCGGCCAGTTCCTCGAAGTCGCGCCACCTTAACCAGTATCGGTCCCGCATGAAAGAAGCCGGGCATCGCCCGGCTTCCTGCTGGCCGGCGATCACTCCGCCATGTTCAGGTCCGGCAGCGGCTGCTGGAACATCCGCGTGGCGCTGGCCAGGCAGATGAGGCCCAGGCACATCCAGCCGAAGCCGATCATGAAGGACATGCCCGACAGGCTGGACCAGAGCCAGATGGTGCTGAGGAAGCCCACCGCCGGCAGCGCGCCGTAGCGCAGGTAGTTGCCTCTGCCGGTGAGGCGTTCATCGACCAGGTAGTGCTTGATCACCGCCAGGTTCACCGCCGAGAACGCGAACAGCGCGCCGAAGCTGATCATGTTGGCGACGGTATCCAGGGTGACGAACAGCGCGATCAGCGACAGCAGGCTGATCACCATGATCGCGGTGGCAGGCACGCGCTTCTTCGTCACCAGCTTGCCGAACACGCGGGGCAGCGCGCCGTCCCGGCCCATGGCGAACAGCACGCGGGAGACACTGGCCTGGGACACCATCGCCGAGGCGAAGCAGCCGGCCACGTAGGTGGCGGTGAAGAAGGTCACCAGCCACTCGCCGCCGACCCGGCGCAGTACGTCCAGCGACGCGGAGTCGGCATCGGTGAGCGCCTGCCACTCGGGGAACACCAGTTGGCCGAAGTAGGCCATGACGATGAACAGCACGCCGCCGATCAGGGTCACCAGCATGATCGCCGCGGGGATCTGCCGGCGCGGCTCCGGCGTTTCCTCGGCCATGGTCGAGACGGCGTCGAAACCCAGGAAGGACAGGCACAGCACCGCCGCACCGGACATCACCAGCGGCAGGCTGAAGTGTTCGTCATAGAAGGGCTGGACCAGCGGAACCGGCTCGGCCTGGGCGCCCAGGTGGCTCAGCGAGAGGGCGATGAACACCACCACGAACACCATCTGCGCGACGATCAGCACCCAGTTGACCCGGGTGATGGATTCGATGCCGACGAGGTTGAGCAGGGTCACCAGCACGATGGACCCGAGGATCCACACCGACAGCGGCACGGAGGGGAAATAGTCGGTCATGTAGATGCCGATCAGCAGGTAGCTCAGCAACGGCAGGAAGATGTAGTCCAGCAGCAGCGTCCATCCCGCCAGGAAGCCGAAGGCCGCGCCGAAGGTCTTGCGCGTGTAGCTGTAGACCGAGCCCGAATACGGGTGCGCCTGGACCATCCGCCCATAGCTGTAGGCGGTCAGCAGCATGGCGGCCAGCGTGAAGAGATAAGCCGCCGGCAGGTGCCCCTTGCTCATGCGGGTGACCAGGCCGTAGGTGGTGAACACCGCCAGCGGCACCATGTAGGCCAGGCCGAAGAGCACCAGCGCCGGGATGCCCAGCGATTTGCGGAAGGACCGTGAAGACGACTCGTGGGGTTGATGGGCAGGCAAGGACGTATCAGAGGCGATTGTTGTTTTTTTCATGGCTGACTCGTGGACTGCGAGCGTGTGGCGCTCGTTGGACAGGACCGGTGTGATGCCGGTCGAGGCTTCCTGCGCAGCGGTGGATGCACGACGGCTTCAGACGATCTGAAGCGCCATGCGACCGCTACCGGAGGGATTCAGCGAGGGTCGATCGGGGCGGCGCGGCACCGTTGTGTGGCGTGGAGTGGCGTGAGGCGTTGCGGGCACACCGCACTCCCCCGCACGGCGATGCTGTGTTCGACAGTCAGAGCGTCATCGATGGAAATCTGCGCGGCAGAACGCTGTCGCCGCTCGTTGAACGCTTGCACCTGGGCACTCCCGCTGGGCCGTCTCGACGGACGTTGTTGTTCGAATGGGGCCGCATGGTGCTTCAGCACGTGGCCGAGGAAAATTAGTAAAAATATCTTCGAGCCCAATGAAAAAAATGGCCGTGCATGGCGGACCAGTTACGCTGCGTCGCTGTCGGGAACGGCCGCCAACGCACGCTGCCGATCGACACGAATGTGCTATCGAGTGGGCGCGCGGCGCCTCGCCGCGCACGCCGCGCGTCAGTCCGATTTCAACGGAGAACGCCCGCGGCTGATGTACCATGCCGCGCCGAAACCTCCGGCGAATCTTCTCTCTGGCTGCCTATGTCCTCCAACGCGCTGTACACCGATCTGTCCTCCTACTACGACCTGATGTGCGCCGACATCGACTACCAGGCGCAGAGTCACTGCGTGCGTCGCCTGCACCAGTTGTTCGGCAACCAGGGAAACAGGCATCTGGACCTCGCCTGCGGGACCGGGCCGCACGTGCGCCACTTCCTCGATTTCGGCTACCAGAGTGCCGGCCTGGACATCAACCAGCCGATGCTGGACATCGCCCAGCAGCGTTGCCCCGACGCACAGTTCAGCCGACAGGACATGGCGAACTTCCACGTCGACCAGCCGCTGGACCTGATCACCTGCTTCCTCTACTCGATCCACTACAACCCCGGCGTGGAACAACTGCGCGCATGCCTGGCGAGCGTGCACGACGCGCTGGCGGACGGCGGCGTGTTCTGCTTCAACAGCGTGGACAAGGGACTGATCGACAACCGCTCTTTCGTGCGCCATTCGGTGGAGCATGACGGCAGCCAGTTCACCTTCGGCTCGGGCTGGTACTACGAGGGTGCAGGCGAGCAGCAGGCGTTGCGCCTGAGCATCGAGAGGACCACGGACGGCGAAACCCGCAGCTGGCAGGACGAGCACCGCATGGTCGCGCAGAGCTTTGCCGAGATGCAGCGCTTGCTGGAACCGCGCTTCGAGGTGCAGGTGTTCGAGCACGATTACGAGCGGATCACACCGTGGAACGGCACCTCGGGCAATGCGCTGTTCGTCTGCGTGAAGCGCTGAGTCCCGCCCGCGCGGCAACGCGCCTCTCGAAGAATCCCCCGCATTCCGGGCTATGCTGGCGCGGAACCGAATCCGACGCTGCACCATGATCTCGCCACCACTGCATCACACACCTCTCGGCCCCATGCTCAAGCGCTGGCGCCTGCTGCATCGCATCAAGCAGAGCCATGCCGCGCAGATGTTCCGGGTCAGCCAGTCGACCATCTCGCGCTGGGAGGCCGGCGTGCAGGAAGCCGAGCCGGAGCAACGCGCACAGATCGAGGCACTGCTGCGGGCACGCCTCGACAGCGCGGCTGACCACGCCCTCGCTCGGCTGGTGGCCAGCAGCGGCCAGCCCGTCCACCTGGTCTGCGATCTCACGCATCGTCTGCTCGCCTGTTCCGCGCCACGGGCGGCGGAGTTCAGCGTGCCAGTCGGCGAACTGCTGGGGCGCTCGCTCTGGCCCTTCGTGACAGAGGAAATCGCCGCTCAGGAAGCGAAGCTGGATACGCTCGGCTGGCGCGAGGGCATCGCCGCGCCGGCGCTGGAATTCGCCACCGGCACCAACACCTCATTGCGGGTGCCGATCCGCCAGAGTCAGTGCCGCTGGACGCGACTCACCCTGTCGGACGGGTCCACCGCCCGCGTGGTCGAGACGCTCCGGGTGGAGGCCACCGCGCATATTTGATGCGTGGACAGCCCGCGAGGCCGGGTACAGGATGGCCGCCCGGACACTTCAGCAGAGGCCATTGCCCATGAGCGAGCAGGACATCCACGGCAAACTCGCCTTTCTCCGCGAAGCCGAAAAACTCAAGAGTGTGCTGCGCAGCGCCCACACCTCCACCGGCCGGCGCGAAAGTACGGCCGAGCACAGCTGGCGCCTGGCCTTGCTGGCCATGGTCTTCGCCGACGACCTGGGCGACCTGGACCTGAGCAAGGTGCTGCAGTTGTGCATCCTCCACGACCTGGGTGAGGCACTGGGCGGCGATGTCCCCGCTGTCGACGTGCAGGCCCATGGCAGCAAGGGCGATAGCGAGCGGCGGGACCTGCTGAGCATGACCTCGCCGCTGGCAGCGCCGTTGCGCGAGCGATTCCTGGCGCTCTACGACGAGTACGAGGCCGCGGCGACCGCCGAAGCCCAGGCGGTCAAAGCGCTCGACAAGCTGGAGACCATCCTCCAGCACACCCAGGGCCGCAACCCACCCGGTTTCGATTACACCTTCAATCTCGGTTACGGCCGCCGCTATACCGATGCCACGCCATTCCTCGCCTCACTGCGTGCGGTGCTGGACGAGGAGACGCGCAAACGGGCCGACGGTGAGCGGGGCAGCGCCACTACCTGACCCCGCGCTCCGAGGCACCTGTAGTTCCTCGCGCACGGACTTGCTGCGCTCCAGGAGACACCCCGTCAATGAACCCCTTTAGCGGGTGATCACCGACTCCTTCCGGAAGTAACTCCCCACTCGGATCACGCTCGCTATTCAATGCAGGAACACCTGGACAAGGCTTACCCATCGCCCTGTTCGAACAT
>CBIGPF010000077.1:0-26446 GCA_966191535.1 uncultured Pseudomonas sp. | reverse complement strand
TCAGGCGCTTGGCGATCAGCGGACGGGCGATGGAAGTACCCAGCAGGTACTCGCCTTCGTAGACGGTGTTGGCACGGAACATCGGGAAGACGAAGTCGCGGACGAACTCTTCTCGCAGGTCCTCGATGAAGACCTCTTTCACGCCCATCTGCTTGGCCTTGGCACGGGCCGGCTCGACCTCCTCGCCCTGACCCAGGTCGGCGGTGAAGGTCACCACTTCACAGTTATAGGTA
Source organism: uncultured Pseudomonas sp. (assembly GCA_966191535.1). Lineage (GTDB taxonomy): Bacteria > Pseudomonadota > Gammaproteobacteria > Pseudomonadales > Pseudomonadaceae > Pseudomonas. Next base: position 26,213 of record CBIGPF010000077.1, on the reverse strand, counting down.
TCCTGCAGCCACTTCAGAATTACGGAGGTGTCCAGGCCACCGGAATACGCCAGGACTACCTTCTTCACGTCCGCCATGCCACTCAACTCCACGGGGGTTGTCACGAAAGGGGTCGATTCTACTGTCCGCTCGGAATAATTTACAGAGGGGCGACAGCTTTTGACGACAAAGCGACAAATACTATCGTCGGTGCGACCCGACGCCGTGGCTTAGCCCTTGGGCGCCGAGGGCGGCGTGGCAGGCGGCTGGGCAGCATTGACGGCAGGCGCTGCCGGGGCGCCCTGCGCAGGTGCGCCAGCGGCAGCAGCCGGCGCGGTAGGAGCCCCTGCGGCGGGGGCTGGCGGGGCTTCGGCGGGAGCCTGCTCGATGACTGCTTCACGGGACAGGTTCACCGTCACCCGGCGGTTTTTCGCGCGGTTGGCAGCGGAATTGTTCTTCACCAGTGGGTAGCGTTCGCCATAGAAGCGCACAGTGATCTGCGATTCCGCCACGCCGTTGGCCTTCAAGTACTCCATCACGGCGATGGCCCGACGGCGCGAGGCCTCGCGGTTGGCCAGGCGGTTGCCGCTGTTGTCGGAGTGGCCGTCCAGCTCGATGCGATTCACCGTCGGATCGGCCTTCATGTATTGCAGGATGATGTCCAGCTTGGCACGGCCCAGCGGATCGACCTCGGTACCGCCATCCGGGAAGCCGACCTGGCTCTGGCGCACCTGGTCGAAGTTGACCGGGAGCATCTTCGTCGAACAGTCCTGGAACTGCGCATAACCGTCGGCGAAACGCGTCGGCAGCAAGCGCACCAGCAGATTCTCGCCGGTACGGGTGCGATGGCGCACTTCCGGCGTACGGCCTTCCAGCAGCCCGCCAAGCAAGCGCCCGGCCTGTTGCTGGGTGCTGTTGAACGGCACCTCGCCGGAACCCACGGCCACCGAGCCCAGGTTCAGGTCGCCCTGCCCCGGCCGCCACGGTGGCGCGGCAGCCAGCAGGGTTGCCGATCCGGTGCCCAGCCAGCCCTGCTGGGACTTGAGGCGGAAAGTGGGCTGCTCGCCAGCACGCCAGACGAACTCACCCAGGCCGAAACCGGCCACGTTCTGCGACAGTCGGCACTCGAACTGATCGCCCGCCACCGTCCATTGCGCGCTTTCCAGGCGCGTCTGGAAGGTCAGCCCCCAGGCCGGGAGGCTGGCGCAGAGAGCGAGCAGGAGAAGAGAAGGCTGGCGCACGATGGCTTCCATACAGATAAAGAGGCGTCCCAGATTCTATCGGTCAGCCTCGGCGAAACTTGATAGCGAGTGCCGGCGGCGGCCTTTTCCGGTAGCATTTCACCCTCTTCCCGCTGCAACCGCACCCCTGGAATCCGCATGTCCGACCGCCTGACACTCCTGCGCCCCGACGACTGGCACATCCACCTGCGCGACGGCGCCGCACTCGCGCAAACCGTCGGCGACGCCGCCCGCACCTTCGGCCGCGCCATCATCATGCCGAACCTGGTCCCGCCGGTACGCAACGCCGCCGAAGCCGACGCCTACCGCCAGCGCATCCTGGCCGCCCGTCCGGCCGGCAGCCGCTTCGAGCCGCTGATGGTGCTGTACCTCACCGACCGCACCAGCGTCGAAGAAGTCCGCGCCGCCAAGGCTTCCGGCTTCGTGCACGCCGCCAAGCTGTACCCGGCCGGCGCCACCACCAATTCCGATTCCGGCGTCACCAGCGTCGACAACATCTTCCACGTGCTCGAAGCCATGGCCGAGGTCGGCCTGCCGCTGCTGGTGCATGGCGAGGTGACCCGCGCCGAGGTCGACGTGTTCGACCGCGAGAAGCGCTTCATCGACGAGCACCTGACCCGCGTGGTCGAGCGTTTCCCGACGCTCAAGGTGGTCTTCGAGCACATCACCACCGGCGATGCCGCCGCCTTCGTCAAGGCCGCCCCGGCCAACGTCGGCGCCACCATCACCGCGCACCACCTGCTGTACAACCGCAACCACATGCTGGTTGGCGGCATTCGCCCGCACTTCTATTGCCTGCCGATCCTCAAGCGCAACACCCACCAGGAAGCCCTGCTGGATGCGGCCACCAGCGGCAGCCCGAAGTTCTTCCTCGGCACCGACTCGGCACCCCACGCGCGCCACGCCAAGGAAGCCGCGTGCGGTTGTGCCGGCTGCTACACCGCCTACGCCGCCATCGAGCTGTACGCCGAGGCCTTCGAGCAGCGCAACGCGCTGGACAAACTGGAAGGCTTCGCCAGCTTCCATGGCCCGGACTTCTACGGCTTGCCGCGCAACAGCGACCACATCACCCTGGTTCGTGAGGAGTGGGAAGCCCCGGCGGCCCTGCCGTTCGGCGACTTCGACGTCGTTCCGCTGCGCGCCGGTGAAAAACTGCGCTGGCGCCTGCTGGAGACCGAGGCATGAGTGACGAGAACGAAGTCTTCGAAGAAGAACTCGACGGTTCCTTCCCGCCCGGCCCGCGCCATCCGATGGCGCGCCGCTTCCGCGGCTACCTGCCGGTCGTGGTGGACGTCGAGACCGGCGGCTTCAACGCCGGCACCGATGCCCTGCTGGAGATCGCCGCCGTCACCATCGGCATGGACGAGAGCGGCTACCTGTTCCCCGAGCACACCTACTTCTTCCGTGTGGAGCCCTTCGAGGGCGCCAACATCGAGCAGGCTGCGCTGGAGTTCACCGGCATCAAGCTGGACCACCCGTTGCGCATGGCCGTGCCGGAAGAGCAGGCGCTGACCGAAATCTTCCGTGGCATCCGCAAGTCGCTGAAATCCAACGGCTGCAAGCGCGCGATCCTGGTCGGGCACAACAGCAGTTTCGACCTGGGCTTCCTCAACGCGGCCGTCAACCGCAGCGGCGTGAAGCGCAACCCGTTCCACCCGTTCTCCAGCTTCGACACCGCGACCCTCGCTGGCCTCGCCTACGGCCAGACCGTCCTGGCCAAGGCCTGCCAGACCGCCGGTATCGAGTTCGACAACCGCGAGGCCCACTCGGCGCGCTACGACACCGAGAAGACTGCCGAGCTGTTCTGCGGCATCGTCAACCGCTGGAAGGAGTTCGGCGGCTGGATGGAAGACGATCACTGATCACGCCTTTCCGCCATATGAAAAAGCCCCGCACGCGCGGGGCTTTTCTTTTTCTAACGCCGTCTGCCCGCAGGAGCGAGCTTGCTCGCCCCTACGAAGAGCAATCCTTCGCGTGCCCATGAAAAAGCCCCGCCGAAGCGGGGCTTTTTCAGGCATCTGCAGCTTTACAGCTTGCCGGCATTCTCGGCCAGGTAAGCAGCAACGCCTTCAGGCGAGGCAGTCATGCCCTTGTCGCCCTTCTTCCAGTTGGCCGGGCAGACTTCGCCGTGCTCCTCGGTGAACTGCAGGGCATCAACCAGACGCAGCAGTTCGTCCATGTTGCGACCCAGCGGCAGGTCGTTGACGATCTGCGAACGTACCACGCCGTTCTGGTCGATCAGGAAGGCGCCACGGAACGCCACGCCACCCTCGGACTCGACGTCATAGGCCTTGGCGATCTCGTGGGTGATGTCGGCGGCCAGGGTGTACTTGACCGGGCCGATGCCGCCCTTGTCCACCGGGGTGTTGCGCCAGGCGTTGTGGGTGAAGTGGGAGTCGATGGAGACGCCGATCACTTCGACATTGCGCGCCTGGAAGTCCGGGATGCGGTGGTCCAGGGCGATCAGCTCGGACGGGCAGACGAAGGTGAAGTCCAGCGGGTAGAAGAACACCAGGCCGTACTTGCCCTTGATGGCTTCGGACAGCACGAAGCTGTCGACGATCTCGCCGGTGCCCAGCACGGCGGCCACGTTGAAATCGGGAGCTTTCTTACCTACGAGTACGCTCATTCCTTGTCTCCAATGATGGTGAGGCGCTGCGGAGCGGAGGCCCTGCCCGGTCGAAACTGCCGTGCTTGAGAGGCTGCCGCGCCAATGGGGCAGCCATCATACACCGGGCACGCGACGCCTTCATCCGCGCGGCCTCGACGCCAACTCACCGGGCCCGCCAACCATTTATCGGGATGCCTGGATGAGACCTCGGTAACTTTTGACAATCATTCTCATTATTATTAGTATCGTTCCCAACAACCCCACAGCGACTGTAGTGCAACCATGTACGTCTGCCTCTGCAACGGTGTTACCGATACCCAGATCCGCGACGCGATCTACGACGGCGCCTGCAACTACCGCGAAGTGCGCGAATGCACCGGCGTCGGCACCCAGTGTGGCAAGTGCGCCTGCCTCGCCAAGCAGGTGGTTCGCGATACTCTCGGCGAGCTGCAGAGCGCCCAGTCGATGAACTACAACCTGGCCTATGCGGCGGGTTGAGAAAAAAGACCGCTGATCACTTCAGCTGAAATTCCGAAGAAACCGGGCCCTGGCCCGGTTTTTTTATGCCTGAAATTCAGTGGTTTAGCGTCAAGTTGCGGAATGAAAACATTCGCATTCATATTCCTTTTTATAGCAAATTCAAGGACTTATGTTTGACAGATGGTTATAAGGGCGCGAGAATTTCAATCTCTCCCACTCCACACGGCAGGACCCCGGCATGAAAGGCGACAAGAAAGTCATCCAGCATCTGAACAAGATCCTCGGCAACGAGCTGATCGCCATCAACCAGTACTTCCTGCACTCGCGCATGTGGAACGACTGGGGCCTGAAGCGCCTCGGCGCGCACGAGTACCACGAATCCATCGATGAGATGAAGCACGCCGACAAGCTCATCGAACGCATCCTGTTCCTCGAAGGCCTGCCCAACCTGCAGGATCTGGGCAAGCTGCTGATCGGCGAGAACACCCAGGAAATGCTGCAGTGCGACCTGAACCTGGAACTCAAGGCCTGCAAGGACCTGCGCGACGCCATCGTGCATTGCGAAAGCGTGCATGACTACGTCAGCCGCGACCTGCTCAAGGACATCCTCGAGTCCGAGGAAGAGCACATCGACTACCTGGAAACCCAGCTGGGCCTGATCCAGAAGGTCGGCCTGGAGAACTACCTGCAGTCGCACATGCACGAAGACGACTGATCAGGAAAATGGCACCGGCGCTGTTGTGGACGCCGGTGCCCTCCCCTCCTAGACGTTCGCCTTCGGCGGACGGCGCACCAGTGACGCCTTGAGCACCAGCCCGGCGCACAGCACCACCACCACCAGCAGCGACAGACGCAAGCCCACGTGCTCGGCGAGGAAGCCGATCAGCGGCGGGCCCATCAGCAAGCCGCCATAGCCGAACGACGCCACCGCCGCCACGCCGCGCGAAGGCTCGACGCCCGGCCGGTTACCCGCCGCGCCGATCAGGATCGGCACCACCACCGATAGTCCCGCGCCCACCAGGGCGAAACCGGCAATCGCACCGGCAACCCACGGGCTGAACAGCGCCAGCAGCATGCCCGCAATCGCCAGCAACGCCAGGTTGCGCACCAACGCCTCGTCGGCGAAGCGGACGCGCAGACGGTCTCCGAACAGGCGGCCCAGCACCATGGTCGCGGAGAATGCCGCAAAGCCCAGTGCCGCCAGACGTTCGGACGCGCCCAATACCTGATGCAGCAGCAAGGCGCCCCAGTCGGCGACCGCCCCTTCGGACACGAACGCACAGAGCGTCAGCAGCCCCAGACCGATCAGCGCCGGTGGCGGCAGGCGCCAGCCACGTTGGGCTGGCGCCTCCTCCTCCATGGGTTCCGGACGCCCCTCGAACAGATGACGGGCAAACAACGGCAGGATCGCCACGGCAATCAGCGCCAGCAGGCTGAAGTGCCAGATCGGCGCCAGGCCGGCGAAGGCCGCCGCACCGATGGCACCGACCAGACCACCCAGGCTGTACATGCCGTGAAGGCTGGAGATGCACGGGCGACCGAGGCGCCGCTCGACTTCCACCGCCTGGGTGTTCATCGCCACGTCCATGGTCGCGAAGGTCAGGCCGACGGCGAGGAAGCCCGCCGCCAGAACCCAGACGTCCTGGGCCAACCCGAGCAACGGGAAGGTCGCCATCAACGCCAGCCCCGAGATCACGGTGATCGCCCGACTACCGTAACGGCGCACCAGCGCTCCGGCGAACGCGAACGCGAGCAGCGCGCCGAAACCCGCGCCCAGCAGCGCCTGCCCCAGTTGCTGCTCGTCCACCCCGGTCATGCTCTTGAGGGCCGGCACCCGCCCCATCACGCTGCCGTGGACCATCCCGCCCATGGCAAAGCAGTATCCGCACGCCCGGCGCGCGGCATTGGCACGCGTCTGTTCAGTCATTTTTTATTTCTTCCCAAAAACAAAGCCCCGCCAAGGCGGGGCTTTGTGCGACAGCACGAAAGACTCAGGCGTTGGCCTTGCTCACGGCGTCCTTGATCAGCGGTTGCAGCTCACCCTTCTCGAACATCTCGGCCAGGATGTCGCTGCCGCCGACCAGTTCACCACCGACCCACAGTTGCGGGAAGGTCGGCCAGTTGGCGTACTTGGGCAGGTTGGCGCGGATTTCCGGGTTCTGCAGGATGTCGACGTAGGCGAATTTTTCGCCACATGCCATCAGCACCTGTGCGGCGCGGGACGAGAAACCGCACTGCGGAGCATTCGGCGAACCCTTCATGTACAGCAGGACGGGGTTGCTGGAGATCTGCTCTTTGATGGTATCGATGATATCCATGAACTTCCTCGGCTTAACTATCAGACACTGACCCGGCAGTCGCCTCTCAGGGCATAGGCCGGCACGGTACCGCGCATTGTACTGCAAAGCCGAGTGCAACGCTCGGCTTTGCAGGTGACGTGCGTCAGCTCGTCAGGCCGCCTCGACCTCCACCGGCACCCCGTTGAGCGCGGTGTTGCCGGAGAGTGCGTCCAGGTGACGTTCGTCGGTCAGGTCGTTGGCGCTGGCGCCACCCTGCTCGCGCGCAATGGACAGTTGCACGCCCGGCCGCCCGTGCCCCCAGCCATGCGGCAGGCTGACCACGCCAGCCATGACTTCGTCGCTGGAAGCCACCTCGATCTCGATACTGCCTACCCGCGAGCGTACCCGTACCTTCTGCCCGTCCACCAGCCCGCGCGTGGCCAGGTCCTGCGGGTGCATGAGCAACTGGTGGCGCGGCTTGCCCTTCACCAGACGGTGATAGTTATGCATCCACGAATTATTGCTGCGCACGTGGCGACGGCCGATCAGCAACAGTTGATCAACAGCCGGCGACTGGGCGTCGGCGAAGCGGCGCAGGTCATTGAGGAAAATGTCCGGCGCCGCCTCGATGCTGCGGCTGGCAGTCTTCAGGCGCGGCGCCAGGTTCGGTTGCAGCGGGCCCAGGTCCAGCCCGTGGGGATGCTCGCGCAGCCGTGCCAGGTTCAGCTTGTGCTCGCTGGCATCGCCGTAGGGGCCGAAACGCAGCCCCATCTCGATCATCTGCTCCGGCGCCATCGTCGGCTTGAGCTCGGCGCCCAGGCGCGCGGCGTAGGCCTTGGCCAGGCCGACGAAGATTTCCCAGTCGTGCAGCGCACCGTCGGGCTTGGGCAGGATCGCCTCGTTGAAGCGGGTAACGTTGCGCACCGCGAAGACGTTGAAGGTGGTGTCGTAGTGATCGTGCTCCAGCGGCGCGGTGGGCGGCAGGATCAGGTCGGCATAACGGGTGGTCTCGTTGATGTACAGATCGACGCTGAGCATGAACTCCAGGCCGTCCAGCGCCTGCTCCAGGCGACGGCCATTGGGGGTAGACAGTACGGGGTTGCCCGCCACCGTCACCAGCGCGCGCACCTGCCCGTCCCCTTCGGTGAGCATTTCCTCGGCCAACGCCGCCACCGGCAGCTCGCCGCCGTATTCCGGCAGGCCGGACACGCGGCTCTGCCAGCGATTGAACGCACCGCCCGCGGTGGTCGCCACCAGGTCGACCGCCGGCGTGGTGCACAGCGTACCGCCGACACGGTCGAGGTTGCCGGTGACCAGATTGATGAGTTGCACCAGCCACTGGCAGAGGCTGCCGAAGACCTGCGTCGAGACGCCCATGCGGCCGTAGCAAACCGCCTTGTCGGCAGCCGCGAAGGCCCGCGCCAACTGGCGGATGTCATCGGCCGGCACGCCGCAGCGCACTGCCATGGCGTCCACCTTGAAAGGTGCCACTGCTTCGCGCACCGTCTCCAGACCATTCACCGGTAGGGCGGATTCGCGCGTCAGTCCTTCGCTGAGCAGCGTGTCGAGGATGCCCAGCAGCAGCGCCGCATCTTCGCCGGGGCGGACGAACAGGTGCTGGTCCGCCAGCGCCGCCGTCTCGGTACGGCGCGGGTCGACCACCACCAGTTTGCCGCCGCGCGCCTTTAGCGCCTTCAGGCGTTTCTCCACGTCCGGCACGGTCATGATGCTGCCGTTGGAGGCCAGCGGGTTGCCGCCCAGGATCAGCATGAAGTCGGTGTGGTCGATGTCGGGGATCGGGATCAGCAGGCCGTGACCGAACATCTGCTGGCTGACCAGGTGGTGCGGCAGCTGGTCCACCGAGGTCGCCGAATAGCGGTTGCGGGTCTTCAGTTGGCCGAGGAAGTAGTTGCTGTGGGTCATCAGCCCGTAGTTGTGCACGCTGGGATTGCCCTGGTACACGGCCACGGCGTCGTTGCCATGGCGCTCGCGGACCTCCGCCAGCCGCGTGGCGACCAGCTCGAAGGCTTCGTCCCAGCCGATCGGCTGCCACTCGTTGCCGACGCGGCGCACTGGCTGGCGCAGGCGATCCGGGTCGTTCTGGATGTCCTGCAGCGCCACCGCCTTGGGGCAGATGTGGCCGCGGCTGAAGCTGTCCTGCGCGTCGCCCTTGATCGAGAGGATGCGCTCGTCCTCGGTCTCGATAGTCAGGCCACAGATGGCCTCGCACAGGTGGCACGCACGGTGGTGGAGGGTCTTGCTCATGGCTCGCCTCGTTATTGTTGTCGCCGGCGCCTCATGGGGCCGGTCGCGGGGTCGAAGGCACTATGAATCCTGGCCTCGAGGAGCACCACCAGCTTCCGTCGGGTGAATCGTGCGGCATCAGGAACGACCATGGAGAAGCCCCGCCCGACGGGCCCTCCGGGCGAAACTTGCGTAGATCCGTCATTTCCTTATAGGATCGCGCCTTCCCCCATTTTCCGCTCCATGCGGTCCCGCCGCAGGTTCAGCCCGTTTTTTCTCACGAAAGCCGGTCGGTACCTCGGCCTGATTCTGAGAATAAGTAGTAGGTACGAACCATGAGCGCACGTCACTTCCTCTCGATGCTGGATTACACGACCGAAGAACTGCTCGGTCTGATCCGCCGCGCCACCGAGCTGAAGGGCCTGCGAGATCGAGGCGTACTCTATGAGCCGCTGAAGAACCGAGTGCTGGGCATGATCTTCGAGAAGGCCTCGACCCGCACGCGGATCTCCTTCGAAGCGGGCATGATCCAGCTTGGCGGCCAGGCCATCTTCCTCTCGCCGCGCGACACCCAGCTGGGCCGCGGCGAGCCGATCGCCGATGCTGCACGGGTGATGTCGCGGATGGTCGATGCCGTGATGATCCGCACCTTCGCCCACAGCAACCTGATCGAATTCGCCGAGAACTCCCGCGTGCCGGTGATCAATGGCCTGTCGGACGACCTGCATCCCTGCCAGTTGCTGGCCGACATGCAGACCTTCTTCGAGCACCGCGGCAACATCGCCGGCAAGACTGCCGCCTGGATCGGTGACGGCAACAACATGTGCAACAGCTACATCGAGGCGGCGATCCGCTTCGACTTCCAGCTGAATGTGGCCTGCCCGGAAGGCTACGAGCCGAACGCCGCCCTGCTGGAACTGGCTGGCGAGCGCGTGAAGATCTTCCGCGATCCGCGCGACGCAGTCGCCGGCGCGCACCTGGTGAGCACCGACGTCTGGGCCTCCATGGGCCAGGAAGACGAAGCGGCCGCTCGCCTGCGCCTGTTCCAGCCATATCAGGTAACACGTGCGCTGCTCGACGGTGCGGCGGCGGATGTACTATTCATGCACTGCCTGCCGGCCCACCGTGGCGAAGAGATCAGCGAAGACCTGCTGGACGACGCACGTTCCGTGGCCTGGGACCAGGCGGAAAACCGTCTCCACGCCCAGAAGGCGCTGCTCGAACTGCTGGTCGAGCACGCCCACTACGCCTGAGAACCTGTCCATGATCTGCCTGCGCTGGCCCGGGCGGCGTTGGGATCAGGTAAAAAATGCTCATTTAGCAGGCGTAAACTGCGCTTTTTTACCTGATTCCGCCTAGCCCGGACTGCGCTCGGCGAGACTCTGAACAGGCTCTACGTTCGATGACCCAACCGCTGCTGCTCACCCTCGACGATCTTTCCTGTGGCTATGAACAGCAGCGTGTGGTGCAAGGCGTCAGCCTGCACCTGAACGCCGGCGACATTGGCTGCCTGCTCGGCCCCTCGGGCTGTGGCAAGACCACCACCCTGCGCGCCATCGCCGGTTTCGAGCCGGTACAGGGCGGCCGCATCGAACTGGCCGGCGAGGTGATTTCCCGCCCCGGCTTCACCCTGTCGCCGGAGAAGCGCCGGATTGGCATGGTGTTCCAGGACTACGCGCTGTTTCCGCACCTGTCGGTGGCGGACAACATCGCCTTCGGCATCCGCAAGCACCCCGAGCGCGAGCGCATCGTCGGTGAACTGCTGGAACTGGTGAAGCTCGACGGCCTCGGCCAGCGCTTCCCCCACGAACTCTCCGGCGGCCAGCAACAACGCGTGGCCCTCGCCCGCGCGCTGGCGCCGCAGCCGCAACTGCTGTTGCTCGACGAACCCTTCTCCAACCTCGACGTGGAACTGCGCCGCCAGCTCAGCCATGAGGTGCGCGATATCCTCAAGGCGCGCGGCACCAGTGCGATCCTGGTCACCCACGATCAGGAAGAAGCCTTCGCCGTCAGCGACCACGTCGGCGTGTTCCGCCAAGGCGTGCTGGAACAGTGGGACACCCCGTTCAACCTCTACCACGAACCGCAGACGCCCTTCGTCGCCAGCTTCGTCGGCCAGGGTTATTTCATTCGCGGACAGATGCGCGGGAGCGATGCGGTGCAGACCGAACTGGGTCTGCTGCGCGGCAACCGTGCCTACAGCCTGCCGGATGGCAGCGCGGTGGATGTGCTGCTGCGCCCGGACGACCTGGTGCCGGCCGCCGATGGTGCACTGAAGGCAAGGATTGTCGGCAAGTCGTTCCTCGGCGCAGCGACGCTGTATCGCCTGCAACTGCCCACCGGCACCCAGCTGGAATCGCTGTTCCCCAGCCACTCCGACCATCAGCCCGGCGACGAAGTGGCCATCGGCGTCGCCGCCGAGCACCTGGTGCTGTTTCCGGCCCAGGGCAGCGTGGCGCTCTAGGCGAGCGCCTTCTCTAGTTCCGGCAGCAACTCGAACAGGTCGCCCTGCAGACCGTAGTCGGCGATCTCGAAGATCGGCGCATCCGGATCCAGGTTGATCGCGGCGATGACCTTCGCGTCCTTCATACCTGCCACATGCTGCACGGCGCCGGAGATGCCCACCGCCAGGTAAAGCTCCGGCGCGACGATACGTCCGGACTGGCCAATCTGCAGTTCCGCCGGCGCGAAGCCTGCATCAACTGCCGCCAGAGAAGCACCCACGGCACCGTGTAGGCGATCCGCCAGGGGATAGAGCGCTGCGAAGCCTTCCTCGGTCTGCAGGCCACGCCCGCCAGCGACTATCACCCGCGCCGACTCCAGCGCCGGACGTTCGAAATCCGGGCGTTCCTCGCCCAGCCAGGACGCAAGCGCGAGATCGCCCGCCCCGCGACGTCTTTCCAGCTCGGCGGCGCCGCCCTCGGTGGCAACCGGATCAAAAGCCGTTGGTCGAATACCCAGGACCTTCACTGGCCCTTCACAGCGCACGGTGGCGATGGCGTTACCGGCATAGATCGGACGCTGGAAAGTCTTGCTATCGATCACGGCAATCACATCGGACAACGCATCCACATCCAGCAACGCGGCGATCCGCGGCAGGCAATCACGGCCCATTGCGGTGGCGGGTGCAAGAATGTGGCTGTAGGCCGGCGCCAGTTGCACGACCAGCGCGGATAGATTTTCCGCCAGCAGATGGTCGTAGACAGGATCGTCAACCAACACGACACGGGCGACACACTCGATGTGGCGCGCCTGCTCGGCCAACTGGGCCAGGCCGCTGCCGGCCAGCAGCAGGTGCACGTCGCCGCCGATCTGTCGGGCCGCTGCCAGGGCGCTCAGGGTCGCCGGTGCGAGGACGGCAGAGCCGGTATGGGTGTGGTAGTCAGCGATGACCAGGATTGCCATGGACCTGTCTCCGAATCTGCGAACCGCGCCAGAGCGGCGCGGTTTTCAGCGAAGACCAGCCTACGCCGGGGAGCCGGACGCCCCCCGGTCACAGATCAAACAACCAGCAGACGACCACTGGCGACGAGATGGGCGTAACCGGCGATGCTCACGCGGTCGCCTTCCAGGCGGCACCACAGCTCACCACCGCGCTCGGAGCACTGGAAGGCACGCATCTGCAGTTTGTTCAGGCGACCTGACCAGTAGGGGATCAGGCTGCAGTGGGCGGCACCGGTCACCGGGTCCTCGTTGAGGCCGATGGCCGGGGCGAAGAAGCGCGAGACGAAGTCGTAGTCGTCGCTGCGCGCGGTGACGATCACTCCCAGGTACGGCAGGCGCGCCAGGGCGGCGAAGTCCGGCTTGCACTCGCGCACAGCCTGTTCGGACTCCAGCAGCGCCAGCAGGTGCGAAGCGTTGCTCAGGGCATCGACCACGTCCACGCCCAGTGCGGTCGCCAGCTCCACCGTGGCACCGGTCTCGCTCGGCGGCTGCGCCGGGAAATTCAGCGCTAGCCTTCCATCCTCGCGGGTTACGCGCAGCGGGCCGGACAGCGAATTGAACTGAAGCACCTCACCCGGCTCATCGAATACCTCGAACAGCACATGGGCGCTGGCCAGGGTCGCGTGGCCGCACAGCGGCACTTCGGCGGTCGGAGTGAACCAGCGGATGCGCCAGCCTTCGGGCTCCCTCACCAGGAAAGCGGTTTCCGACAGGTTGTGCTCGGCGGCGATCTTCTGCATCAGCTCGTCGCTCAGCCAGGTGTCGAGGCGGTAGACCATGGCCGGGTTGCCGGCGAAAGGACGGTCGGTGAAGGCGTCCACCTGATGGAAGTCGAGCAGCATGGCGATCTCCTTGTAAGTGATGGCCGAGCATGACAGAAGCCGACGGGCGGCGAACCGTACAGTAGGGACCACACAGTCCCGGGGATCGACCGCTCAGGGACGGCCGATAGGCGCGAATGTCGCGGAGGTCAGCCCGGCCAGGGTCTCGGCGCTCAGTTCCACTTCCAGGCCGCGCCGGCCGGCGCTGACGTGAATGGTCGGGAAGCCCTGGGCGGTTTCGTCGATGAAGGTGCGCAGGCGCTTCTTCTGCCCCAACGGACTGATGCCGCCCACCAGGTAGCCAGTGGCGCGCTGCGCGGCGTTGGGATCGGCCATGTCGGCCTTCTTCACGCCGGCCGCGTGGGCCAGCGCCTTGAGATCCAGGGTGCCCACCACCGGCACCACCGCCACCAGCAGTTCGCCCTTCTCGCTGGCCGCCAGCAACGTCTTGAATACCCGCGCCGGATCGAGGTTGAGCTTCTCGGCGGCCTCCAGGCCATAGGACGGCGCCTTGGGATCGTGCTCGTAGCTCAACACATGGTGTTCGGCGCGGTTCTTCTTCAGCAGGTCGATGGCGGGGGTCATGATCGGCGGGCGTCTCGCAGGCGGTTTTCCAGCGCATAACAGTAAGCCAAGGTGTGGCGCACTGCACGGTGTTCGCTTCACCGACGCGGATGAATCCCGTATGTTCACCGCCAATCCCCACCCGGACCTGCCGCCGGGGTTGCCGAACGGAATTCGCACAAGGCCGCCGCCATGACGAACCTTACGAACAAGAAATACATCGTCGCCCTCGACCAGGGCACCACCAGCTCGCGCGCCATCATCTTCGACCACGATGCCAACGTGGTCAGCACCGCCCAGCGCGAGTTCGCGCAGATCTATCCGCAGCCGGGCTGGGTCGAGCACGACCCGATGGAAATCTGGGCGACCCAGAGTTCGACCCTGGTGGAAGCCCTCGCCCAGGCCAGCATCAGCGTCGCCGAAGTGGCGGCCATCGGCATCACCAACCAGCGCGAAACCACCCTGGTGTGGGACAAGGCCACCGGCCGGCCGATCCACAACGCCATCGTCTGGCAATGCCGGCGCAGCGCGGCGATCTGCGAGCAGCTCAAACGCGACGGCCTGGAGCAGCACATCCGTGACACCACCGGGCTGGTCATCGACCCCTACTTCTCCGGCACCAAGCTCAAGTGGATCCTCGACAACGTCGAAGGCGCCCGCGAACGTGCGCAGCGCGGCGAGCTGCTGTTCGGTACGGTCGACAGCTGGCTGATCTGGAAGCTCACCGAAGGCGAGGTGCATGTCACCGACTACACCAACGCCTCGCGCACCCTGATGTTCGATATCCACAAGCGCGACTGGGACGAACGCCTGCTCGCCTCGCTGGATGTACCGCGCGCCATGCTGCCGCAGGTTCGCCCGTCCTCCGAGGTATACGGCCACGCCAAGGTCGGCGGCCTCGGCGTACACCGCACGCCGATTGCCGGGATCGCCGGCGACCAGCAGGCGGCGCTGTTCGGCCAGATGTGCGTGGAGCCGGGCCAGGCGAAGAACACCTACGGCACCGGCTGCTTCCTGCTGATGAATACCGGTGCCAAGGCGGTGAAGTCCACCCACGGCCTGCTCACCACCATCGCCTGCGGCCCGCGCGGTGACGTGGCCTATGCGCTGGAAGGCGCGGTGTTCAACGGCGGTTCCACCGTGCAGTGGCTGCGCGACGAGCTGAAGGTGATCAACGACGCCCACGATTCCGAGTACTTCGCCACCAAGGTCAAGGACAGCAACGGCGTCTACCTGGTCCCCGCCTTCACCGGTCTCGGCGCGCCCTACTGGGACCCGTATGCCCGTGGCGCGCTGTTCGGCCTGACCCGCGGGGTGAAGGCCGACCACCTGATCCGCGCCACCCTGGAATCCATCGCCTACCAGACCCGCGACGTACTCGACGCCATGCAGCAGGACGCCGGCGAGCCGCTGCGCGCCCTGCGCGTGGACGGCGGCGCGGTGGCCAACAACTTCCTCATGCAATTCCAGGCCGACATCCTCGGCACCCCGGTGGAACGCCCGCAGATGCGCGAGACGACCGCCCTCGGCGCTGCCGTGCTGGCGGGCCTCGCCTGCGGCTTCTGGGGCAGCCTGGCCGAACTGAAGAACAAGGCGGTCATCGAGCGGGTATTCCAGCCGGCCTGCGACGAGGCCGAGCGTACTCGCTTGTATGCCGGGTGGAAGAAAGCCGTGGAGCGCACGCGCGGCTGGGCGGCCGAGGACTGATACCGCAACACTGTAGGAGCGCGCCATGCACGCGATCGCGGGCACGGCCCGCTCCTGCCGGGACTGCCGCGCATGACAGCAAGGCCCCCGCTGCGGCATCCTTGCCCTCCCGGCCCGTCCGCACGAGCACAGCGCATGAACCTGCCACCCCGACAGCAAAGCATCCTCGACCTGGTCCGCGAGCGCGGCTACCTGAGCATCGAGGAACTCGCCCAGCAGTTCGCCGTGACCCCGCAGACCATCCGCCGCGACATCAACCAGCTCGCCGAACAGAACCTGCTGCGCCGCTACCACGGCGGCGCGGCCTGGGACTCGAGCATCGAGAACACCGCCTACAACACCCGCGCCGACCAGATGCGCGACGAGAAGCAGCGCATCGCCGATGCCATCGCCGCGCACATCCCGGACAACGCCTCGCTGTTCATCAACATCGGCACCACCACCGAGGCCATCGCCCGCGCCCTGCTCGGCCACCGGAACCTCAAGGTCATCACCAACAACCTGCATGTCGCCAGCATCCTCGCGGGCAAGGATGACTTCGAAGTGCTGATTGCCGGCGGCACCGTACGCGGCGATGGTGGCGTGGTCGGGCAGGCAGCGGTGGACTTCATCGAGCAGTTCCGCGTCGACTTCGCCGTCGTCGGCATCAGCGGCATCGACGAGGACGGCAGCCTGCTGGACTTCGACTACCAGGAAGTCCGCGTCTCCCGCGCGATCATCGACAACGCCCGGCAAGTGTTCCTCGCCGCCGACTCCAGCAAGTTCGGACGCAACGCCGTGGTCCGCCTGGGGCCGATATCCCTGGTCAGTCGGGTATTCACCGACTGCCCGCCGCCCGCCGCCGTGGCGCGCCTGATGCAACAGCACAAGGTCCAGCTCGACCTGGTCTGAGCCCGCTCGAACCCTTCATTTCCGAACATTCAGACGAATGCCCGCGCGAATTCGCGCCAAGGGCTGGTCATGTTTCGTTCACTGAACTACGATATTTTCGGAAACGAACATTACAAGATTCACTTTCAATACCCAAGGCGGCCCCATGAACCCAACCAGCAAGCGCAATGCGCCCCTGGCCGAAGTCTATGACCTGGCCGTCGTCGGTGGCGGCATCAATGGTGCGGGGATCGCGGCGGACGGCGCCGGGCGCGGGCTGTCGGTGTTCCTTTGCGAACAGCATGACCTCGCTGCCCATACCTCCTCCGCCAGCAGCAAGCTGATCCATGGCGGCCTGCGCTACCTCGAACATTACGAATTCCGCCTGGTCCGCGAAGCCCTTGCCGAGCGTGAAGTGCTGCTGGCCAAGGCCCCGCACATCGTCCACCCGCTGCGTTTCGTGCTGCCGCACCGCCCGCACCTGCGGCCCGCCTGGATGATCCGTGCCGGGCTGTTCCTCTACGACCACCTGGGCAAGCGCGAGAAGCTGCCGGCCTCGCGCGGCGTGCGCTTCACCCCGGATAGCCCGCTGAAGGCCGAGATCACCCGCGGCTTCGAATACTCCGACTGCTCGGTGGACGACGCCCGCCTGGTGGTGCTCAACGCCATGGCCGCCCGCGAGAACGGCGCCCATGTGCATCCGCGCACCCGCTGCGTCAGTGCCCGGCGCAGCAAGGGCCTGTGGCACCTGCATCTGGAGCGCCGTGACGGCAGCCTGTATTCGGTGCGCGCCCGCGCGCTGGTCAATGCCGCCGGTCCCTGGGTCGACCGTTTCCTGCGCGACGAACTGCGCCAGAAGCCGCCCTACGGCATCCGCCTGATCCAGGGCAGCCACCTGATCGTGCCGCGCCTGTACGAAGGCGAGCACGCCTACATCCTGCAGAACGAGGACCGGCGCATCGTCTTCGCCATTCCCTACCTGCGCCAGTTCACCCTGATCGGCACCACCGACCGCGAGTATCACGGCGACCCGACATCGATCAGCATCAGTGAAGAAGAGACCGACTACCTGCTCGACGTGGCCAACGCCCACTTCAAGCGCCAACTGAGTCGCCAGGACATCCTGCGCAGCTTCTCCGGCGTACGCCCGCTGTGCGACGACGAGTCCGATGATCCGTCAGCCGTCACCCGTGACTACACCCTGGCGCTGGACAACACTCCTGGCGAAGCGCCGCTGCTGTCGGTATTCGGCGGCAAGCTGACCACTTACCGCAAGCTCGCCGAGGCGGCGCTGGAACAACTGGCGCCGCACTTCGCCGGCGTGCTGAAAGCGAGCTGGACCGCCAGTGCCCCGCTGCCCGGGGGCGAAGCCATGACCACCGTGGAAGACCTGGCCATCCAGCTCATGGAGCGCCTGCGCCAGCTCGACCCGGCCCTCGCCCGCCGCTGGGCCAGCACCTACGGCAGTCGCATCTGGAAGCTGCTCGACGGCGCGCACAACCTCAGCGAACTGGGCGAACACCTGGGCGCCGGGCTCTATGCGCGAGAAGTGGACTACCTGGTCCACGAGGAATGGGCGCGCGACGCCGACGACATCCTCTGGCGTCGCACCAAGCTCGGTCTGTTCCTCAATGCACGGCAGAAAGAGCGCCTGGAGCAGCTCCTGAGCAGCGAAAGCCCGCTGGAGCCGAGCACGCAAGTCGCCTGATGGTCGGCCTGGAGGCTGGCGCCGCTCTCACGGATAATCCACCGACACTCCCCCGACACCACCGCCCCGGTGGCATCGCTGCATAGAGAACGACGTGGACCTGATCCTCAAGGCAATCATCGGCGCCGGCGTGGTGCTGATCCTCGCCGCGCTGTCGAAGACGCGCAATTACTACATCGCCGGCCTGGTGCCGCTGTTCCCCACCTTCGCCCTGATCGCCCACTACATCGTCGGCAAGAGCCGCTCGCTGGACGACCTGAAGACCACCATCCTGTTCGGCATGTGGTCGATCATCCCCTACTTCGTCTACCTCGCCGCGCTCTACCTGATGGTGGATCGGATGCGCCTGGAGCTGTCGCTGGCAATGGCCGCGCTGGCCTGGCTGGTGGCTGCGTCGCTATTGGTGTTCATCTGGGTGCGACTGCACTGATGCCCGGCAGCTGACGCCTCGGCTCAGAGCTGGGCGACGTGCCCGCTGCCGCCCTGGTGCTCGCGCAGGTAAGGCAGAACCGCGCCCAGCAGCGGCTCCTTGAAGTCTTCCTGGAAGCGGTGCGCCATGCCCGGAATCAGCTTGAGCACCGAACCACGGATGTGCGCCGCCACATGCACACCGTGCATCACCGGCAACAGCGGATCGGCGGTGCCGTGGACCACCAGGGTCGGCACGTTCAGGCGGTTGAGCAGCTCCACGCGGCTCGGCTCGGCGAGGATCGCCAGCATCTGCCGCTGCACGCCTTCGGGGTTGAAGGCTCGGTCGTAGGAGCGCGCCGCCTGCTGCAGCAGTTGCTGGCGGTCGTCGCGCACCTCCGGGCTGCCCAGGGCAGCCAGCAGGTCTGCCTGCTGCTCGATGGCCTGCTCGCGGCTGGCCGCTTCACGCCGCGCGAGCAGGCGCAGCAGCGATTCGCTGGGCGCCGGCAGGCCTTCGGCACCCGAGCTGGTCATCACCAGGGTCAGGCTGATCACACGATCCGGCGCGAGATCAGCCACGTGCTGGGCGATCATCCCGCCCATGCTCGCGCCCAGTACGTGGGCGCGTTCGACATGCAGGGCATCGAGCAGATGCAGCGCGTCGCCGGCCATGTCGGTCAGGCTGTAGGGCGCGCTCACGGGCAGGCCGAGGCGATAGCGAATCACTTCGTAGGTCAGGTTGCCGCTGGGCGTCGGAACCCGCCAGGACGACAGGCCGACATCGCGATTGTCGTAGCGGATCACTCGGAAGCCCTGCTGGCAGAGCGCCTCGACCACTTCGTCCGGCCAATGGATCAGCTGGCCGCCCAGGCCCATGACCAGCAGCAGCGTCGGATCCTGTGGGCGGCCGATGCTCTGGTAGGCCAGGCGCACATCGCCCAGGTCGACCATTTCGGTCGGCACCCGCGCATCGCAACGATCAGCGGCAACGGCCCGATCGGCAACAGAGAGAGAGGACAGGCCGCAGAAAAGTGCGGCTGCCAGCAGAAAAGCACGCATGAATGAAAATCCGGAACGCAAAACCCCAGTTGAGCGCGATTCTGATGAATTTCCGTCGCTCGCTCTGCCACAGGTCCGTGACAGTTTGATGAAAGGCGCTGAGCGGTCACCGACGGCCCTTCCCATGATCCGGATCAAGGGAGGTGGCCCCCCGCACTGGCGAAGATAGGTAACCCCCGCTCGGACGTTTCGCCATGGCCTACCCCATCCTGCTGGTGCTGCACCTGTTCGCCGCGATCATGTTCGTCGGTACGGTGTTCTTCGAAGTGCTGATCCTGGAAAGCGTCCACCGCCATGTGCCGGCGCGAGCGATGAGAATGGTCGAAGGCGCGCTGGGGCGCCGCCTGCGCCGGGTGATGCCGTGGGTGATCCTGACCCTGTTCGGCAGCGGCCTGGGCATGCTGCACCTGCGGTACGCGCCGCTGCTGGCCGATCCGCTGGCATCGCCCTTCGCCACCCTGCTCAGCCTGAAGCTGCTGCTGGCCACCAGCGTATTAGGTCATTTCATCTTCGCCATGTACTCCTTCCGCATGGGACGCATGAGCGGCCAGCGCTCCCGGCGCATTCACTACAGCGTGTTCGCCCATGTGGTGCTGATCGTCCTGCTGGCCAAGGGCATGTTCTATCTGAGCTGGTGACGGCGTGCTGGTGAAGCGCCAGCAGGCGGCTTATCATGAGGACAGCTCATTTGATCCACCGTTTCATCAAGATTTCCTCATACAGAGGCGAGGCCGCGCCATGCTTGAACTCCGTCACCTGAAAACCCTGCATGCCCTGCGCGAAGCCGACAGCCTGGTAGAGGCCGCCGAGCGCCTACACCTCACGCAGTCCGCCCTGTCCCACCAGTTCAAGGAGCTGGAAGAACGCCTCGGCCTGTCCCTGTTCATCCGCAAGACCAAACCGGTGCGCTTCACCAGCGCCGGTCTGCGCCTGCTGCAACTGGCCGACTCCGTGCTGCCGCAACTGCGCGGTGCCGAGCGCGACCTGGCGCGCCTGGCCGGCGGCACCGCCGGGCGCCTGCACATGGCCATCGAATGCCATAGCTGCTTCCAGTGGCTGATGCCGACCATCGACCAGTTCCGCGACGCCTGGCCGGAAGTGGAGCTGGACCTGGCCTCCGGCTTCTCCTTCGCCCCGCTGCCCGCGCTGGCCCGCGGCGACCTGGATCTGGTGGTGACCTCCGACCCGGTGGACATCGCCGGCATCACCTATGTGCCGCTGTTCACCTACGAGGCGCTGCTCGCGGTGGACAACCACCACGCACTGGCCAGCAAGTCCTACATCGTTCCGGAAGACCTGGCGAACCTGACGCTGATCACCTACCCCATCGAGCGGGATCGCCTGGATATCTTCACCCGTTTTCTCGAGCCAGCCGACGTGGAACCCGAACAGGTACGCACCTCGGAGCTGACGGTCATGATGATGCAGCTGGTGGCCTCTGGACGCGGCGTCTGCAGCCTGCCCAACTGGGCACTGCACGAATACAGCTCGCGGGGCTACGTGACTGCCAAGCGCCTCGGAGAGAAAGGCCTGTACTGCACCCTGTTCGCGGCCATCCGCGCCGACATGCTGGACGCGCCGTTCATGCGCGATTTCCTGCTGACAGCGAAGGACACGTCGTTCGCCACCCTGGAAGGCGTGAGCGCGGCGAAGAACTGAAGCCGACAGCACCTCCCCGCCGTGCCCTAGGCATGAAAAAGGCCTTTTCACATGGAAAGGCCCTAAGGGAGATAAGTCAGGAAGCAGCTCGCGCTTCCTGGCATTTCCTCATCGTGCTGCCTGTCCCTCCGCAGCACTCAGCCCGGTTTGCTCTCCGCCGCCTTGGCGTGCGCTTCCGCCCACTGCACGTCGCGCTCCCACACCCGCTTGAAAGCCGGGCGCGAGGTCACCAGCTCCACATAGCGCTCGAACACCGGTAGCTTGGGTACCACGCCGAAACCGATGGTCCAGCGCAGGGCGGCGCCCCACAGCACGTCGGCAGCGGTCATGCGGCTGCCCAGCAGGTAAGGCCCGGTTTCCAGCTGGTCGGCAATGGCCCGCATCACACTGTCGTAATCGCCGTAGGGGCTCATCGCGGTCGGGGCGGCATCACGCTTGAGGGCGCGATCGACGATTGCCGGCTCGAAGCTGGAGCCGTAGAAGACTAGCCAGCGCAGGTAGGGACCACGCAGCGGATCGTCGATGGCGGGAGCGAGGTTCGCTCGGGGAAACAGGTCGGCGAGGTAGATGAAGATGGCACCCTGCTCGGTGACCAGCGACTCGCCGATGCGGACCGCCGGGACCTTGCCCAGTGGGTTGAGCGCCAGGTAGGCCGGCTTGCGCTGCTCGCCGGCCTTCATGTTGATCAGTTCGAGGTCGTACTCGGCGCCCAGTTCTTCCAGCAGCACCAGGGTGCCGCTGGAGCGTGTCTGGGGCGAATGGTAGAGGGTGAGGCGGGGCATGGCGGGATCTCCTCGTGCATCACGGCTCGGAGTCCCCAGCATAGCCCCGCGCGGGGCTCACGCCTCCTCGAAGTGCATCTCCGGCGGCTGCTGGCGGAAGCCACTGGTGATTACCGCCAGGTAGATCACGCCGAGCACCAGCCAGGTGGCACCGAGCCAGATGGCCAGGTGGTCGAGGCTGACCATCAACCACAGGTCGGCAAGCAGACCGATCAGCGGGAACAGCAGGAACAGCACCAGCTCGCGCAGGCCGCGACGCTCGGCGTTCAGGTAGTAGTGGAAGATCACCGACAGGTTCACCAGGCTGAAGGCCAGGAAGGCGCCGAAGTTGATGAACGAGGTGGAAGTGGTGACGTCCATGTGCAGCGCCAGCAGGGCCACCACGCCGCACAGCACGATGCTGTTCACCGGGGTTTCGAAGCGCTTGCTGATGCGACCGAAGAATGGGCGCGGCAGCACGCCGTCGCGGCCCATGGCGAACAGCAGGCGCGAGGCGCTGGCCTGGGCCGACAGGCCGGAGGTGAACTGGCCGACGATCAGGCCGATCAGGAAGAAGCTGACGAACAGGTCGCCACCGATGTTGCGGGCAATTTCGTAAGCGGCGGAATCGGCGTTCTGGAACTCCACCGACGGGTGCGCCAGCTGTACGAAGTAGCTGGCGGCGATGAAGATGCCGCCGCCAATCAGGGTGATCAGCAGGATGGCGCGCGGAATGGTCTTGCGCGGCTCGTGGGTTTCTTCGGTCAGGGTGCTGACCGCGTCGAAGCCCAGGAACGAGTAGCAGGCGATCGCTGCACCACCCATGATCAGCGGCAGCTGGGTGCCTTCCTTGAGGAAGGGTTCCAGGGTCCACAGCGGACGGCTGCCATCCCCCATGATGTAGTGGATGGCCAGGCCGACGAAGGCGATCAGCACGAGGAACTGCACCAGCATCAGCACGCCGTTGATGTTCTTCGCCAGGCGCAGGCCGACCACGTTGATCGCGGTGGTCACGCCGATGAACGCCAGCACCCACAGTGCCTGGGGCACGGCCGGGAAGGCGGAGTGCAGGTAGGCCGCGCCGATCAGCCAGATGGCCATGGGCAGGAACAGGTAGTCCAGCAGTACGGCCCAGCCGGCGAGGAAGCCCAGCTTCGGGCTGATCGACTTGCGCACGTAGGTGTAGGCCGAGCCGGCCACCGGAAACGCAGCAGCCATGCGCCCGTAGCTGAGGGCGGTGAAGAGCATGGCCACGGAGGCGACGAGGTAGGCCGAGGGCACTACGCCGCGGGTGACGTCGGCGAGGATGCCGAAGGTGCCGAGGACGATGATCGGGGTCATGTAGGCGATGCCGAACAGCACCACCGAACCCAGCGACAGGGTTCGTTTCAGTCGAGCCATTACTGCTTACTCCGCGTTGTGTTTGTTATGGCAGTGCAAAGTTGCTGGCCTGCGCTCACCCGCAGGCCCCGCGGGCGCTCGGGTCGCCCGTCGAGTGTGGAATAACGCTGTGTCGGCGCGGCCCTGCGCCCCGGCCCCGTCTGCTCTGGAAAACAGCCGGGGCCGGATGGGAAACTCAGGCGGGAATGAGCAGCTCGCGCAGGCCATCCGCGTGCTCGCGCATCTCGCCGGGCAGCACGAAGCGACGCTCGGCCAGGTAGCTGTAGTCGCGACGCGATTGCGCCAGGCGCTCGAAGTCCAGCTCGACGATCTGCCGGCACTCTTCGCGGCCGGCTTCGACGATCAGCTGGCCGTAGGGGTCGACCACGGCGCTGCCGCCGGCGAACACCAGACCGTCGTCACCTTCACCGACGCGGTTGACCATCACGGCGTAGGCCTGGTTTTCCATGGCGCGGCCCATGATGGCGGTGCGATGGGTCGGTCCGTAGGGGTCCATGTTGCCGTTGGTCACGATGATCAGCTCGGCGCCAAGCTGGCCCAGGGCACGGGCGGACTCGGGGAACTCGATGTCGAAGCAGATCACGATGCCGACGCGGATGCCGTTCCACAGGCAGGTGGCGTAGCGGTCGCCGGGGGTGAAGATGCCGCGGTCCGACGCCCACAGGTGCGTCTTGCGGTACTTCATGGCGATGCCTTCGGGGGTGATCAGCAGCGTGGTGTTGTAGAAGCGGCCATCGTCAGAGGCTTCGGCGAAACCCACGGCGACAGAGATGTTCTTCTCCCGCGCGGCCTGCTGCACGGCCTGCACGCTGGGGCCATCCACCGGCTCGGCGATGGCGGCGATGTTCTGCTCGGTGGGGAAGCCGGTCAGTTGGGTCTCGGGGAACACCACCAGTTGGGTGTCGTCGGCGCAGGCGTGGATGGCCTCCAGGGTGCGGGCCAGGTTCCAGGCCACGTCGCCATCACGGCCGGCGAGTTGGACGAGTTCTACTTTCATGGGGCTTCCTCGGATTCTTGTATTCCAGTGACCGCGCAGCGCAAAAGGGTCAAAATGCGCACCGCGCCGGCTCAAGGCATCCACCGAGTATGCCGGGCGTGCCATCACGGGGTAATTACGCCCGCGTGGTAACCCATCGGGGGTAGAGTCATGAGCCTTTCCCTTCAGGATATCGCCTGGCACCGCTCGGTCGGGCAGCTGATCGAGGCGCTGGACAAGCCCGGCTTCTGGACCTCGCTGGTGCGCCTGCTGGGCCAGTATGTGGCGTTCGACAGCTGGGTCGTGCTGCTCTTCAGCAATGGTAGGCCACAGGTGTTCGCCGAATGCCCGGGCGAGGACGGCGGCCCCGATCCGCTGTTCCAGGACTACCTCAAGGGCCTCTACCTGCTCGACCCCTTCTATATCGCCAGCCGCGAGGCGCCCGGCAGCGGGCTGTTCCGCCTGGACGACGTGGCGCCGGAGATGTTCGAGCAGACCGACTACTACCAGCGCTACTTCAGCCTCAACGTGGTCGCCGACGAAGTGCAGATCAACGTGCAGCTCGACGGCGAGCGCACCCTCTGCTGCTCGGTCGGCAGCAAGGGCCGCTTCACCCCGGAGCAGATCGCCCTGCTCGCGTTGGTGCAGCCCTGGGTCGCCGGGCTGATGCGCCAGCGCATGGCCTTCGAGCGCGAAGTCCAGGAAGCGCCTCCGCCGCCGCGCTGGCAGAACCGCCTGGAATCCACCGCCCAGCAGATGGAAACCCCGCTCACCGCCCGCGAACTGGAGGTCGGCCGATTGATGCTCAGCGGCTGCTCCAGCAAGGAAATCGCGCGCAAGCTGGCGATTTCCGCCGAAACGGTGAAGGTGCACCGCAAGCACATGTATTCCAAGCTGGGGATCAAGTCGCAGTCGGAGCTGTTCTCGCTGTTTTTGCAGGCGCAGGGATAACTGCCCTCGGGTTGAGACATCGAGGATGAATCCGCTCCTGCCAGAGCCCATCTGAACTCCCCGCAGGAGCGGACCAGGCCCGCGAACGGCGCCCTCGTGACCAGCCGCCGAGCGGTCGGTGAGCATCGGCGCCGTAGCGGGTCCATGCTTGAGGACAGGAGGAATCCCCATGAGCCTCAGCGTCTTCGATATGTTCAAGCCCGGTGTCGGGCCGTCCAGCTCCCACACCGTGGGACCGATGCGCGCAACCCGCGAGTTCGTCGACCGCCTGCATGACACCGGCCTGCTGCCGCGCACCGTCGCCATGGAGGTGCATCTCTACGGCTCCCTCAGCGCCACCGGCAAGGGCCACGCCACCGACCGCGCCTGCCTGATCGGCCTGCTCGGCATCGACCCGGCAGAAGCCGATCCCGCCGCCCTCGCCCCGCAAGTAGACGACATCCTGCTGCGCCACCGCCTGCGCCTGGGCGGCGTGCAGGAGATCGACTTCGACCCGGCACGCCAACTGGTCTTCCACGACGACAGCCTGCCCGCCCACCCCAATGGCCTGCACCTGAGGGCACTGGACGAGAGCGGCGAATTACTGGCCGAGCGTGTCTGCTACTCGGTCGGTGGCGGTTTCGTGGTGGACGCGGCGGACTTCAACACCGACCGCGCGTTGCAGGGCAATCCCATGCCCTACCCCTTCCACAGCGCAGAGGAACTGCTGCGCCTGTGCCACGAGCACGGCTTCCGGCGCATCAGCGACCTGATGTGGGCCAACGAGCGCGCGCTGCGCAACGACGAGGAAATCCACGCCGGCCTCGCGCATATCTGGGATGAAATGCAGGCCTGCGTGAACCGCGGCCTGGAAACCGAAGGCACGCTGCCCGGCGGACTCAAGGTGCGGCGTCGCGCGCCCATGCTGTTCCGCCGGCTGAACGAGGCGGACAGCGGCAACCTCATCGCCACCACCCTGGGCGCCCTGGACTGGGTGGACCTCTGGGCGCTGGCGGTGAACGAGGAGAACGCCGCCGGCGGCCGCGTGGTGACCGCGCCCACCAACGGCGC
>CBIGPF010000076.1:0-26493 GCA_966191535.1 uncultured Pseudomonas sp. | reverse complement strand
TTTCCTGTCGCTGGAGCTTTTCCGTGAGCGCGCGCGTCTGGCGAGCCTGCCGTTCCTGCTTTATTTGGTGTTCTGGGTGGGGCTGCTGCTCAACTCGATCCTGACCGACTCGCCGAGCTCGGTGAAGCAACTGCTGGTCATCCTGTTCTTCACCTGGGTGGTGATGGTCATGGGTGGCCGCGAGAGCCGGCCGTGGCTCTTCGTGCTCGGGCTGGATGCCTTGGCTGGCGCCGGTTTCGCCGGGTTCTCGCTGGTCAACAAGGCGCTCCTGGGGCAGTTCGAACTCGGTTACCGGGTCATGAACATCAAGGATTCCGGCGTTCTGGGCATTGCCGATTTCGGCATCACCATCGAAGCGGGCATGCACTACGCCTTCTGCTTCATCGTCGCCGTCTGGCTGCTGATGCGCGCGCGCAACTGGGCGATGCGGACTGTCTGGCTGGCCTGCAGCCTGGTGCTGTTCACCTACCTGTACTTCACCTTCGCCCGTTCCGCCTGGGTCGCTGGTCTGATGGGGGTTGGTGTGCTGGTGCTGTGCATGACCGAGGGGCGCCGGCGGATCGGCGCCGTAGGCCTCGCGGTACTGGCCGGGGTGGCGGTGCTGGTATTCGGTTTCGAGCAGGTCATGTACGAATTCGGCTCTCGCGGTCTGACTCATCGCGACGAGATCTGGCGCGTGGTCTTCGAGCGCATTGGTGAAGCCTGGTGGTTTGGCCACGGCTCGCACACCGAACTCGGCAAGGTCACCCTGTCCACTGGGCAGGTGGTGCGCAATCCGCACAGTCTCTATATGGAAGTGCTCTATCAGTTCGGCCTGGTGGGCCTGTTCAGCATGCTGCTGGCCATGGCGGCGTGCATCTGGGGCGCCTGGAAAGCGCAGACCGAATTCGCGAAGCTGTGGTTCTCGGTGATGGTGTCGGCGGCTGTGGTGATGTCCGTCGAGTTGCACTTCTTCGTCGCGGCGCCAAACCTGGTGTGGATGTGGTTCTGGCTGCCAATGGCTGGCTGCCTGGCGGTCGCGACCCAGTACCGGGTCGAGCGGCCGCAGCCCTGAAGGAAGCAGCCGTCACGCCGGGCGGCGTGACGGCTGTCGTGTTCAGCGGCCGAACAGTCGGCTGAACAGCCCGCCGCTCTTCTTGCCGCGGGTCACGTCATTGCCCTTGTAGTTCTTCTGCGAAGCCTTGGTGATGGTGCCGAAGCGCTGCTTCACCTTGTAGGTGTCCAGCGAAAAGCCGGCAGCCTGGGCTTCGACGAGGTAGCGGTCGAACAGCTCGATCAGGTCCTTGCGCGGGTGATCGAACACCGCACCGTCGAACCAGTGTTTCTCGCCCTGGCTTTCCAGGCGCTTGAACGAGTGCTTGTGCGACAGCTGGGTGCCGATATCCGAGTAGTGCAGGATCTTGATCGCGTCGATCGGATGGCCTTCGCCATCGATGTTGTTGAACTGGGTGTCGAAGGCCTGGATCAGCTGGGTGTGGTCACGGAAGTAATCACGCAGCTTGTGGTGTGCCTTGCGATCGCTGCGGATCTGTTCCAGCGACGGCAGGTGGTCCTTTGCTGCAGCACAGTCCCACATCGACACACAGAAGCGCCAGGATTCCTCGCCGCCCTTGGCCATGACGATCTTGCCCGGCTCGAAGGGGGTATTCCAGAGTTCGGCGATGTCGCTGAGGATCACCACGTCGGCGTCCATGTAGATCGCCCGGCCTTCGAAGTTGCAGAAGGCCGGAATGGCCCAGCGGAAGCCCGAGAAGGGCGTGGTCCAGTCGTCGCTGCGCCAGCCCTGGGCTTCCTCGGGCTTGGAGTACCAGAAGCTCTGCGGGTCACGGGACAGTTGCATCCAGTGGATATCGACGGGCTGGCTGGCATGCTTTCGCAGGCTGTGTTCCAGCACCATCATCTGCTCGAGATCGCAGTCGTTCGGATCACATCCGACGAAGATCTTCATCGTTTCGCTCATTTCGGACATTCCCTGATCTGGGTGGAGTCTGGCTCCCGTTGTCTGGTTACGCCCTGGACGGTTCGTACTCGGCGATGAGATCGCGGCTGTCCAGGGGCGTCTTGGCGTTCTTGTTATAGAGGTCGAAGAAGGCGGCCAGACCCAGCTTGCGGATCAGTGCGAGGTCCTTCTTGTAGCGCAGCAAGTGCTTGAAATTACGTTTTCGCAGGGCACGGGACAAGGGCGCCGAGCGGGTCCGCAGGTCGGACAGGTCGATCAGCCCGTACTCGCCGGAAGGCGTCAGGATCACGTTGCCCAGGTGCAGCGAGCGGAAATAGATGCCCAGGTCATGCAAGTGCGCGATGAACGCCGCCAGATCGCGCAGCATCTGCAACTGGCGTTCGGGCTCCTGGCTCGGAATGTAGCTGCGCAGGGTGTGGCCGGGCAGCGGCTCGTAGCGCACGGCGGTACGCTCGATGTCCGGGAAGGCATAGGTGCGCAGTGTGCGGGGACAGGGAATGCCCTTGGCGGCCAGCAGTTGGCAGTTGTTCTGGAAGCGTTTTTCCGGCGGTGACAGCAGGGACGTGGAAATCAGCCGCTTGCGCCGGAACAGCTTGAGGAAGCTGCCGTCGCGCAGCTGCAGCACCTTGTCGCCATGGGGATCGCGTTCGATGACGTCGGCGCCGTCGACGAGTGAAGGGTAGGAGGAATCGTCGAGGGCGTTCATCGGGACAGACTGTCAGACCTGGGGGCAACATGGAGTGGGACGGCGGTGGTATTATCCGCAGTCTTCTTACGACAAGGCAGCTTGCACTTCATGAGTGATTCTCCCCGGAGCGCCCAGCCGGTGTCCAGCATCAAGATCTACTTCCGCCTGCTCTCCTATGTGCGCCCCTACGCGGGCCTGTTCGCACTGAGCATCGTCGGCTTCCTGATCTTCGCTGCCACCCAGCCGATGCTTGCCGGCATCCTCAAGTACTTCGTCGACGGCCTGACCAATCCGGATGCCGCTCTGTTCCCCGACGCCCCCTGGGCCTGGCTGCGTGACCTCGAGTTGCTCTACGCCGTGCCGCTGCTGGTGGTACTGATCGCGGTCTGGCAAGGCGTCGGCTCGTTCCTCGGCAACTATTTCCTGGCCAAGGTCTCTCTCGGACTGGTCCACGACCTGCGCGTGGAGCTGTTCAACAACCTGCTGACCCTGCCCAACCGCTATTTCGACCGGCACAACTCCGGCCACCTGATTTCGCGCATCACCTTCAACGTGACCATGGTCACCGGCGCCGCGACCGACGCCATCAAGGTGGTGATCCGCGAAGGCATGACCGTGGTGTTCCTGTTCGCCTCGCTGCTGTACATGAACTGGAAGCTGACCCTGGTGATGCTGGCAATCCTGCCGATCATCGCCGTCATGGTGACCAGCGCCAGCCGCAAGTTCCGCAAGCAGAGCAAGAAGATCCAGGTGGCCATGGGCGACGTCACCCACGTTGCCTCGGAGACCATCCACGGCTACCGCGTGGTCCGCAGCTTCGGCGGCGAGCCCTACGAGAGCAAGCGCTTCCTCAAGGTGAGCGGCGAGAACACCAAGAAGAACCTGCGCATGAACAAGACCTCCGCGGTCTACACGCCCATGCTGCAGCTGGTGATCTACAGCGCCATGGCCGTGCTGCTCTACCTCGTGCTGTTGCTGCGTGGCGACGCCACCGCCGGTGAGCTGGTCGCCTACATCTCCATGGCCGGCCTGCTGCCCAAACCGATCCGCCAGCTGTCGGAAGTCAGCTCGACCATCCAGAAGGGCGTGGCCGGCGCGGAAAGCATCTTCGAGCAGCTCGACCAGCCGCAGGAAGTGGACAACGGCGACATCGAGCGTGATCGCGTCAGTGGCCGCCTGGAAGTGAAGAACCTCAGCTTCACCTATCCCGGTACCGAGAAACAGGTCCTCAACGACCTCAACTTCGCCGTCGAGCCTGGCCAGATGGTCGCGCTGGTGGGGCGCTCGGGCAGCGGCAAGTCGACCCTGGCCAACCTGATTCCGCGCTTCTACGCCCACAATGACGGGCAGATCCTGCTCGATGGCGTCGATGTCGAAGCCTACAAGCTGCGTAACCTGCGCAAGCACATCGCGCTGGTGACCCAGCAGGTCAACCTGTTCAACGACAGCGTGCTGAACAACATCGCCTATGGCGATCTCGCCAGCAAACCGCGCGAAGCGGTGGAGAAGGCAGCCGATGACGCCTTCGCCCGCGAGTTCATCGACCGCCTGCCCGAGGGCTTCGACACCGAAGTCGGCGAGAACGGCGTGATGCTCTCCGGCGGCCAGCGTCAGCGCCTGGCG
Organism: uncultured Pseudomonas sp.; assembly: GCA_966191535.1. GTDB lineage: Bacteria > Pseudomonadota > Gammaproteobacteria > Pseudomonadales > Pseudomonadaceae > Pseudomonas. Next base: position 22,222 of record CBIGPF010000076.1, on the reverse strand, counting down.
ATTGCCCGTGCGCTGCTCAAGGACGCGCCGGTACTGATCCTCGACGAGGCCACCTCGGCGCTGGACACCGAGTCCGAGCGGCACATCCAGGCGGCCCTGGAGAAGGTCATGGAAGGCCGCACCACCCTGGTCATCGCCCACCGCCTGAGCACCATCGAGGCGGCGGACCTGATCCTGGTGATGGACCAGGGGCACATCGTCGAGCGCGGCTCTCACGACGAACTGATCGCGCAGAACGGCTACTACGCCCGTCTGCACGCCCGCCAGTTCGCCGACGACCCGGTCGACGGGACCGAAGAAGCTCCGGTCGAGCAACCGGTATGACCCAGGTGCGGACCACTCCGGCATGCTGAACCGTCTGCGAGTCTTCCGTGAGCGCGGCTGGACGCCCATCGCGGCGGCCGACTATGCCGCCGCCTGGCAACGCTTCGGTGGCAGCGTTGCCACTCATCCGGATGTCGTCGAGCGGCTCGCGCATCTGGCGGGCATCCCGGTGCGCTACCTGGGCTGGTTCGACGGCGACGAACTGCGCGCTGCCGTTCCGACCTGGGGGCGCAACCTGGCGCTCTCCAAGGACGTGCTCAAGCGCGAGGGCAAGAAGGCGCTGTTCGACCTGGGCAACGCCGAGATCATCCTGCCGATCGCCGAGGGCGCGCGCATCGAGTTGCGCCATCAGGTGCGCTACCTCTCCGAGCTGAACCGCGAGCAGGTCAGTGACGCCCGCGAGCAGCCGGAACAGCTGGCGATGAACCGCGCGCCGGCCGACTTCTCGAAGAAGTTCCGCTACAACCAGCGCCGTGAGCAGCGCCTGCTGGAAGAAGCGGGTGGCGTGCTGCAGCCCATGAGCGAGCTGAGCCCCGACGAGCAGGCGCGCATCTATGCCGACCTGTTCCAGCGTCGCTGGGAATTCGAGGTGCCGGGCAAGGCGCGTCTGGCCGAAGTCTTCTCCCTGATGCGCGAGTTCATGCGCGGTTCCCTGGTGCGCCTGGACGGCGAGCCGGTGGCGATCCAGATTCTCTACCGGGTCGAAGCGCCGAAATGGGTCAGCGTGGAGTACATCAACGGGGGAGTCGCTCCGGAAAACCGCGACTTCAGTCCCGGCAGCGTGCTCAGCTTCGTCAATACTCAGGAAGCCTGGGCCGATGCCGATGCACTGGGCAAGCCGCTGCGCTATTCCTTCGGCCGCGCCGACCGCGAGTACAAGGATCGCTGGTGCCATCGCGTGCCGGTGTTCCAGGTCTGACCTCAGTCCCATCCCAGGTAGCTGCGCCGGCGTCCTGGCCTCTGTGCAGGAGCGGACTGCGTCCGCGATCAGGATCAACGGAGAATCACCATGACCGGGCGTAAACAGCAACTGCTCAAACAGCATCGTCGCAAGAAGCGTGCGGTCCTGCTCGTCGCGCTGCTGGCGCTGATCCTGCTGGGCGTCTGCGCGCCCTGGTGGAGCGTGCCGCTGGCCGTGATCCTCGGCTGGATCGCCCACGAAGCCTGGTTTTCCGACCATCTGTTCTACTCGCCGCGCGACGATTATCGCTACGACTTCCCGGCGGGCTCCGTGGCCTTGCCCGTGTCCCTCGGCCCTCACGGCCTCCACGTTGCCACGGGGGCGCTGCCGCAGGACGAGGAAACCCTGGTGCTGGAGATCGAGGTCAAGGCCTCGCTGCTCGGCCGCTGGCTTGACCCGCAGGTGCTGGTCGAAGGCACCGAGAATGATCGCCAGGACTTCGAACGCGGCGTCAGCGGCAAGCGCTACATCAACCTCTCCGGCCAGGGCGACGCTTTGCGCTCAGGCCAGTTGCGCATCCGCAGTCGTCACTGCCGGCTGGCGCAGCAGGGTGTCCTGCACGCCTTCCACAATCCGGACTACGCCCAGCAGCGCCTGCTGATCATCGCGCCCCATTCGGACGACGCCGAGCTGGCTGCCTTCGGTCAGTACAGTCGTTGCCCTGAAGCCTGGATCGTCACGTTGACCCAGGGCGAGATCGAGGCCGAGCACTACGAGCGTCTCGGGCTGGGCAAGGCAGAGGCCGCCAGGCTCAAAGGCCGTCTGCGTACCTGGGACAGCATTGCCGCGCCGCTCTGGGGCGGCGTGCCCGCCGAGCGCTGCGTGCAGCTGGGCTACTACTGCCTGCAACTGCCCGCCATGGCGGCCGAGCCGAGCCAGGCCTTCGGCTCGAAGGAATCGGGCGAGATCGATATCCGCAGCGTGCGCGGCTTCAATCCGTTCGAGCTGCCGGGCGACAGTGACGGTGCGCCGACCTGGCTGAATCTGGTGGCCGATCTCACCGCGCTGATCGAGCGCATCCGCCCCGAGGTGATCCTCACCGCGCACCCGGAACTGGACCCCCACGCCGACCACGTGCACGCCACCCGTGCGACGCTCGAGGCGATCGAGCGCAGCAGCTGGAAGCCGCAGACGCTGCTGCTCTACGCCAATCACCTGCATGACAACGACCGCTGGCCCATGGGCCCGGCCGACGGCGGCATCGCGCTGCCGCCCTGCATCGAGCCGCTGCCGGCCGACCCGCTGTGGAGCCCGGTGCTGGACGCCGCGACCCGCGTCGACAAGGCGCAGGCTCTGGCCCTGCAGCACGATCTGCAGACCCCGCTGACCGGCAAGAAACGTCTGCGCCGACTGATCCAGCGCGCGCTCGCCGGACGCCAGTGGCCGGTCACCGGCGAGGACGAGTTCTTCCGCAAGGCGGTGCGTCGTCACGAACTGTTCTGGGTTCGAAAAGGCCGGTAACGGCTGCGCTGACCGCCCGGTGCTCGGCGCAAGTCGCAGCGGGCGGCTATGGTATTATCCGCGGCGATTTCGACCTGCGGAGTTCCCATGAAATTGACCATGCCCCGATTCGATCAGGCCCCTGTGCTGGTGGTAGGCGACGTGATGCTCGACCGCTACTGGCACGGCGCGACCTCGCGCATCTCGCCCGAGGCGCCGGTGCCCGTGGTGCGGGTCGAGCAGCATGAGGACCGCCCCGGTGGCGCCGCCAACGTCGCGCTGAACCTGGCCGCCCTCGGCGCCCCGGCCTTCCTGGTCGGTGTCACCGGCGTCGACGAGGCCGCCGACAGCCTGAGCGACAGCCTCCAGGCAGTTGGCGTGACCACCCGCTTCCAGCGCATCGCCGGCCAGCCGACCATCGTCAAGCTGCGGGTCATGAGCCGTCATCAGCAACTGCTGCGCGTGGACTTCGAGGAAGCCTTCCGTACCGACGCGGTGGCCCTGTCCACCGACGTCGAGGCGCTGCTGGACCAGGTCCGCGTACTGGTGCTCTCCGACTACGGCAAGGGGGCGCTGAAGAACCACCAGCAACTGATCCAGGCCGCCCGCAAGCGCGGCATCCCGGTGCTGGCCGATCCCAAGGGCAAGGACTTCGCCATCTACCGCGGCGCCAGCCTGATCACCCCGAACCTTTCCGAATTCGAAGCCATCGTCGGTCGCTGCACCGACGAAGCCGATCTGGTCGCCAAGGGCCAGCAACTGATGACCGAGCTGGAGCTCGGCGCGTTGCTGGTGACCCGTGGGGAACACGGCATGACCCTGCTGCGCCCCGGCCACAGTGCCCTGCACCTGCCGGCCCGTGCCCGTGAAGTGTTCGACGTCACCGGCGCCGGCGACACCGTGATTTCCACCCTGGCCGGCGCCATCGCTGCCGGTGAGGACCTGCCGCAGGCCGTGGCCCTGGCCAACCTGGCTGCCGGCATCGTCGTCGGCAAGCTCGGCACCGCCGCCATCAGCGCCCCGGAACTGCGCCGCGCCGTGCAGCGCGAGCAGGGCTCCGAGCGAGGCGTGCTGAGCCTCGAACAGTTGCTGCTGGCCATCGAGGACGCCCGCGCCCATGGCGAGAAGATCGTCTTCACCAACGGCTGCTTCGACATCCTCCACGCCGGCCACGTGACCTACCTGGAGCAGGCGCGCGCCCAGGGCGACCGCCTGATCGTCGCCACCAACGACGACGCCTCGGTGACCCGCCTCAAGGGCCCCGGTCGCCCGATCAACAGCGTCGACCGCCGCATGGCCGTGCTCGCTGGCCTGGGGGCGGTGGATTGGGTCGTCAGCTTCGCCGAAGACACGCCCGAGCGCCTGCTCACCGAAGTGCGCCCGGACGTGCTGGTGAAAGGCGGCGACTACGGTGTCGAGCAGGTGGTCGGTGCCGACATCGTCAAGGCCTACGGCGGTGAAGTCCGTGTGCTGGGGCTGGTGGAGAACAGTTCCACCACCGCCATCGTCGAGAAGATCCGCCACCAGGGCTGATCCGTTTCGTCGCAAGAAGGGCGCTACCGGGTAGCGCCTTTTTTTGTGGCTGCGCACTGACCGCTTTGCCAGTGGGCGGCGGCAAAGCGGTCATGGTCCCTGCGGCATTTTGAAGCGCATGATCGGGGCATCCACCCTCCGCGGAGCGAGATGCCATGACCACCGACGTGCAGGGCCGTGCCCTGGCCGTACTGAACCGTGTCGCCCAGGCCGACTGGCCGGACCGACTCAAGCTGCGCAAGCCTTTCGAAAGACTCCTCTACAGCGGCAGCCGCACCGGCTTCCGGTTGGCCAGCGAGCGTGCGGCCAAGCAGCCCAAGACGCCACGCAAGGCTGATCCGGACGGGCTGTTCGACCTGTCCCTGTCCGACGAGCAGCAGATGCTCGTGGAGATGCTCGAAGGCTTCGCCGCGGAGGTCTTGCGTCCGGCCGCCCATGAGTCCGACGCCAAGGCCAACCTGAGCCTGGAACTCCTGGCCCAGGCGCAGGAACTGGGCCTCACCCACTACGGTGTCAGCGAAGTACACGGCGGCATGGCCGGCGAACGCACCGTCGTGACCAACGCGTTGATCGCCGAGTCCCTCGCCCGTGGTGACCTGAGCCTGGCCGCGGCGCTGCTGGTGCCGTTGTCGGCGGCCAACTGCATCCGCCGCTGGGCCTCGCCGGAGCAGCAGGCGCGCTGGTTGCCGGCTTTCGTCGCCGAAGAAGCCGCGCCGCTGATCGCCATTGCGGTGAATGAACCGCAGCTGCTGGCCGATCCGCAGCGCCTGTCCACCAAGGCGCGCAAGCGTGGTTCGAGCTACACGCTGTCCGGCGAGAAGTGCCTGGTCGTGCGCGGCGTGGATGCGCAGAAACTGATTGTTGCGGCGGACGCCGGCGAGGGGCCGGCGCTGTTCCTCATCGACACCCGCGCCAAGGGCGTCGAGGTGCGTGCCGAACCGGCCATGGGCCTGAAGGCCACCGGCACCGCGCGGGTTCGCTTCAAGGGCGTGAAGGTTCCGGCCGAACAGCGACTGGCGGCAGAGCGCTTCGACTACCAGGCCTTTCTCGACTACACCGCACTGGCCTGGTGTGCGCTGGCCGTCGGCACCGGGCAGGCCGCGCTGGATTACGTAATCACGTATTGCAACGAGCGCGAAGCCTTCGGCGAGCCGATCAGCCATCGCCAGGGCGTGGCCTTCATGGTCGCGGACATCGCCGTCGAGCTGGATGCCATGCGCCTGATGGTCTGGCGCGCCTGCGCACTGGCTGAGCGTGGCCAGGCGTTCCATCGCGAGGCCTACCTGGCGAAGCTGCTCTGCGCCGAGAAGGCGATGAAGATCGGCACCGACGCGGTGCAACTGCTCGGCGGCCACGGTTTCACCCAGGAACACCCCGCCGAACGCTGGTACCGCGACTTGCGCGCAGTCAGCTTGATGGCCGGCGGCCTGCACCTGTAAGGAGCTTTCCATGTATCTCGAGACGCCAAAGAAATTCCGCACCTTGCAGAACCAGGCCCGCCAGGTGGCGGAGAACTACCTGCGACCGATTTCGCGCAAGTACGACAAGGCCGAGCACGCCTATCCCAAGGAGCTGGACCTGCTGGCCGCGTTGCTGGACGGCATGAACGCCGGCTCGCCGGACGCCGTGGGCGCCACCTCCGCCAGCAAGCGCAAGGCCGGCGCGGAGGAGGGCGTGAAGAATGGCGGCAACCTCTCGGCCTGCCTGGGCGTGATGGAAATGTGCTGGGGTGATACCGGGCTGCTGCTGGCCATGCCGCGCCAGGGTCTGGGTAACGCCGCCATCGCCGCGGTCGCCAACGAGGAGCAGCTCAAGCGTTTCTCCGGCACCTGGGCGGCCATGGCCATCACCGAGCCGGGTTGTGGCTCGGACTCGGCAGCGATTCGCACCACTGCCACCCGCGATGGCGATCACTACCTGCTCAATGGCGAGAAGATCTTCGTCACCTCCGGCGCCCGCGCCGACGCGGTGGTGGTCTGGGCGACGCTGGACAAGAGCCTGGGCCGCGCAGCGATCAAGTCCTTCGTGGTGGAGAAGGGCACGCCGGGCATGACTGTCACCCGCCTGGAGAAGAAACTCGGCATCAAGGCGTCCGACACGGCCTCCATCAGCTTCAGCGACTGCCGCGTACCGGCTGCCAACCTGCTGGGCAACGCCGAGATCGACGTGCAGAAAGGTTTTGCCGGGGTGATGGAGACCTTCGACAACACCCGCCCACTGGTGGCCGCCATGGCCATCGGCGTCGCCAAGGCCTCGCTGGACCGCACCCGCGAGCTGCTGAAGAAGGCCGGCTGCCGCTTCGACTATCGCCAGCCGTTGCTCAGCGCCAGCCATGCCGAGGCGACGTTGTACCGCTTGGAAGCCGAATGGGAAGCGGCACGCCTGCTGACCCTGAAGGCTGCCTGGATGGCCGACAATCGTCAGCCCAACTCCAAGGAGGCCTCCATTGCCAAGGCCAAGGCCGGACGAGTGGCCAACGAGGTGACGCTGAAATGCGTCGAGCTGGCCGGTGCGCTGGGCTATGGGGAAGAGGAGTTGCTGGAGAAATGGGCACGGGACTCGAAGATCCTCGACATCTTCGAAGGTACCCAGCAGATCCAGTTGCTGATTGTGGCGCGGCGGCTGCTGGGCAAGAGTTCCAGTCAGCTCAAATGAACGGGCTGTGACCGCTCATTGCGGGTATGGCCCGCTCCTGCAGGGAGGCCCTGCTCGTGCAGGAGCGGGCCGTGCCCGCGAACCGGCCGTCAGGTCGGCCGGTTCATGTGGGTGGAATCAGGCCGTGCGCCGCCCGCTGCCGGCATTGCCGGCGGCGGGCGGCCACTGCTCCATCCATTCGCGGAAGCGGATACGTTCCTCGCGTACAAGCCAGCCATCCTGCTCGGCGAAGCTCTCCGACAGCCACAGGCCGCGGGTACTCGCCTTGCACAGCTCGCCCTTGCTCAGGGTGAACAGCTCGCCAGTCGGCTGGCCGTGGTCCAGCGGCAGCAGGTAGATGTCCGGGCGACGGCGGTCCAGCCGCGCCACCAGCGGGCCGCTTTCGAGTTTCTCGTCGACATGGAACAGGCTGACCTCGCGGGCATCCTTGGGCAGCTCCATGCGCAGGTCATAGACCAGTTGCAGCGAGGCCGTCGGCAGATGCACGTAGGCTTGCGGGCGCTCCAGCAAGCGCAGTGCGCCGGCCTGCACCGGGCGCGAGGCACCGGACAGCGGGGTGAGGGAGAAGTGGCTGCTCTCGCGGTAGCGCAGGATGCCCTCGTAGGGTGTCGGCAGCCAGGTATCGCCGAAGCGTCCGCCGAGCCAGCCGTCGGCGGTTTCCACCAGGCATTCCTCGGCCACTTCCTGGATCGCGGTGAGCAGCGGGAGGTTCAGTTCGTGGGCGGGTACGTAACCGGAAATCAGCTTGAGTACTGTGTCGCCACGGTCCACCCGGCGCTGGCGGACCAGGATCCAGTGGTCGCGCCCCTGGTAGTTCAGGGTCAGTCGCACCGACACGCCGAGGTTGGCCAGTTCGGTGACGAAGCGCTCGGTGGCGTTGATCTCGATAGGGCGGCGCTTTTCCAGCACCTGGGCGAAGTTCAGGGGCTTGCCGAGGGTCTGGTAGGCGAGGCTTTCTGCGCTGGCTTCCACCAGCAGCGGCAGGGTCTTGAAGGCGGTCGGGTCCTTGCGGGCGAGCGTACGGGGCATGTGGGCTTCCTTTTCTTGCAGGGCCTGGTCTGACAGGGCCTGGTCGTACAAGGCGCCGGGTTGCGCTGGCGCGTCCTTCTCCCGTGACGGAAGAGCGGGCGACGCCGACGCAAACGCTGACCGTCTGGTGGGGACGGTCCGGCCGATCGTTCATTGACGGGGTCGCTACAACCTAGACAGCCTGACACCAGTCCTGGTGTCATCGAAAATCAAAAGGATTTCCGGATTTTTCCCTGAAAGGCTTGGCGATTCCGAGGCTTTTGCGTGGGAATCGCCGGTTGGCGACAGTTTCTGTGCCCACGGTTTTCACCGAGGGAGTTGGAGCATGGCACAGGAATACGTAATCCACATGACCGCCGATCAGCGGTCGAGGACCTCGGCGGCGATGTTCACGTTGTGCGCGAGATGCAGTGGATTGATGGTGCCGACGATGGCGCTGGCGACGCCCGGATGGCCCAGCACCAGCTCGAAACTGGCGCGTACCGGGTCGACGCCGGGGGCGAGGGTGGCGTGGCCGCTGGCCAGGGCCTTCTTGATCAGGATGCCGCGGCCATGGGCCTGGGCGTGGTCGATCACCGGTTTTTCCGCCTGCTCGTTGAGGTTGTAGGTGACCATCGCGCAGTCGCCGCGCTCCAGGGCCAGCAGGCCGCCGTCGGCGGTCTTGCCGGAGAAGCCGAAACCGCGGATCAGCCCTTCGTCCTTCAGGCGCTCCAGGGTCGCGTAGACCTCGGTGCCGCGCAGGATGTCCAGGTCGTTGCCGTCGGAATGCACCAGCACCAGGTCGATGTAGTCGGTCTCCAGGCGCTGCAGGCTGCGCTCGACCGATCGGCGAGTGTGGGCGGCGCTGAAGTCGAACTGCGAATGGCCGCCGACGAACTCCTCGCCGGTCTTGCTGACGATCACCCACTGGTCGCGCTGGCCGCGCAGCAGCGGGCCGAGGCGCTCTTCGCTGCGGCCATAGGCCGGCGCGGTGTCGATCAGGTTGATTCCCAGCTCGCGGGCCAGCGCGATCAGGTCGGCAGCCTCGCGGTCATCGGGAATGCGGAAGCCTTCGGGGTACTTCACGCCCTGGTCGCGGCCGAGCTTCACGGTGCCCAGGCCCAACGGCGAGACATTCAGGCCGGTGCTGCCCAGCGGGCGATGCAGGTGATGCAGGGTCTTCATCCGAACAGTTCCTCCCAGACCGGGCGGGCCATGGCCGGGCGCGGCAGGTCCGGCTGCGCGGCGTTCGCCTGGGGACGGATGCCGCTCTTGTCCAGGGACTCCAGCACGCGGTCGGCGAAGTTCGGCGCAAGGGCCAGCTTGGTCGGCCAGCCGACCAGCAGCGCGCCGTCCTCGGCGAGGAAGGCGCTGTCCGGGCGCAGCAGGTTGTTCTGCGAGGGCTCGGCGCGGTCGACGCGCAGGGTCGCCCAGCGGGCAGCGGAGAGGTCGATCCAGGGCACCAGCTTGTGCAGCTCGTGCTGTGCCTCGGCGATCTGCTCGGCCTCGTTGCGCGCCACGCCACCGGCTTCGGCGATGTCGCCGCCCAGGTACCAGACCCAGTCGCCGTTGCTCAGCGGGTGGGTGGTGACGGTGACGCGGGGCTTCGGACCGCCGCCGAGGCAATGGGCGTACAGGGGTTTCAGCGTCGGCGCGGTGACCAGCACCATGTGCAGCGGGCGCCGCTGCATCTCCGGGCGCTGCAGGCCCAGTTCGCGCAGCAGCGCCTCGTTGCCGGCGCCGGCGCTGAGCACCACGCGCTGGGCGCGAATCTCGCGACCGTCCACGCGCAGGCCGACCAGCGTGTCGCCCTCGCGCAGGGCTTCGATGCGTTCGCCGGCCAGCAGGCCGTCACCGGCCAGTTCAGCCAGGCGCGCGACCAGGCTGGGCACGTCCAGCACCAGCTCGGTGAGTCGGTAGGCCTTGCCCTTGAACGCCTTGTCCTGCAGGGCTGGCGGCAGGTCGGCACCCTTCACCTGGGCGACGCGGCTGCGCACCGCCTTGCTGGCGAAGAAACTGGTGAGGTTGCCGGCCAGGCCACCGGGCGACCAGAGGTAATGAGCGTCGGAAAGCACGCGCACGCCGCGCAGGTCCACTTCGCCGGTGCCGGCCAGGCAGTCGCGCCACAGGGCCGGCATGTCGGCGATGGCTTCCGAGGCGCCGGTCAGCGCGCCATGCAGGGCGTACTTGGTACCACCATGGATGATCCCCTGCGAGCGCATGCTCTGTACGCCGCCCAGCGCGGTGTTCTCCACCAGCACGGTGGAAAAGCCGGCGCGCCGCAGGCGGGCATTGAGCCAGAGACCGGCGATGCCGCCGCCGACGATGAGGATGTCGGTGCTCAGGGATTCGGACATGAAGGCGCCTCGAAGGGAAAAACGAAGCGCGCAGTATAACGCTTGAGAGCAGCTGCAAGCGGCAGGCTACAAGCTGCAAGCGGGAGCCGACTGAGGCGATAGAGTCGCAGTTGAATGTGGCAGGGGGCGCGGTAGGCTCCCTCTCCCTTCAGGGAGAGGGCTGGGGAGAGGGGCTCTTCAAGGGTCTCAATGGCCGGCGTTGCCGGAGAACAACTGGATCACCACTACGCCGCTGACGATCAGGCCCATGCCGAAGAGAGCCGCGGTATCGAGCTTCTGCTGGTACAGCACGAGGGCCGCAATGCTGACCAGCACGATGCCAAGCCCCGCCCAGATGGCGTAGGCGATGCCCACCGGGATGCTGCGTACCACCAGGGTGAGCATCCAGAAGGAAATGGCGTAGCCGACGATCACCAGCACCAGCGGAAGGGGCGTCGACAGGCCTTTCACCGACTTCAACGAGGCGGTGGCGATGACTTCGGCGACGATGGCGATGGCGAGGTAGAGATAGCCGGGCATGGTGGGTGCTCCCCGGAACGACACGCCGCTCGGTATGAGCGACACGCAGCTGACGTTCGAATCTGCCGGGCATTCTAGTCTCCTGGATGATGGGATAAAGTCATTACCTATCTTGAATGGAGATAGGTTCGGAGACAGCGCATGCAGTGGAACCTGGATCAGTTGCGACTTTTCGTCAGCGTCGCCGATCAATCGTCCTTCTCGGCGGCGGCGCGGCAGCTTCAGCGCGTGCAGTCGGCGGTGAGTTCATCCATCGCGCTGCTGGAGAGTGACCTGGGCGTGACCCTGTTCGAGCGCAGCAGCGGTCGCCAGCCGGTGCTGACCGCCGAGGGCAGGGCGCTGCTGGACGAGGCGCGTGAAGTACTGCGCCAGTGCGAGCGCCTGGAGAGCCGGGCATTGGCGCTGGTGCGCGGTACCGAGCCGTTGCTGCGGCTGGCGCAGGACGAGGCCATGCCCTATCAGCCGGTGCTCTCCGGCCTGCAAGCGCTGGCGCAGGAATTCCCCACCCTGGAGGTGCAACTGGCCAGCGGCGCCCAGGGCGACGTGGCGCGCAAGCTGCTGGAACGCCGCGCCGACCTTGGCCTGCTGTTCCACCACGAGGGCATGCCCGAGCAACTGGAGCGGCAGCGCCTGGGCACCATCGAGATGGTCACCGTGTGCGGCGCCGGCCATGAACTGGCCAAGCTGGACTATGCGGACCGTCGCGAATTGGCGCGGCATCGCCAGTTGCTGATGGCCCCGCAGGACAGCCACTACCCCGGCGGTGAACAGATCAGCCCGCTGGTCTGGCGTGCCGACAGCTTCTACGCCATGGCCGAACTGCTGATGCGCGACCTCGGCTGGGCCTGGCTGCCGACCCACGTGGCCCAGTATCCGGCCTATCAGCCCTTGCTGATCGAGCTGGCCAGCGACTGGACGCCGCCACCGCTGGTGGTGGAACTGGTCTGGCGCCGCGACGAGCCGCTGGGGCCGGCGGCGCAGTGGCTGGGCGAGTGCTTCGCCGAGCATCTTGCCTCCCCCGTGTGACCGGCTCTTCGTAGGAGCGGTGCCCCAATCAGGATTGTGCGGCGGCCAAGTCCGCTAATTTGCTACTCTCCGCCGCCATGAACCGTACCTTCTATACCCTGCTGTTTCACCTGGGCCTGCCGCTGGTCGCGCTGCGCCTGTTCCTGCGTTCGCGCAAGGCGCCGGCCTACGCCCAGCGCATCGGCGAGCGCTTCGCCCTCGGCCTGCCGGCGCTCAAGCCCGGCGGCATCTGGGTGCACGCAGTGTCGGTGGGCGAGAGTATCGCCGCTGCGCCGATGATCCGTGCGCTGATGCAGCGCCATCCCGACCTGCCGATCACCGTCACCTGCATGACGCCCACCGGCTCCGAGCGTATTCGCGCGATGTTCGGCGACCAGGTGCAGCACTGCTACCTGCCGTACGACCTGCCCTGGGCGGCCGCGCGCTTCCTCGACCGTGCGCGGCCGGTGCTGGGCGTGATCATGGAAACCGAGCTGTGGCCAAACCATATCCACCAGTGCGCCAAGCGCGGTATTCCGGTGGCGCTGGCCAATGCGCGGTTATCCGAACGTTCGGCGCGTGGCTATGCGCGCTTTGCCGGGCTGACCCGGCCGATGCTGGAAGAGATGAGCTGGATCGCCGTGCAGACCGAGGCCGAAGCTGACCGCTTCCGTCAGTTGGGCGCGCGTCCGGACTGCGTGAGCGTGACCGGTTCGATCAAGTTCGACCTGACCATCGATCCTGAACTGCTGGCGCGCGCCGATGACCTGCGCGCCCAGTGGCAGGCACAACAGCGGCCGATCTGGATCGCCGCCAGCACGCATGCGGGGGAGGACGAGATCGTCCTCGCCGCTCACCGCCAGTTGCTGGAGAAGCACCCGGACGCGCTGCTGATCCTGGTGCCGCGCCACCCGGAACGCTTCGGACCGATGTTCGATCTCTGCTCCCGCGAAGGCTTCCTCACTCTGCGCCGATCCACCGGCGAGCGGGTCACGGCGGATACCCAGGTGCTGCTGGGCGATACCATGGGCGAATTGCTGTTCCTCTATGCGCTGGCCGATGTCGCCTTCGTCGGCGGCAGCCTGGTGCCCAATGGCGGGCACAACCTGCTGGAGCCGGCGGCGCTGGGCAAGCCGGTGCTGTCCGGTCCGCACCTGTTCAACTTCCTGGAGATCGCCGCGCAGCTGCGCGAGGTCGGCGCGCTGCGTGAGGTGGCCGATGCGCCGTCTCTGGCGGTAGCCGTGACGGCCCTGTGGGACGAGCCGGCGAGCGCCGTGCGCATGGCCGACGCCGGGTTGGGCGTGATGAAGGCCAACCAGGGCGCGCTGGGGCGGTTGCTCGATGGGCTGGGGCGGTTGATCAAGGGCTGATCGGGCTTCGGAGCTGGGGATTTACCCTCTCCCTAACCCTCTCCCTGGAGGGAGAGGGCTGGGGAGAGGGGTCGCTGTGCGGTGCTTGGTGCTAGCAGGTTCGCGAGCAAGCTCGCTCCTACAAGAGCAGTAGCGCTTCAGAACGTCGGCGGCGTAATCACCCAGAGCACCACGGCATCCACCTCGCCGGGGTTGCCGTAGCGGTGCGGTTCCTGGCTGGAATAGCTGAAGCTGTCACCTTCGTTGAGCACGAAATGGCGCTCGCCCACCCATAGCTCGAAGGTACCGCTGAGCAGGTAGCCGGCTTCCTCGCCGTCGTGGCTGTAGCTCTGCTGGCTGTAGGTGCCGGGCGGAAACTTCGAATGAAGGATTTCCAGCTGGCGGCTGGGCTGCGGGCTGAGCAATTCGTCGACGATGCCATCCTCGTAATGCACGCTGGTCCGGGCGTTGCGCCGCACCACGTAGCCGGCGTCGGCCGGGTCGACCTGCACTTCGCTGGCGAAGAACCACTGGATGGTCACGCCCAGGCTGCGCGCGATATTGAACAGCGCCGGGATCGACGGGTAGGCGAGGTTGCGTTCCAGCTGGCTGATGTAGCCGGCGGTCAGCCCGCTCTGCTCGGCCAGCTCCGCCAGCGTCATGCCACGCCGCTTGCGCAGGCCGCGGATGCGGGTGCCGAGAAACTGCGCTTCGGCGTTGGCGGGGGCTTCCTGCGGGGCTTTGCGGCTCATGCGGCGAGGGTCCTGGCGAGTGGCGTCGTGGGGCATTCTAAACAATGCGCCGAGGCTGTGGACGTGCCGGTTTGCCAGACGACGCTAGAGTCGACCTGCAGGAGCGTGCCAGGCGCGCGATCGCGGGCATGGCACGCTCCTACAAGGGAGTGCCTTTTCAGACTCAGATCGCCCAACCCGCCTTGAGCCCTTCGTAGATCGCTTCTTCTGCCGTGCGCGGCGCCAGGCAGTCGCCGATGCGGCGCACCTCGGCGAGGTCGGCGATCTCGTCGGCCAGTTCGTCCACCGGCTGGTGGCCCTGGCACAGCACCAGGGTGTCGATGTTTTCCACCAGCATCGGCTCGCCGCTGGCGGTGTGCTGCAGGTAGACGGTGCTGTCGTCGACACCGTACAGGCGGGCGTAGGTGGTGATGCTGATGCCCAGGCGGTGCAGCTCGCCGGCCATGTGGTCACGCACATAGAGCGGCAGGCTCTCGCCGGCGTGGGTGCCGTTCACCGCCAGGTGCACCTGGTGGCCGTCGCGCACCAGGCGCTCGGCGATGCCGGGGGCGATCCAGTCGGCGCGCCAGTCGGTGACCAGCACCGAGCGGCCCAGCTTCACTTCGCCGCGCAGCACCTGCCAGGCGTCTACCACCTGCAGTTCGCCGGCTTCCTCGTAGGGCGGGCGATAGGGTTTGGCGCCGGTGGCGACGATGACCACGTCGGGGCGTTCCTGCTCGACCAGCGCGCGGTCGACACGGGTGTTGCGGCGGACTTCGACGCCGGCCAGTTGCATTTCGCGTTGCAGGTTGGTGGAGGCGCCGCCGAACTCCGCGCGGCGCGGCAGCAATTGGGCGAGGTTGACCTGGCCGCCGAGCTGGGCGCTGGCTTCGCAGAGGGTGACTTCGTGGCCGCGTTGCGCTGCGACGGCAGCCGCTTTCATGCCCGCCGGCCCGCCGCCGACCACCAGCACGCGCTTGCGCTGGGTGGCCATCCTGCGTTCGGCGTAGATCAGCTCGCGGCCGGTTTCCGGGTGCTGGATGCAGGAGATCGGATAGCCGCGGTGGAAGTGGCCGATGCACGCCTGGTTGCAGGCGATGCAGGCGCGCACGTCCTCGACGTGGCCGCTTTCGGTCTTGCTCGGCATCTTCGGGTCGCAGATCAGCGCGCGGGTCATGCCGCAGACGTCGGCCTGGCCGCGGGCGACGATCAGCTCGGCTTCCTGCGGCTGGTTGATGCGCCCGGTGACGAACAGCGGAATCTCCAGGTTGCGCTTGAAGGTGCCGGCCTCGTTGGCCAGGTAGGCCGCTTCGATGGCCATCGGCGGGACGATGTGGATGGCGCCGCCCAGCGATGCCGAGGTACCGGCGACGATGTGCACGTAGTCCAGGTCGTTCTGCAGGGACTTCACCGCTTGCAGTGATTCGTCTTCGGTGAGGCCTTCCGGGTCGCGTTCGTCGGCGGAGATGCGCAGGCCGATGATGAAGTTTTCATCGGTGGCGGCACGTACGGCGGCGATCACTTCGCGGGTGAAACGCAGGCGCGCGTCGAGGTCGCCGTTGTAGCCGTCGCTGCGGCGGTTCACCCGTGGGTTGAGGAACTGCGCCGGCAGGTAGCCATGGCTGGCGACCACTTCCACGCCGTCGATGCCGGCGCTGTGCAGGCGTCGCGCGGCGTCGGCGTAGCCCTGGATGATCTCGTCGATCATCGCCTGGCTCAGCTCGCGGGGCATCACCCGGAAGCGCTCGTTGGGCGAGGCGGACGGCGCGTAGGCCACGGCCAGCAGGCCGTCGCTGGATTCCATGATCTCCCGGCCGGGGTGGAACACCTGGGACAGCACCACGGTGCCCTCGGCGTGGCACGCCTCGGCGATGCGCCGGTAACCGGGGATGCACTCGTCATCGGTGGCCATCAGCACGTGGGAGGTGTAGCGGGCGCTGTCGTGCACGCCGGCGACCTGCAGCACGATCAGGCCGACGCCGCCCTTGGCGCGGGCGGTGTGATAGGCCACCAGCTGGTCGTTGACCAGGTTGTCGGTGGGCATCGAGGTGTCGTGCCCGGTGGACATGATGCGGTTCTTCAGCTCCTTGCCGCGGATGCGCAGCGGGCTGAACAGGTGGGGAAACTGGCTCATCGGGCAACTCCGGATTCTTATTGTCAATTCAGCACTGAACATCGACCGCGCGAGCTAGAGCGGAACAAGGCGGAAACCGGTAAGGCAGCGGAGTTGACTCCAGTCAATGAGCATGCCGAGCCGGTTTCCAACGCAGTTCCGCCGACGCGCAGCCGGTCGATCAACTAGGCGTTGCGCGCCTGCCAGTCCACCGGGTAGAGCGCATAGAACACGCAGGCTTTCTCGCCCTCGTAGGCCAGCGGCGTACGTTCGGGGACCCAGATCACGTCGCCCGGCTTGGCGTCGATCACCTGGTCGGCCAGGCGCAGGCGGAAGTTGCCTTCCAGCACCACGATCAGCTCGTCGTAGAGCACCGTCCACTCGATGGAAACGTCGTCGAAACGGGCCAGGCCCGCGCCCATGGTCTCGCTGTCCGCCGGGCCGATCAGCCGGCAGATGGCGGCGCGCTCGGGGTCTTGCCCACCGTAGGGCTGGAACTGCAGGGCGGACTGCTGGAAGTGACGGACCTGGGACACGGCGACTTCTCCTGAATGGAAAATGTTGTTTAAGTTCTTCCTATGGAAATTTACCTCTAGTAAAAAATCAACTTGTTTTTTTAAAAGTGACTGGGTAGTTTCGATAGCGCACCCGGAGTCCTCCGGGGCAACCGCGACGTGCTCCACAACAACTACAAGAGGAGAGGCGCATGAACCGTGCCGTACGGTCCCCCCTCGCATGGCGGGCCTACCCGCTGGCCATCGATTTCGCTCTGCCCTGCCTTGCTTGCAACGTTGTTTCGGTGCGCCCGTCCAGCGTGCGCGTGGCCATTCCGGCTGCGCCCATGGCCAACTACGACTGGGGGTATGCTCGATGACTTTCCACCGCAACACCTGCCGCAAGCGCTCCTTCCTGAAGACCGCCGTCTCGCCGCTGCTGCTCGCCCTCGGGCTTTGCTGCGGCGCGGTGCAGGCTGCCGAGAACATGGTGGTCGTCGGTTACGGCGGCGCCGGCCAGAAGGCCCAGGATGCAGCCTTCTTCCAACCCTTCAGCAAGCAGTCCGGGGTCGGTGTGACCCAGACCGAGTACAACGGCGAAATGGCGCGCATCAAGGTGATGGCCGACACCGGTCATGCCGACTGGGACGTGGTGCAGATCGAAGGCCCGGACCTGGCCCGTGGCTGCGATGAAGGCCTGTTCGTGCCGCTGGACTGGCAGCAGATCGGCAACAAGGACCAACTGATCCCCAACGCCGCCAAGGACTGCGGTTCCGCCGCCCTGGTCTGGGGTGTGGCCATCGCCTACGACGCCGACAAGCTCAAGCCGGCGCCGCAGTCCTGGGCGGATTTCTGGGACGTGAAGAAATTCCCTGGCAAGCGCGGCCTGCGCAAGCGCGCCATCTACAACCTGGAGTTCGCACTGATGGCCGATGGCGTGAAGCCCGCGGACGTCTACAAGGAACTGGGCACCAAGGCCGGCGTCGACCGCGCCTTCGCCAAGCTCGACCAGATCAAGCCCTACGTGCAGTGGTGGGAGGCCGGCGCGCAGCCGCCGCAGTGGCTGGCCGCCGGTGACGTGGTGATGACTACCACCTACACCGGACGCATCGCCGACGCCTTCAAGGCCGGGCGCAACCTGCAGCTGGTCTGGCCGGGCAGCCTGTACGGCATGGACTACTGGGCGATCATCAAGGGCTCCACGCACGTCGATGCGGCCAAGCGCTTCATCGCCTTCGCCAACGGCGCCGATGCGCAAGTCGACTACGTGAAGCACATTGCGTATGGTCCGACCAACACGCAGGCCGCCGAACGCCTGCCGGCCGACCTCGCTGGCTGGGTGCCGACCTCGAAGCAGAACCTGCCCGTGGGCCTGGCGATGGACGACGAGTTCTGGGTTGACCACGGCGAGGAGCTGGAAGAACGCTTCAACGCCTGGGCCGCGCAATAACCAGGATGTGACCGTGGCGCCGGGGCAGATGCCCCGGCGCCCTTTGCCTTGAGGAGGAGAGCACCATGACGTCGCTGCAGGCGCCGGCCCCGAGCCGCGCCACCTGTTCGCCCGAAGAGTGGAAACTGCGCGAGGAGCTGGCGGCTTGTTATCGCCTGATCGCGCACTACCGCATGACCGACCTGATCTTCACCCACATCTCGGTGCGCATTCCTGGTCCCGAACACCATTTCCTGATCAATCCGTACGGGCTGATGTTCGACGAGATCACCGCTTCCAGCCTGGTGAAGATCGATCTCTCCGGTCATGCCGTGGAGCCGTCGCCGTACAAGGTCAACCCGGCCGGCTTTGTGATCCACAGCGCCATTCATGGCGCCCGCGAGGATGCGCAGTGCGTGCTGCACACCCACACCCGCGCGGGTTGTGCGGTGGCGGCGCAGGCGTGCGGGCTGCTGCCGCTGAACCAGATATCCCTGGAGTTCTACGGGCGCATTGGCTACCACGACTACGAAGGCATCGCCTTGTCGATGGATGAGCAGGAGCGCCTGGTGCGCGACCTGGGCGACCACTACGGGCTGATGCTGCGCAACCACGGGCTGCTGACCGTGGGGCAGACGGTGCAGCAGGCGTTCCTGCGCATGTATTACCTGGAGAAGGCCTGCGATATCCAGTTGGCGGCCCAGGCGGGCGGCGAACTGGTGATCCCGCCGGAGGAGGTGTGCCGTCACACCGAGCAGCAATTCAACGCTCCGGCGCGGCCGCTGGCGGAAGGGGAGTTGAGCGACCCGGATGGCTACGATCTGGCGTGGTCGGCATTGCTGCGCATGCTGGACCGGGTATCGCCAGGGTATCGCGACTGACCGGCGCCGTCGTTTCAGTCCGCTTCTGCGATCAATGCCAGGGCGATTGTCCGGCAAAAAAAAGCCCCGCGATGCGGGGCTTTTTCATGGGGCCGGATCAGTACTTCGCGCCAGCCTTGAGTTGCGCCTCGGCAGCCTTGGCCAGGTCCGGCGGCAGGAAGTCCTTGTCCGGGTTGTAGTCCGGCTTCAGGTAGCTGCCCAGTGCCTCCAGGTCGCTCGGCGCGAGCGTGCCGGCGGTCTGCTTGAGACTCAGGTTGTCGAGGATGTAGTCGTAGCGGGTGTTGTTGTAGTCGCGCACCGAGTTGTACAGCGAACGCTGGGCGTCCAGTACGTCGACGACATTTCGGGTACCGACCTGGTAGCCGATCTCGGTGGCTTCCAGCGAGCTCTGGTTGGAGATGATCGCCTGGCGACGCGCCTTAACCTGCTCCACGTCGGTGTTCACCGCGCGGTGCTGGTTGCGGGCATCCTGCACCACCTGGCGGCGCTGGCTTTCACGCAGCTGCTCGCTCTGGTTCAGGCGCTGGTAAGCCTCGCGAACCTGGGAGCTGGTCAGGCCGCCGCTGTAGATCGGCACGTTCAGCTGCAGGCCGATGCTGCTCTGGTCCACCCACTTGCCGTAGTGCGGGGTGTACGGGTCCGGGCTGCCGCTGTTGGTGAAGCCGAGGGCGTCGTTGTCACCTTTCTGGTACTGGGCAACGGCATCGACGGTCGGCAGGTGGCCGGCCTTGCGCTGGCGCAGGGTCTCTTCGGCGGCGTCGACCGCGTAGTTGCTGGCCTGCAGGCGCAGGTTCTGCTGTACCGAGGTGTCCACCCAGGCCTTGGCGTCGTTGGGGATCGGTGCGACGACCGGCAGCGAGTGGAGGATGCCCTCGATGGCGCTGTACTCGCGGTTGGTCAGGGTGACCAGGGCCTGGAAGGCGTTATCCACCTGCTGCTCGGCCACCAGGCGGTTGGCCCGAGCGGTGTCGTAGCTGGCCTGGGATTCGAGCACGTCGGTCTTGTCGGAAAGGCCGACGTCGAAGCGTTCGTTGGACTGGTCGAGCTGGCGCTTGAACGCTGCTTCCTCGGCCTTGCTGGCGGCCAGGTTGTCCTGGGCACGGAGCACGCCGAAGTAGGTCTGGGCGGTCTGCAGGATCAGCTGCTGCTGGGTCGCGGAAAATTCCAGCTGGGCCTGTTCGGTGGTGTTTTCCGCGGCCTTGAGCTGGAACCAGCGATCCGCGCGGAACAGCGGTTGGCTCAGGGTGGCCTGCACCAGCTGGGTGCTGCGGTTCACCGTGGCGCTGGGGGTGTCCAGCGAGGTGCGGGTCGATCCGGTGCTGGCGCCGGCGTTGATCTGCGGCAGCAAGCCGGAGCGCGCCTGGGGCACGGCTTCCTTGCGCGCCATGTAGTCGGCCTGGGCGGCAGCGAGGTCGGCGTTGTTGTCGACGGCATCTTTATAGACGCTGATCAGGTCCGTCTTGGTGGGCAGAGAAGGAGCGGCCGGAGCGGGCTGAGCAGCCCAGGCAAAGCCTGTCGTTGCGGCTACAGCGACAGCCAGAGAGAGTCTGCGCAGCATTCGTTCATCCTGGAAAGTGATGCGAGGTGGGGCAAGGCTACGGTCGCCGCCGGTGGCGGTCAAGGCACGTTCGTACGAGCCTTCCGAGGCAGGAGTGTAGCTGCGTGTAGGCAATTGCGCGTTTTCGGCCGGGTGGCGTTGGCTTATCCGTGCGCACTTGATTAGACTGCGGGCGTTCTTGTCGGGGTGCCCCATTGCGAGGGGCTGAGATCGGATAGTTCCGGATCCCGTTGAACCTGATCGGGTTAGCACCCGCGTAGGGAACAAGAAGTACGCATCCCGCGGCGCATTCCGCCCCGGCCCCAGCCCTCTCCGGGATGCGTCCCTTCGCTGCAGCCAGCAGCTCCTCTCGTCCCAGGTTCTCCCCGGCAATCAACCCCAGGAGAGCCAGGATGAGCACCCAGAAAAACAACGTCACCCGCCTTGAACAGCTGGACCGCCAGTCGACCCAGCCCTTTCCGAATTCGAAGAAGGTCTACCTGACCGGCTCGCGCCCGGACATCCGTGTCCCCGTGCGGGAAATCTCCCTCGCCGATACCCCGACCGCCTTCGGTGGCGAGAAGAATGCTCCGGTGATGGTCTACGACACCTCCGGCCCCTACACCGATCCGGATGTCCGCATCGACCTGCGCAAGGGCCTGCCGGACGTACGCTCGCGCTGGATCGACGAGCGCGGCGACACCGAAATTCTCCCCGGCCTGACCTCCGAGTTCGGCCAGTCGCGCCTGGCCGACGCCAGTCTCGACGCCCTGCGCTTCGCCCACGTGCGCACCCCGCGCCGCGCCAAGGCCGGCGGCAACGTCACGCAGATGCACTACGCGCGCCAGGGCATCATCACGCCGGAGATGGAATACATCGCCATCCGCGAGAACATGAAGCTGCAGGAAGCCCGCGCCGCCGGCCTGCTCGACGCCCAGCACCCGGGGCAGAGCTTCGGTGCCAGCATTCCGAAGGAAATCACCCCCGAGTTCGTCCGTGACGAAGTGGCCCGCGGCCGCGCGATCATCCCGGCGAACATCAACCACATCGAACTGGAACCGATGATCATCGGCCGCAACTTCCTGGTGAAGGTCAACGGCAACATCGGCAACAGCGCGCTGGGTTCCTCCATCGAGGAAGAAGTCGAGAAGCTCACCTGGGGCATCCGCTGGGGCGCCGATACGGTGATGGACCTGTCCACCGGCAAGCACATCCACGAGACCCGCGAGTGGATCCTGCGCAACAGCCCGGTGCCCATCGGCACCGTGCCGATCTACCAGGCGCTGGAGAAGGTCAACGGCGCCGCCGAGGACCTGACCTGGGAAATCTTCCGCGACACCCTGATCGAACAGGCCGAGCAGGGCGTGGACTACTTCACCATCCACGCCGGCGTCCTGCTGCGCTACGTACCGCTGACCGCCAAGCGCGTCACCGGCATCGTCTCCCGTGGCGGTTCGATCATGGCCAAGTGGTGCCTGGCCCATCACCAGGAGAATTTCCTCTACACCCACTTCGAGGAAATCTGCCAGATCATGAAGGCCTACGACGTCAGCTTCTCGCTGGGCGATGGCCTGCGTCCGGGCTCGGTGGCCGACGCCAACGACGCCGCGCAGTTTGGCGAACTGGAGACCCTCGGCGAGCTGACCCGCATCGCCTGGAAACATGACGTCCAGGTGCTGATCGAAGGTCCCGGCCACGTGCCGATGCACCTGATCAAGGAGAACATGGACAAGCAGCTGGAATGCTGCGACGAGGCACCGTTCTACACCCTCGGCCCGCTGACCACCGACATCGCGCCGGGCTACGACCACATCACCTCGGGCATCGGCGCGGCGATGATCGGCTGGTTCGGCTGCGCCATGCTCTGCTACGTCACGCCCAAGGAG
>CBIGPF010000075.1:0-26591 GCA_966191535.1 uncultured Pseudomonas sp. | reverse complement strand
GCTGCGCCGTCCGCCGGGCCGCGAAGCTTACCCGGGCGACGTGTTCTATCTCCACAGCCGTCTGCTGGAGCGCGCTTCCCGCGTTTCCGAAGAGTACGTAGAGAAGTTCACCAACGGCGAAGTGAAAGGCAAGACCGGTTCCCTGACCGCACTGCCGATCATCGAAACCCAGGCTGGCGACGTTTCCGCGTTCGTTCCGACCAACGTGATTTCCATCACCGACGGTCAGATCTTCCTGGAATCCGCAATGTTCAACTCGGGTATCCGTCCGGCCGTCAACGCCGGTATCTCGGTATCCCGTGTTGGTGGCGCGGCCCAGACCAAGATCATCAAGAAGCTGTCCGGCGGCATCCGTACCGCGCTGGCCCAGTACCGTGAACTGGCGGCCTTCGCCCAGTTCGCCTCGGACCTGGACGACGCGACCCGCAAGCAGCTGGAACATGGTCAGCGCGTTACCGAACTGATGAAGCAGAAGCAATACGCGCCGATGTCCATCGCCGAGATGTCGCTGTCCCTGTATGCCGCCGAGCGTGGCTTCCTGCAGGACGTCGAGATCACCAAGGTGGGCGCCTTCGAACAAGCGCTGATCGCCTACTTCCAACGTGAGAACGCCGCACTGCTGGCGAAGATCAACGAGAAGGGTGACTTCAACGACGAAATCGACGCAGGCATCAAGGCTGGCATCGAGAAGTTCAAGGCCACCCAAACCTGGTAAGCCGCAGCGGGGGTCGTTAACGGCCCCCGCCTGCTAAACCGATAGGTGTGAAATGGCAGGCGCAAAAGAGATTCGCAGCAAGATTGCGAGCATCAAAAGCACGCAAAAAATCACCAATGCCATGGAAAAGGTGGCGGTGAGCAAGATGCGCAAGGCACAAATGCGCATGGCGGCCGGCCGTCCCTACGCGGAGCGCATTCGCCAGGTGATCGGCCATCTGGCCAACGCCAACCCGGAATACCGTCACCCGTTCATGGTCGAGCGTGAAGTCAAGCGCGTCGGCTACATCGTGGTGAGCTCCGACCGTGGCCTGGCTGGCGGCCTGAACATCAACCTGTTCAAGGCTCTCGTCAAGGACATGAGCGGGCAGCGCGATCGTGGCGCGGAGATCGACCTCTGCGTGATCGGCTCCAAGGGTGCATCCTTCTTCAAGAGCTATGGCGGCAACGTAGTTGCAGCTATCAGCCACCTGGGCGAAGAGCCGTCGATCAATGATCTGATCGGCAGCGTCAAGGTCATGCTGGATGCCTACCTGGAAGGTCGTATCGATCGCCTGTACGTGGTTTCCAACAAGTTCGTCAACACCATGACCCAGAAGCCGACCGTGGAACAGCTGATTCCCCTGGTGGCCGAGGACAATGCCGAGCTGAAGCACCACTGGGACTACCTCTACGAACCCGACGCCAAGGCCCTCCTCGACGGCCTGCTGGTGCGCTACGTGGAGTCCCAGGTGTACCAGGCCGTGGTTGAGAACAACGCCTGTGAGCAGGCGGCCCGGATGATTGCAATGAAGAACGCTACCGACAACGCCGGTGATCTGATCAGTGGTCTGCAACTGATCTACAACAAGGCACGTCAGGCGGCGATCACCCAGGAAATCTCGGAAATCGTCGGCGGCGCTGCCGCGGTGTAAGAACAGGTTCAAAATTCAGAGGAACCAGACATGAGTAGCGGACGTATCGTTCAAATCATCGGCGCCGTGATCGACGTGGAATTCCCGCGCGATGCCGTGCCGAGCATCTACGAGGCCCTGAAAGTTCAGGGCGTCGAAACCACCCTGGAAGTTCAGCAGCAGCTGGGCGACGGCGTGGTTCGTTCCATTGCAATGGGTTCCACCGAAGGCCTCAAGCGTGGCCTGAACGTGGAAAGCACCGGCGCAGCCATCTCCGTCCCGGTCGGCACCAAGACCCTGGGCCGTATCATGGACGTGCTGGGCAACCCGATCGACGAAGCCGGTCCCATCGGCGAAGAAGAGCGCTGGGGTATTCACCGCGACGCTCCGTCCTACGCTGACCAGGCTGGCGGCAACGACCTGCTCGAAACCGGCATTAAGGTTATCGACCTGGTCTGCCCGTTCGCCAAGGGCGGTAAAGTCGGTCTGTTCGGTGGTGCCGGTGTAGGCAAGACCGTAAACATGATGGAACTGATCCGTAACATCGCCATGGAGCACAGCGGTTACTCTGTGTTCGCTGGTGTGGGTGAGCGTACTCGTGAGGGTAACGACTTCTACCACGAGATGAAGGATTCCGGCGTACTGGACAAGGTAGCCCTGGTTTACGGCCAGATGAACGAGCCGCCGGGCAACCGTCTGCGCGTTGCACTGACCGGCCTGACCATGGCCGAGAAGTTCCGTGACGAAGGCCGTGACGTACTGCTGTTCATCGACAACATCTACCGTTACACCCTCGCCGGTACCGAAGTATCCGCACTGCTGGGCCGTATGCCTTCCGCAGTAGGTTACCAGCCGACCCTGGCCGAAGAGATGGGCGTTCTGCAAGAGCGCATCACCTCCACCAAGAAAGGCTCGATCACCTCGATCCAGGCCGTCTACGTTCCCGCGGACGACCTGACCGACCCGAGCCCGGCGACCACCTTCGCCCACTTGGACGCCACCGTCGTACTGTCCCGTGACATCGCCTCGCTGGGTATCTACCCGGCAGTTGATCCGCTGGACTCGACTTCCCGTCAGCTGGACCCGCTGGTCATCGGCCAGGATCACTACGACACCGCTCGTGGCGTGCAGTACGTTCTGCAGCGCTACAAAGAGCTGAAGGACATCATCGCGATCCTCGGCATGGACGAACTGTCCGAGTCCGACAAGCTGCTGGTGGCCCGTGCTCGTAAGATCCAGCGCTTCCTGTCCCAGCCGTTCTTCGTGGCTGAAGTATTCACCGGCTCGCCGGGCAAATACGTCTCCCTGAAGGACACCATCGCTGGCTTCAAAGGCATCCTCAACGGCGACTACGATCACCTGCCCGAGCAGGCGTTCTACATGGTCGGCGGCATCGAAGAAGCCATCGAGAAAGCGAAGAAGCTGTAATCCGTGCGCCCGGCAACGGGCGCTTACGTGAGGCAAGGGTATGGCTATTACTGTCCACTGCGACATCGTCAGCGCCGAAGCGGAGATCTTCTCCGGTCTGGTAGAGCTGGTCGTAGCGCATGGCTCCCTGGGTGATCTGGGTATCGCTCCGGGCCACGCGCCGCTGATCACCGAGCTCAAGCCGGGTCCGATCCGCCTGGTGAAGCAGGGTGGCGAGCAGGAGGTGTACTACATCTCCGGTGGCTTCCTCGAAGTACAGCCGAGCATGGTCAAGGTTCTCGCCGACACCGTGATTCGTGCAGGTGACCTCGACGAAGCGGCTGCCCAGACCGCACTGAAGGAAGCTGAGAAGGCTCTGCAAGGTAAAGGTGCAGAGTTCGACTACAGCTCCGCTGCAGCCCGCCTGGCCGAAGCCGCAGCGCAACTGCGCACGGTCCAGCAGGTTCGCAAGAAGTACGGCGGCTAAGCCGCGAAGTCCTCCGGGACTTCAGCGTCAAATAGGAAAAGGGTAGCCTTGGCTACCCTTTTTCTTTTTCTACACTCGGGGTTTCCCCGCTTACCAGGACGGTCCCTCATCCATGTCTCTCGAAATCGTCATTCTTGCCGCTGGCCAGGGCACCCGCATGCGCTCGGCCTTGCCGAAGGTCCTGCACCCGGTCGCTGGCAAACCGATGCTTGCCCATGTGATCGACACTGCACGTGGTCTCGGCCCGTCGCGCATCCATGTGGTGATTGGCCATGGTGCCGACCTGGTGCGTGAGCGCCTGCAGGCGGATGACCTGAATTTCGTGGTCCAGGAACAGCAACTGGGCACCGGCCACGCCGTGGCGCAGGCGGCCCCGTTCCTGAGTGCAGACAGCGTGCTGATCCTTTACGGCGATGTGCCGCTGATCGAGCAGCCGACCCTGGAACGCCTCATGGCCCAGGCCTCGCCGGAGCAGTTGGCATTGCTCACCGTCGAGCTGGATGACCCGACCGGCTACGGCCGTATCATCCGGGACGCTGCCGGCGAGGTTCAGGCCATCGTCGAGCAGAAGGACGCCTCCCCCGAGCAACGCGCCATCCGCGAAGGCAACACCGGTATCCTCGCTGCCCCGCGCGCGCAACTGCTGGGCTGGCTGTCACGGCTTTCCAATGCCAATGCCCAGGGTGAGTACTACCTCACCGACGTCATCGCCATGGCCGTGGCGGATGGGCTGCGCGTGGCCACGGCGCAGCCGCAGGTTGCGATGGAAACCCAAGGCGCCAACGATCGCCTGCAGCTCTCCGAACTGGAGCGTTTCTTCCAGCAGCGCGTGGCCCGTCGCCTGATGGCGCAAGGCGTGACCCTGATCGACCCGGCCCGTTTCGACGTGCGTGGCGAAGTCAGCGTCGGCCGCGATGTGACCATCGACGTCAACGTGATCCTCGAGGGCCTGGTGGAGATCGAGGACGACGTGCAGATCGGCCCGAACTGCTACATCAAGGACAGTACCCTGCGTCGTGGCGCGATCATCAAGGCCAACTCGCACCTGGAAGGCACCCACGTCGGCCCTGACAGCGATGTCGGTCCCTTCGCCCGCCTGCGTCCGGGGAGTGTGCTGGAGCGCAAGGTGCATGTGGGTAACTTCGTCGAACTGAAGAACGCTCACCTGCAGGACGGCGTGAAGGTCGGCCACCTGACCTACCTGGGCGATAGCGAAGTCGGTGCGCGCAGCAACATCGGTGCCGGCACCATCACCTGCAACTACGATGGCGCGAACAAGTGGCGCACTTCCATTGGCGAGGATGTCTTCATCGGCTCCAACAATTCGCTGGTAGCGCCTGTGGATATCGGTTCCGGTGCCACTACTGGTGCGGGTTCCACCATCACTGCCGAGGTTCCGGCAGGCACCCTCGGTGTCGGTCGTGCCAAGCAGCGGGTGATCGAAGGCTGGAAGCGCCCGGAAAAGATCAAGAAATCCTGATTCACAAGCCATCACCCTGTGGGTAAGTTTTTATCCACAGGGTGATGCGCTTGTTCCGTTATTCACAGGTCGTCCCGCGAACCGCGGAGTACCTCGTTCTCGCTGGAGTTTTCCCGGTCATGCTTGGCGTCGCCATCCTGATCTTTCTGATCACCGACCCGTTCGGCAACATCGCGGTCTTTCTCGCCGCCCTCAAGTCGGTCCCCGCCGAACGCCGCCTGAAAGTCGCGCTGCGCGAACTGCTCTTCGCCCTGGGCCTGCTGCTGCTGTTCCTTACCCTCGGCGAGCACATCCTTACCGGGCTTGGGCTGTCCAAGGAGGCAACCGGCATTGCCGGCGGCATCATCCTCTTCGTGGTCGCCATGCGCCTGATCTTCCCCACCCCCCAGGGCGTGCTGGGCGACATGCCGGACAACGAACCGCTCTTCGTTCCGCTGGCTACGCCGGCGGTGGCGGGGCCGTCTGCGCTGGCGATGCTGATCACCCTGCGCAGCACCTACACTGGTCCCTTGTGGGAGCTGTACCTGGCGGTGATCCTGGCCTGGGCGGCGACTGCCTTCATCCTGATGCAGGCGGCGTTCCTCCAGCGCTTCCTCGGCCCCCGCGGGCTGATGGCTGTGGAGCGCCTGGCCGGCATGCTGCTGATCATGCTGAGCGTGAACATGCTCCTGCAGAACGTGCGCAGCTTCCTGCATATCGCTGCCTGATGTTTTTGCCGTGAGAACTGCCATGATCCTGCGTGTCCTGACCTTCGCGCTCCTCTCCGCTCTGCTCGCTGGCTGCGCCGACAAGGGCCTGCAGATCGATCGCGAACATGTGTCGAGGAACCAGGACAGCCGCATCCAGTACGTCATCGTCCACTACACCTCGGCCGATCTGCCGCGCTCGCTGGCGCTGCTGACCCACGGCGAGGTGAGCGCGCATTACCTGATCGGTGACAACCCGGCGACCATCTACCAGCTGGTGGACGAGAACCGCCGCGCCTGGCATGCCGGCGCCAGCGAATGGCAGGGGCGGACCTGGCTCAACTCCACGTCCATCGGCATCGAACTGGTGAACCCCGGCTACCGCGATACCCCCAGCGGGAAGATCTGGTACCCCTACCCGGATGCGCAGATCGACGCGCTGATCGCGCTGCTCAAGGACATCTCCAAGCGCCAGGGCATCACCCCGGAGCACATCCTCGGCCACAGCGATATCGCTCCGCAGCGCAAGGTGGATCCGGGCCCCCTGTTTCCCTGGAAGAAGCTGGCCGACGCCGGGCTGATTCCCTGGCCGAAACCGGGTGAGCTGGCACGCCGCCTGGCCGAGCTGAATGGTCAGCTGCCGGCGCCGGGCTGGTTCCAGCAGCAGCTGGCACGCCACGGTTACGCGGTGCCGCTCAATGGGGTGATGGACGAGGAAACCCGCAACGTGATCGCTGCGTTCCAGATGCGCTTCCGGCCCACGCGTTTCGACGGCGAGCCGGACCTGGAAACCGCCGCGCTGCTGCTGGCGGTCCCGACCTCCTAGACCGGCAGCAACAGGTAAAAGCGCGAGCCCTTGCCCTGTTGCGAGCGCAGGGCGATACGGCCGCCGTGCAGTTGCACGATTTCCCGGCAGAGCGCCAGGCCGAGCCCGACGCCGCCTTTCTTGCGGCCCACCTGTACGAAGGGCTCGAAGATGCGTCCCTGCTGGCTGAGCGGGATGCCGTCGCCGCTGTCTTCCACAGCTATCGCCACGCGCTCTTCCTGGCTGCGTGCCTGCAGCCGGATCGTCCCGCCTTCGGGGGTATGGCGCAGGGCATTGCCGATCAGGTTGTCCAGCACCCGCTCGATCTGGGTACGGTCGAGATTGAGGTGCGGTAGCCCTTCGGCAATCTCCAGGTCGAGCTCGATGTGTTTCTCGTCGGCTGGTCCGATAAAGCGCTGGTGGGCCTGGCGCAGCAAGTCGCCCACGTCGCAGAGCTGCAACTCGAGCTTCTGTGTGCCGCTCTGGTAGCGGGAGAAGTTGAGCAGGTCGTTTATCAGTCGGACAAGCCGGTGCATTTCCTCGTCAACGGTACGCACCAGGTCCCGCTCGCGGGATTCCTCGGGGAACTTCAGGCGCTCGGCGAGCAGACCGAAGGCCATGTGCATGCCGGTCATGGGCGTGCGCAGTTCGTGGGATGCGCGCAGCACGAAGTCGTTGCGCACCCGCTCGAAGGCGCGCTGTTCGGTGACATCGCGGACCACCATCACCGCGCCGATATTGCGACCGTCATCGTGGCTCACCGGTGACATGCCCCAGGTCAGCAGCCGGCTTTCGCCTCCCACGTCCACCACGAGGTCCTGCGGCGTTTCCTCCAGCAGGTTGCCGCTCAGCACGCGCTGGACCGCCTGGGTCAGCGCCGGGTTGTTCAGCATCGTGCCCAGCTCCTGGCCCTGGGGATCACCATGGGAGAACAGCTGGCGCGTAGCGACAGGATTGGCGTGCTCAATGCGGCCGTGTCGATCGAGAATCACCAGGCCGTCATCGATGCTGTCGAGCACTGCCAGCAGGCGCTTGCGGCCCGAGCCCAGGGCCTCGGTGTTACTGGCGCGATAGAGCCGCAAGGCCTCCGCCATCAAGCCGAAGCGGCGGCTGAGAGAAGACATCTCGGACACGCCGGAAACTGGCAGGGTGACGTCGAATTCGCCCTGGCCGATCTTGTCCGCAGCCTTGGCCAGGGTTTCGATGGGGGCGCCAAAGCGGCGGGCGATGCTATGGGCGGTGATGAAACCGACCACCAGGATGGCGATGCCGATGAGGCCAAGCAGACCGCTTATCAGGCGCGTACGGTCGTGGGCGGAGCGCTCGTCCGCGTCGATGCTGTCGATGGCACTTTTCTGCAGCGCCATCATGCGGCTGCGCAATACATCCAGGGTGCGACTGAGATCGCTGTCTTCCAGCAGTTCCGGACGGCCAGGCCCAGGTGTCTCGATGGCATCGACAAACTGCCGGTGGGCATCGGCGATTTCCGCCATGGCCTGGCGTTCGTTGCTGTTGCGCGCGAGTTCCCGCCCCCGTTCCACGGCCTGGGCGAAGTGCGTGCGCGCCTGCTCCAGGCGTTCCGGGCTGGGCCGCGCGCTGAGCACCTGTACCAGTTCGTCACCCAGTGCCTGGCGCAGGCGCTGGCTGACGTCGATGGCGTCGAAGTTGCGCTGGATCAGCTGGGCCTGTTCGCGGCCGGTCAGCATCACACTGAACAGTCCGAGCAGCAGGCCGAGCAGCGCTACCGTGATGAGCGCCGAGATGCTCAGGAAGAGTCTCGTGCGCAACGTCATCGGGATCGGCAGGTTCACAGACTGTACTGCTTGCGCTTGCGATAGAGGGTGGAAGCGTCGATCCCCAGGGTCTTGGCCGCCTGGTCGAGGGTAGTGCTGGAGGCCATGACCGCGGCGATATGGGCTTTCTCCAGTTCCTCCAGGCTCATTGCCTCGCCGATGCGCGGCGCAGAATTGGTGGTTTGTTCTCCGATGGCGAGTTGTTCAACGCCAATCAGGTCAAGATTGCAGATGATGCTCGCGCGTTCGATTACGTTGCGCAGCTCTCGCACGTTCCCCGGCCAGTTGTAGCGACGCAGCAGCGCGCGGGCCTCGTCGGTGAAGCCGCGTGCCGGACGACCGTAGTCCTTCACGAAACGGGCGAGGAAACGTTCGGCCAGGCCGATGATGTCCTCGGCGCGCTCGCGCAGCGGCGGCAGGTTCAGCACGATGACGTTCAGGCGGTAGAGCAGGTCTTCGCGGAACGTTCCCTGGGCGACCATGCTGGCAAGGTCGCGGTTGGTGGCTGCCAGGATGCGTACGTCGGCATTGCGGGTGACCGGGTCGCCGATGCGCTCGTACTCCTTGTCCTGGATGAAACGCAGCAGTTTCGGTTGCAATATGAGGGGAAAATCGCCGATCTCGTCCAGAAACAGCGTGCCGCCATCCGCTTGGCTGATGCGTCCGAGAGTGTTTTCGGTAGCGCCCGTGAAGGCGCCGCGGCTATGGCCGAACAGCTCACTTTCCATCAGTTCGGCGGACAGGGAAGGGCAGTTGATGGTGACGCAGGATTTCTTCGCCCGTTTGCTCCAGCCGTGGATGGCCCGCGCCAGCTCGCCCTTGCCGGAGCCGGACTCGCCGAGGATGAGGATGTTGGCATCGGTGGCCGCCACCTGGCGCGCGGTCTCCAGCACGGCGGCCATCGCCGGGCTGTGGGATTCCAGCACATCGCCCTGCTTGCGCATTTCGCCTTCCAGCGCCTCGATGCGTGCGGTGAGCTGGCGCACTTCCAACTGCTTGGCAGCGGCCAGGCGCAGCTGGTCCGGGCTGCAGGGCTTCACCAGGTAATCCGCGGCGCCGGCTTGCATCGCGTCCACGGCGGTGTCGACGGCCGAATGCGCGGTGACGATCACCACACGCATCCAGGGCGCCTGCACGCGCATCTGCGCCAGCACGTCCAGGCCGTTGTCCTCGCCCAAGCGCAGGTCCAGGAAGCACAGGTCGAACACCTGGCGCTGCAGCAGGTTCTCGGCCTGCTGCGCGCTGCTGGCAGTGGCGACGCTGTAGCCCTCGTCCTCCAGGCAGTAGCGGAACGAGCGCAGGATGGCGGACTCGTCATCGACCAGCAGGATTCGGCCTTGCTGTTCAGGCGTTGCGTCCATTCAGCGATTTCCTCGTTGTGTGATTCGTTGTTTTAAAGGGTGCGATTTTTCTTAGTCCAGGGTTTTTCGTGCAAGTTGCAAGAATCTTTCTGGTCCTTCGGGCAGGGTGCACAGTCCGGGTTATGCACAGCCCGTTCAACACATTGAATTACAAGAATTTTATCCACAAAACGCACTGGCACGGCACTTGCGAATCCAATGCTGCACCATCGTTTGACGGAGACCGCCATGCCTAACCCGAAGATCCTTGCCCTCGCCCTGGGTTCCGCGCTGCTCGTGCTGCAGCCATTGGCCAGCCAGGCCGCCGAGTCCGGGCTGTCCGCACAACTGGCCGAAGCGCGCCAGGAAGGTTCGATCTGGACGGCCATCAACCTCAATCGCGAACTCAAGCCCTACGCCATCAAGGTCGATGTGGAGAACGGCCGCGCGCAGTTGACCGGCGCCGTGGCCAGTGAAGAGCAGAAGGCGCTGGCCGGGCAGATCGCCGGCAGCGTCGAAGGCATCACCGCTGTGGATAACCAGTTGGGCGTCGACGCTTCACTGGCGGATGCGCAAAAGGCTGGCACCACCCGGGACGAGGGCGTGGTGCAGAAATGGGACGACGCCACGCTGGCGGCCAGGGTGAAATCCAAGCTGCTGCTGGAGAAACACAGTGAAGGGCTGGATATCAAGGTCACCAGCAAGTCCGGCGCGGTCACCCTCGACGGCACGGTAGCGAGCGAAGAGGCCAGCCAGCAGGCGGGCCACCTGGCGGCGCAGACCGAAGGCGTCACTGCTGTGGATAACCGGCTGAAGGTCGATCCGGACGCCGCGTCCACCCAGCAACTGCAGAAATCCGTCGGTGATGCCCAGGCTGCCGTGAACGACGCCTGGATCACCAGCCAGATCAAGGCCGGCATTCTCGCCGCCCATGCGTTGCAGGGCCTGTCCATCGGTGTCTCCACCCGCGATGGCGTAGTAACCCTGAGTGGCCAGGTGCCCAATGCCGACGAGCGCCAGCAACTGATCGATTCCGCACGCAAGACCCGCGGTGTGCGCGAGGTGGACGCCACCGCGCTGAAGGTGGCCGGCCAGGCTGCCTGACGCTTCCACCCTTCCCACGCAGGAGAACCTGTCATGACTCGCACGACCAGTCAGCTCAATGAACTCATCGAGATTACCCGTGACGGCCAGCGCTTTTACCAGCACGCCATCCAGGAAGTGAAGGATGCGCGGCTGCAGCGGCTGTTCCAGTCCATGGCCCAGGCCAAGACCGACGTGATCAACGCCCTGGCCGGCAAAGTCGCCGCCAATCACGAGGACCCCGCCACCGGCGGCACTCTGCTGGGCAAATTGCGCCAGGTCTACGCCGACACCCGCGCGACCCTGGCCAGTGACGAAGGCGCCACCTATGTCGCCCAGCTCGAGGAAACCGAGGATCGCATCCTCCATGCCTTCGAGGACGCCGTGCAGAACGGCACGCCGGAAACCCAGGCGCTGCTGCGTGCCGAACTGCCCAAGGTGCGGGCGTGCCACGACCAGATGAGCCAGCTCAAGCACTCGCTGAAGTGATGCGGTTCACACGGGCACAGGGAGGTGCCTGACGCCGGGATTGCAAAACGCACGACCCATCCCGGCCCATCGTGCAGGATGCGGCAGAAATGGACGTTGGTACTAAATATAAATAGCTGATTTATAAGGAAAAAATAGGATTCATCAGACTGGCATGCGGCGTGCAATTCCTACTGCAAGACAGTCAACAAAACCACCCGCGACGACGAGAGCCCGAAGGACCCAAGGAAACGGTCTCACGGTTCGACAGACAGATCGGCGACGGGCAGGAGAACGGGATGAACAGCGAAACCAACAGCCCAGTGCAAGTCGCGCGTATCGATGTGTGGAGCCGGATCTTCTTTGCCGGTGCCCTCCTGCTGTTGCTGATCAACCAGGTGCACCTGCAGATGCAGGTCTCCCAGGCCCAGGCTGGCAACGCACCGGTTGCTTATGTTCCGAGCGCCTCCAGCGCCTCCAGCGCCCCCGGCCTGTATCGCGAAGCCTCGCGTTATCCACAGGCCGCTCCCGCCCGTGATCAGTCCCTGGCGCTGCCAGTTCCGCAGGCGCAGACCCAGGCGCAGGCGCAGGTGCAGGTGCAGCCGATGGCTCGTCCTCAGGGCGGCTGGGTGTTCTGAACAGGCGTTATGCCGAATTCGCGGCGGGCCGACGGTCCGCCGGATACGTCCGCAGTGCCCGGAAGCGCCCGGGCGGACACCCCTTCCGGAGGTTGCCTTGCGATGACTCCGGAGCAGGTACCCGACAGGGGTGCCGAACCGACAACGAGAAGAGGAGAGACCCCATGCTTAGCTGGGCACTGACATTCCTGATCATCGCCATCATCGCCGCAGTACTGGGCTTCGGTGGTATCGCCGGCGCTGCCACCAGCATCGCCAAGATCCTGTTCGTGATCTTCCTGGTGCTGTTCATCGTGTCCTTCGTCATGGGCCGTCGCCGGGGGTGACGTCCGCCGGATCGGTTGGAGTTGAACAAGGAGCGTAGTGATGAGCTTTACCCGCAACCTGCTGCTGTCGGCTCTTCTGCTCGGCGCTGGGGCTCACGCCCTGGCCGCCGAGGCAGACAAGGATGCGCAGTACCGCTTGAACGAGCTGATCGCCAGCGATCCGCAGTACCGGGACACCTGGCAATCGGTAATCAAGGACGAAAGCCGCCTGCCGGACTGGGTGATGAACCTGAGTGGCA
This sequence comes from uncultured Pseudomonas sp., assembly GCA_966191535.1. GTDB lineage: Bacteria > Pseudomonadota > Gammaproteobacteria > Pseudomonadales > Pseudomonadaceae > Pseudomonas. Next base: position 14,232 of record CBIGPF010000075.1, on the reverse strand, counting down.
CCGCGCCCCCTATGCAGGCGGTGGACGATCAGGGTGACAAGTACCTGGTCGGCGAGCTGTGCGAAGCGCACAACTGCGCTGCCCACCGCTTGTACGTTGCCTTTACCTGGAACAAGGCCAAGGCCTATGCGCTGTACGTGAAGGTTCCCGAGAACCTTCCGGCGGACAAGTCGCCGAGCAAGCACGCCAGTTTTCGCTGGCTGGGCGAGCCGGACGATTCGGTGAAACGGATCCTCGACGAACAGCTCAAGAGTGATCCGAACTGGTACTGATCGCTCGGTACCAGGAAATGCTTGAGAGATTCGCGTACCCAGAAGGCGTACGCACGGCCAAGGGGCCGGGATATTCGGGATGCGCCAGGTCCTGAATGACCCAGGGGTACAGGGGGTACCTCCGCATTAGCGGGCCGGGCCAGGCAAAGCCTCCGGAACCGGCGCGGGATTCTCGCGCCGGCTCCGGAGCGCTTCATTTCATGCCCCGCAGGTCAGGCGGCAGCGGATCACGGCTTGAAGTTGGCCGCGTCGCGCGCCCAGCCATCGAGCACCGGTTTCAGGTCCGTGAGGCTCAGGTGGGTACTGGTGTTCTCCAGCGGCTTGCCCGCACCCTTGCGCACGACCTTGGCGACCGGTTTGCTGGTTGCACCATCGAGTGCCTCGAATTCCACATAGACCTCTGTGTCCTGGTCACGGGTGCCCATGGCGGTGGTCGTGGCGGCCACTACCAGGGCGATCGGGATCACTTCGTAGGCTTTCAGGCCTTCAGTGGAGATGTTCACGCCGGTGATCGCGGTGCGCAGCACCAGGGTGTCGCGATCAGCCTGCTGGACGATGCGGTAGCGGCTGCCCAGCTGCAATTCGACCTGCTTTTTCAGGTAGTCAGGAATTTCGTTCAGAGTCTTCTGGTCGATGTTCTCGTTCGGCTTGGGCGGCGGGTAATAGACCGGCCGCTCCACCAGTACCGAGCTGTAGTTCTGCAGCTTGAGGTTCGGGTCGACCCAGCGCAGCACCGGCTGGCCGCTGGGGGACGTGGCGGGTTTGAGTTGCGAGTAGTCGCCAAGGAAGCCCGAGTATTGCGAGGCATCCGGTTTCTGGCTGGAGCAGCCGGCCAGCGCCAGGGCGCCAGCGAAGAGCAGAGTGGGTACTACGTAGCGTCGCGTCATAGAGCGTCCTTATTCAGAGTGTCACCGCGTTGTGCTTTCACCACATTGAACAACCCATCGCTGATCCGGCTGTCGCGGCGGCGGCAGATTAGCCGCACGCTCGCTCGAAGCCGGACGAACTTCATTGCTGTCAGTCAATTCGGAGTGTTGTGGAAACGTCTTACAATCACCTGCCGATTCCCGTCGGACGATTCAGTCGGCCTGTCGGGGACGCAACAACTGCAACAATGAAGAGCGGAATCAGGCACTTATCCACTGCGCCCGCGTTCCTGCCAGCCTTGCCGCCGAAGGGCCCTTTGCTCGCCCCCGGCCATCCCTGACGGTCCCCTCAGCGCGACCGTACATCCGGTAACAGAAAGCTGCGGCCATCGCGCCCCAGGCTTTCCACTCGCTCGATCCGGGCCATAGACGGCCGATTTTCACCAAGCCTAGACGGCTTTGAAGAGCGCTGCGTGACAGGCGTTGACGAACTTATGTCAGGCAGAAAAGCAAGGGTCTAACGACCTGGAACCAAGGTTTCAGATGCCTTTTCCTATGCCGATTGTGCATGGGGTAGGCGTTTCCGGCATTAGACGGAGGAAGGGTGGGTCGGAATCATGCGCCCCTTTTTTCGCTGGCCGTCGGCATCCCGACGGCTCGGCGACCCCGACTTCCACAAGAATCAAGGGTGACTCACTATGGGCAAAGCCAAGCTCAGCCTCGCCTGGCAGATCCTCATCGGCCTGGTACTCGGAATTGCACTGGGCGCCGCGCTCAACCACTTCAGCGCGGAAAAGGCCTGGTGGATCAGTAATATCCTCCAGCCAGCGGGCGATATCTTCATCCGCCTGATCAAGATGATCGTCGTACCGATCGTCATTTCCTCGCTCATCGTCGGCATCGCCGGCATGGGTGATGCGAAGAAGCTCGGACGGATCGGTCTGAAGACCATCGTCTACTTCGAAATCATCACCACGGTCGCCATCGTGGTCGGCCTGCTGCTGGCGAACATCTTCCAGCCCGGTGCCGGCATCGACATGAGCACCCTGGGTACTGTGGATATCTCCCAGTACGCGCAGACTGCCAAGGAAGTCGAGCATCACCACGCGTTCATCGAGACCATCCTCAACCTGATCCCGTCGAATATCTTCGCGGCCATGGCCCGTGGCGAGATGCTGCCGATCATCTTCTTCTCGGTGATGTTCGGTCTGGGCCTGTCGTCGCTGCCGGCGCCGACCCGCGAACCGCTGGTGAAGATGTTCCAGGGCGTGGCCGAAGCGATGTTCCGCGTCACCCACATGATCATGCGCTACGCCCCCATCGGCGTGTTCGCCCTGATCGCCGTGACGGTCGCCAACTTCGGTTTCGCCTCGCTGCTGCCACTGGCCAAGCTGGTGGTGCTGGTGTACTTCGCGATCGCCTTCTTCGCGTTCATGGTGCTGGGCCTGGCCGCACGCCTGTTCGGTTTCTCCATCATCAAGCTGATGCGCATCTTCAAGGACGAGCTGGTCCTGGCTTACTCCACCGCCAGCTCCGAGACCGTACTGCCGCGCATCATCGAGAAGATGGAAGCCTATGGCGCACCCAAGGCAGTGAGCAGCTTCGTGGTACCCACGGGCTACTCGTTCAACCTCGATGGTTCGACCCTGTACCAGAGCATCGCGGCGATCTTCATCGCCCAGCTCTATGGCATCGACCTCTCCATCGGCCAGCAGCTGATGCTGGTGCTGACCCTGATGGTCACCTCCAAGGGCATCGCCGGCGTGCCGGGCGTTTCCTTCGTGGTGCTGCTGGCGACCCTGGGCAGTGTGGGTATTCCGCTGGAAGGCCTGGCCTTCATCGCTGGCGTCGACCGCATCATGGACATGGCGCGCACCGCGCTGAACGTGATCGGCAACGCCCTGGCGGTCCTGGTGATCTCCAAGTGGGAAGGCGTGTACGACGCGCAGAAGGGCGCCCGCTACTGGGAAGCCATGCGTAACGGTCGTGTCGAAGCATTCCTCGAAGGGGAAAGCCCGGACGACACGCAGAGCCGCGCCGCGCACTGATCGCAGCAGGTTATCCACAAGGCCCCGGCACAGTCCGGGGCCTTGTCGTTTCTGGCGTCGGAGGCGCCCGTGCCGCTATCATCGCGGCCATTCCAAGGGGGACATCGCATGCTCAATGGCCTGTGGCTGGGCTTTTTCATCGTCGCGGCGGTTACCGCGCTTTCCCGCTGGCTGCTGGGTGGTGAGGCCACCGTATTCGCCGCCATGGTGGAAAGCCTGTTCGCCATGGCCAAGCTGTCGGTGGAAGTCATGGTGCTGCTGTTCGGCACCCTGACCCTGTGGCTGGGCTTCCTGCGTATCGCCGAGAAGGCCGGTCTGGTGGAAAAGCTCGCCGTACTGCTGGGCCCGCTGTTCCGTCGCCTGATGCCCGAAGTGCCCGCCGGCCATCCCGCCATCGGGCTGATCACCCTGAACTTCGCCGCCAACGGCCTGGGCCTGGACAACGCCGCCACCCCCATCGGCCTGAAGGCCATGAAGGCGCTGCAGGAGCTCAACCCCAGCAGCACCACCGCGAGCAACGCGCAGATCCTCTTCCTGGTGCTCAATGCCTCGTCACTGACCCTGCTGCCGGTGACCATCTTCATGTACCGCGCCCAGCAGGGCGCGGTGGACCCGACCCTGGTGTTCCTGCCGATCCTGCTGGCCACCAGCGCCTCCACGCTGGTGGGCCTGCTCAGCGTCTCGGTGATGCAGCGCCTGCGCCTGTGGGACCCTGTCGTGCTGGCCTACCTGATTCCCGGTGCGCTGGCGCTGGGCGCGTTCATGGCGCTGCTGGCGGGGTTGTCCGCTGCCGCGCTGGCGCAACTGTCCTCGCTGCTGGGCAATCTCACGCTGTTCGGCATCATCATGCTGTTCCTGGTCGTCGGCTGGCTGAAGAAGGTGCCGGTTTACGAAACCTTCGTCGAAGGCGCGAAGGAGGGCTTCGACGTCGCCAAGAGCCTGCTGCCCTACCTGGTGGCGATGCTCTGCGCCGTAGGCGTGCTGCGCGCATCCGGGGCGCTGGAGATGGCGCTGGATGGCATCCGCTGGGTGGTCGAAGGCGCCGGCTGGGATACGCGCTTCGTCGATGCGTTGCCCACCGCGCTGGTCAAGCCGTTCTCCGGCAGCGCCGCGCGGGCGATGCTGCTGGAGACCATGCAATCCCATGGTGTGGACAGCTTCCCGGCGTTGGTTGCGGCCACCGTACAGGGCAGCACCGAGACCACTTTCTACGTCCTCGCCGTGTACTTCGGTGCCGTCGGCATCCAGCGCGCCCGCCACGCCGTAGGTTGCGCGTTGCTGGCGGACCTGGCCGGCGTGCTCGCATCCATCGGCGTCTGCTACTGGTTCTTTGCCTGAGTAGTGGCGGCCGCGGCCCTAGCCACCTGCCATAGATAGCCTTGCGGCGCCTGACTTTCCGACAGGCTGTCGCGAAGCTTTCACCAAGCTTTCAAACCCAGCAAATTCGGGCCTTTCAGGCAATTTCAGATTGTCTGGAGATGGCTTTTACACATAGGGTTACAAATACGCCTACCGTCCTATGCCTGCCTGCAGCGAAACGGTGGCGGTCGGTTTCCTTCGGGAAATCTCCCCGTGTGTCAGCCAGAGTGATGTCCCCATGGCCTCGAACAATTCCAAAGCCAAAGCCGTCTTCCGCGTGGTGAGTGGCAACTTCCTCGAGATGTACGACTTCATGGTGTATGGCTTCTACGCCACCGCCATTGCCAAGACCTTCTTCCCCGGCGACGACCCCTTCGCCTCCCTGATGCTCTCGTTGGCGACCTTCGGTGCCGGTTTCCTGATGCGCCCGCTGGGTGCCATCTTCCTCGGCGCCTACATCGACCGTCACGGCCGCCGCCAGGGCCTGATCATCACCCTCGGCCTGATGGCCATGGGCACGCTGCTGATCGCCTTCGTGCCGGGCTACGGCACCCTGGGTGTCGCGGCGCCGCTGCTGGTGCTGCTGGGCCGCCTGTTGCAGGGCTTCTCCGCTGGCGTGGAGCTGGGCGGTGTCTCGGTATACCTCGCGGAGATCGCGACCCCCGGCAAGCGCGGCTTCTTCGTCAGCTGGCAGTCCGCCAGCCAGCAAGTGGCAGTGGTCTTCGCCGGTCTGCTGGGTGTGATCCTCAACCACTGGCTGAGCCCGCAGGACATGGGCGAATGGGGCTGGCGCGTGCCGTTCTTCATCGGCTGCCTGATCGTCCCGGCGCTGTTCATCATCCGCCGTTCGCTGGAGGAAACCCCCGAGTTCCAGCAGCGCAAGCATCGTCCGAGCCTGGGCCAGGTGCTGCGCTCCATCGGCCAGAACTTCGGCCTGGTACTGGCCGGCACCGCCATGGTGGTGATGACCACCGTGTCCTTCTACCTGATCACCGCCTACACCCCGACCTTCGGCAAGAACGAGCTGCACCTGTCGGACTTCGACAGCCTGCTGGTGACCATGTGCGTGGGCCTGTCCAACTTCATCTGGCTGCCGGTGATGGGTGCCCTGTCCGACCGTATCGGACGCAAGCCGCTGCTGCTGGCCGCGACCGTGCTGGCGCTGGTCACCGCCTACCCGATGCTGTCCTGGCTGGTGGCGGAACCGAGCTTCGCCCGTCTGCTGGAAGTGGAGCTGTGGCTGTCGTTCCTTTATGGCAGCTACAACGGCGCAATGGTCGTCGCGCTCACCGAGATCATGCCCGCCGACGTGCGCACCACCGGTTTCTCCCTGGCCTACAGCCTGGCGACGGCGACCTTCGGCGGCTTTACCCCGGCGGTCTGCACCTGGCTTATCCACACCCTGGACAACAAGGCCGCACCGGGTATCTGGCTCAGCGGCGCGGCGGCCCTCGGCCTGCTCGCCACCCTGGTGCTGTTCCGCAAGGGCGCCCGCGTGCGCGCCGGAGCCCTGTCCGCCAGCGCCTGAGGCGGGCTGCGACGTTCTGCCCCAGCACGGTTCCGGGCGGCATTGACCCAGGTCAGGCTCGCCCGGCACCCGCGGGAGAAGGATAGGGTCATCCCAATCCCTCTTCGCCAGCGGAGAACGCGTCATGATCACCCACACCACAGCCGAGCTCGCAGCCCTCGGGGCTGTTGGCGCCGATCACTGGATAGAAACCCTCGACAACGGCAGCCATGTGCTGATCCGTCCGTTGCGCTCGGAAGACCGTGAGCGCGAACGCCTGTTCCTCGAGCGCCTGTCCCCCATGACCCGCAAGTTCCGCTTCCACGGCGAAGTGAAGATCGACGACAAGCTGCTCGATCGCCTGATGGACGTGGATTACCAGACCACCATGGCGTTCATCGCCCTGACCCATGTGGATGGCGAACTGCGCGAAGTCGGTATCAGCCGTTACGCGGCTGTGGATAACCAGCAGTGCGAATGCGCGGTGACCGTTGCCGACGAGTTCAAGCAGTTGGGACTCGGTCTTGCGCTGATGCGCCACCTGATCGACGTGGCCAAGCGCAACGGCTTCCACCAGATGTACTCGATCGACTCGTCCATGGACCGTGACATGCGCGACATGGCCCGCGAGCTGGGCTTCCGCGCCCAGGTCGACCCGGACGATTCCTGCCAGGTCATCCGCCGCCTGGCACTCTGAAGCCTGAAGGCGTTCCGACGGGGATTCAGCCCCGTCGGCGCCACAGCGCCAGCCCCAGCAGTGCCGCTAGTATCAGGGCACCCAGCGCCGCCAGTGGATAGACCATGTCGTCATCCAGCAGGGGCTTCTCTATGCGCAGATACCCCTCTCCCTTGAACAGCTGCTTCGCTACGTCGTTGGCGTGCGCGAGGCTGACCTTCGCCAATCGCTTGTCCTCGTCCGGGAACTTGCCGTCGTCGAAGTCCGCCAGCGCCCCCCAGTAGTAGTCCGCCAGCGTCGAGTTACCCGGAGTGCTCCAGGCCAGCTGCGCCCGCGCCACGCGCTGGATGCGAGCGAAGCGCTGCGGGTCGAGACCGTCGTGGCGGATCTTGTCGAGCAACTCCTGCAGGGCTTTCTGGGTCACCGCCTGCTGATCACGTTCGACGTCCGCGTTAAGGCTCGTGAAGCCCTGGTTGGCCCAGGCTGTGCGCTCGCTCCAGGGGCCGTAGGACAGCTCGCGGCGCACCCGCAGCTCGGTGTAGAGCGCATCGTTCAGATAGGCCTGCAACAGGTCGAGCGTGGCCCCATCGGCCTCTTCGGGTTCCGCGAATATCCAGTGCAGTACCGCGCTTTCACCGAACAACCCGGTGGTCAGGTTGCGCTGGTGCTCGGCGGATTTCTTCATTTGCGGCAGGTCACGACGTTCCGGGGTGTCGTGGTCGACCAGGGCGCCGTAGGTGCGGCCCAGGTAGACCGGCAGGCGTGGATCGAGGTCGCCGACGATGATCAGAGTCATGTTGCTGGGGACGTACCAGTCCTTGCGCAGCTGATCCAGCTGGGCCTGGGTGAGGTTATCCACAGGTGCGCGTTCGGCGCAGGACAGCCCCAGTTCCACGGCCAATTGCTCCTGGCCGGCGCGGCTGACGTTCTGGTGGTCCAGCCAGCGCTGCAGGTGCGAGTAGTGGCCGCCATCCTCGCGTACCAGCACTTGCTTCGCGGAGTCGATCTTGCGCGCGTCGAGTTGGGTGCGGGTGATGATTTCCAGCAGAAGGTCCAGCACCTGGCGCTGCGTGGCGGCGGGGGATTCGACGACGAATGCGGTGTCGCCTTCGCTGGTGTAGGCGTTCCACTGGCCGCCCAGGGCCTGCATGCGTGCTTCCAGGTCGGCCTCGTCGCCGCCGTCGAGGCCACTGAAGAACAGGTGTTCCATGAGGTGGGGAAGCTGGCGGTCGCGGCAACTGAAATCGCTGAAGCCGACGCCGACGATCAGCCGGATCGACACGTGGCCCTTCTCATGGGTGGGCTTGAACAGCACGCCCATGCCGTTCTCCAGCTGATAGGCCTCGACCGTCTGTCGCTGGTCGGCATGGGACCAGGCGCTGAGCAGGAAGGACAACAGGGGGACGAACAACCAACGCATGAGCGGTGTGCCTGAACGCAAAGCCGTGAGGATAGCGGATTGACCCGCGCGAACCCACCGCGTTCAACCTTTGTCGGGTGGCATCTTCGGTCATGGCCACTGGCTTGTACGGCCACTGTCGCTGCTGGGCCACGACACTACGCTCAGATCATCTAACCTCACTGGTGGACCCGTTGTTCGTTCCACGCGGAGCGATCTGGAGGCTACATGCGTGTCCTGGTTACCGGCGCCGCGGGAACACTCGGGCAGAGCCTGCTCAATGAGCTTGCCGTCCAGCATCTGGACTGGACCCTCATTGCCGCCGATATGCAGCGGATCAAGTCCCAGGGCCTGCGGCCGAACATCGAGCCGGTAATGCTGGACCTGAGTGTCGCCGCCCATACGCGGGCCTGCGTGGAGCACTGGAAGCCCGATGCGATCGTGCACCTGGCCGCGGTGGTGAATCCGCCGCGGGAGATGACCCCGCAGAAGCGCCACGCCATCGAAGTCGGAGGCACCCGTGCGCTGCTCGAGGCCGCGCGGGACAATGGCGTCCGGCAACTCATCGTCACCAGCTCCGGCGCTGCCTACGGGTTTCATCGCGATAACGCCGAGTGGATCGACGAATCCCATCCGTTGCGTGGCCATCCTCAGTTGCTGCACGCCCGGTGCAAGCAGGAGATCGAACAGCTGCTGGCCAATGCGCGGGAGCGTTATCCACAGGTCAAGCAGCTGATCCTGCGGCCGGGCACCATCCTCGGCCGACGTGTGCATAACCCCCTGAATGAACTCTTTGCACGGCCCTCGCTGGTGGGGGTGCTGGGGCATCGCAGCCGCTTCGTGTTCATCTGGGACCAGGACGTGGTGAATGTGATCCGCCAGGGCCTGGAGCGCGGCAGCGAGGGCATCTACAACCTCGCCGGCGATGGTGCACTGTCCCTGCGCGAGATCGCCGGCCTGCTCAACAAACCCTACCGCCCCATGCCCGCCAGCCTGATGCGCATGGGCCTGGGGCTGCTCAAGCCACTCGGATTGTCGCGCTTCGGCCCCGAGCAGGTGGATTACCTGCGCTACCGGCCGGTGCTGGACAATCGTCGACTGAAGGAAGAGTTCGGCTACGAGCCGCGTTACTCCAGCCGTGAGGCCTTCCTCGCCTATCTCGCCGCGCGGGGTCCGCACAGCTGATGTAAAAGCTGTGCGTAACCTGTAGACAAGTCTGTTGAAAAGCCTGTGAGCTGACGTCTGCCGCCAGTCTTCCGGACGCTGTTCAGCGCCCCGGTTGACGCCGCCGCTGGCGATACTCGCCTGGCGTCAGGCCCGTCCAGTGGCGGAAGGCGCGGAAGAAGACGCTGGGCTCGGAATAACCGAGGAGGGCTGCAATGTCCGTCGCGGGCAGGTTGCCTTCTCCCAGGTAGCGCTCCGCCAGTTGCCGGCGGGTGTCGGCCAGTAGCTGTTGATAACTGCTGCCTTCCTCCGCCAGCCGGCGTTGCAGCGTGCGTTCGCTCAGGCCCAGTTCACTGGCCACGGCGGCGCGGCCGGGTTCACCGCGGGTCAGTTGTTCGCCGAGCAGGGCCACCACACGGCCGCTGATGCTGGCGCTGGGCAGGCGGGCGAGCAGGCCCTCCGCGTGCTGGCGCAGCAGGTCGCGCAACGGCGGGTTCGCTTGTGGCAGCGCAGCGTCGATCAGCGCCCTGGGCAAGCCCAAGGCGTAGTCTGGAGCGTTGAAGTGCAGCGGGCAGTCGAAGGCTTTTTCGTAGTCCGCGAGTCTTTCCGGCGGGCTGTGCATGAAACGGCAGCCGGCCAGCTGCAGGCTGCTGAGCAGGCCACGCAACTGTCGGGCCCAGAACGCCAGCAGCGCCAGGGCGCGAGCGCGGGTGGCCGGTGGCTCGGGATTGAGCGGACGGTAGGTTACCCAGATGATCTCGGCCTGCGCCTCGATGGCCACCTGGCCGCCTTCGCCCACCAGGCGCTGGTAACGCATGGCCGATTCGAGTGCATCGCCCAGCGTGGTACTCGATTGCAGCAGGTAGCCCAGTGCGCTGAAGGATGCCGGCGACAGCGCGCGCCCCATGGCCAGGCCAGGTTCGTCGTGTTGCAGGTCGGTCTGGATCACCTGCCACATGCGCTCCTGCAGCGCGAAGTCGATTCGCGCGTCCGGGTCGCTGAGCTGGGATTCCTGAATGCCGCTGGCAGCCAACAGCGCATCGCGGCCAAGGCCGAGGCGCACGGCGGCGAGCAGGATGGCCTGGGTCAGGCTGGCGCTGACCGAGGGCGGACGTTGAGAGTGAGTACATGCTTCCATGGCGGCGGATTCTGCCCGAACCCTGGGCGGGGTGATATCAGGACTTTGTAGGGGCTGGCGAACGCTCCGACGGAACGTTCGCTCAGACCCCTGGGCCATCAACCCGTCGCACTGGAGCCGGGCGAAGCCGGCCGCTGGTGATCCTGTACCGCCTCGACTTCGTTGTCGACGAAGTCCTCGTCTTCCACAGGTTCGCCGAATGCCGAACTGCCGGCATCGGGGTTGTCCAGAACAGCATAGGCGATGGCGCAGAATAGCGAGTTCAAGCGCTTCATGTCACTGATCAGGTCCAGGTGCAACGAGCTGGTCTCGATGCTCTGCACCACCTGCTGGCGCAGGCGATCGACGTGGGAGTGGGCGAAACGCCGTTCCTGCAAGCGGAAGCGCTGCTTGGCGCGGCGCAGGCGCTTGGCGCCTTCCTGGTCGCCGTTGAGGAACACCGACAGCGACAGGCGCAGGTTGGCCACCAACTGACCATGCAGCACGGTGATTTCCTCCAGGCCGTTGTCGGAGAACGAGCGGCTGCGCGATGTCTTCTTGTCCTGCACGGCGCCGAGCATGTGCTCGATGATGTCTCCGGCCTGCTCGAGGTTGATCGCCAGCTCGATGATCTCCGCCCAGCGTCGGCTGTCGGCGTCACTCAGGTCCTCGCGGGGCATGCGCGCCAGGTACAGCTTGATCGCGGTGTAGAGGGCGTCGACGTCGTCGTCCTGCTTGCGAATCTCCTTGCCCAGCAGCGGATCGCCGCTGTGGATAACCTGCATCAGGTTGTTCAGCATCTGCTCGACGATATCGCCCATGCGCAGGGTCTCGCGCACCGCGTTGACCAGCGCCAGGCTCGGCGTGTCCAGTGCCGCGGGATCGAGGTGGCGCGGGCGCACGACGTCTTCCGGCGAATGGCGGTCGGGCATGATGCGCGTGCAGAAGGCCGCCATCTGGCCGGTCAGGGGCAGGCAAGCGAGGCAGCGGGTGGCGTTGTAGAGCACGTGGAAGGCGATCACCAGTTCAGCGGTGCTGAATTGCCAGTGGTCGATCCAGTCGGCCAGCGGGCCTACCAGCGGCAGCACCAGGGCGCAGCCGGCGACCTTGAACAGCAGGCTGCCCAGCGCGACGCGACGGCCGGCGGCGTTCTGCGAGGAGGCGCTGATCATCGCCAGGATGCCGCTGCCCAGGTTGGCGCCGACCACCAGGCACAGCGCGACCTTCAGCGAGATCACCTTGGACGCCGCCAGCGTCGCGGTGAGCAGCACGGCAGCTAGGCTGGAGTAGGAAATCATCGCGAACAGCGCACCGGTCAGGGCGTCCAGCATCACGTCGCCCGTGAGGCTGGAGAACAGCACCTTGACGCCCTTGGCCTGGGTCATCGGTTCGGCGGCGGCGACGATCAGCTGCAGCGCGAGGAGGATCAGCCCCAGGCCGATGAACACCCGGCCCAGTTGGCCCAGGCGCGTCTGCTTGCGGCCGAGGAAGAAGATCACCCCGAAGAAGATCAGCAGCGGCGAGAGCCAGGACAGGTCCAGCGTCAGTACCCGCGCCATCAGTGCCGTGCCGACGTCCGCGCCGAGCATGATCGCCAGGGCCGGCGCCAGGGCCATCAGGCCGGTGGCGACGAAGGAGGTGGCCAGCAGCGCCGTGGCGTTGCTGCTCTGCACCAACGCGGTGACGCCGATGCCGGCGGCGAAGGCCAGCGGCCGCTTCTGGACGCTGCGGCTGAGGATTTTTCGCAGGTTGCTGCCGTAGACCCTGAGAATGCCGGTGCGGACGATATGTGTGCCCCACACCAACAGGGCGACGGCAGAGAGCAGATCGAGCAGTTTGAGCATGTCGGGCCCCCTCGCACTCAAGCGGGCCCATCGGCGGTGCGTCCGTCAACGGACCCTGTAACGACCTCGCCCGCGGCTCCGTACAGACAGCGCGGAGGGCCGAGAAGGACACGGCAACGCTCAGGCGATTGTCACAAGACTGTCATGGTAGACCCTCGTTCTTCCTTGAGGGTTCGCCAAATCTCTGATTTGCCGGCAATCCTGTCTGTCAGTAAAGCCGATCAAATACGGATGCGAGAGCGTTTGCATCGGTTATTTCGCACGGAGCGGCGGACGGTAATGTCTAGACTGCCTAACCATTTACTGAGCGAAACACCTGACAGGCCGAGGAGTAGTCACATGCGTTGGTCGTTCCCCCTCCTGATCGCGCTGGCCGTGGCCGGTTGCGGCGACAAATCCGCGCTGCCGTTCACCGCCGGCACCGGGCCGCAACCGCAGTTGCCGGAGCCAAAAAACAGCCTGCTGCCCACCGTCAATATCGCCACGGCCACCGGCTGGCCCGTGAACCAGATGCCACGCGCTGCCGAAGGGCTGGAGGTGCAACGCTTCGCCGACAAGCTGGAGCATCCGCGCTGGCTTTACGTGCTGCCCAACGGCGATGTGCTGGTGGCGGAAAGCTCGGCGCCGCCGAAGGAAGAATCCGGCGGACTGAAGGACTGGGTCGCCGGCAAGGTCATGGCCAAGGCTGGCGCCAACGTTCCCAGCGCCAACCGCATCACTCTGCTGCGTGACGCCGATGGCGACGGCGTTCCGGAACAACGCAGCGTGCTGCTTGAAGGTCTGTTCTCACCCTTCGGCATGGCCCTTGTGGATAACTGGCTGTATGTCGCCAACGCCGACGCCGTCGTGCGCTTCCCCTACCAGCCCGGTGACACGACCATCAGCGCCAAGGCCGAGAAGGTCGTCGACCTGCCGGGTGGGCCGATCAACCACCACTGGACCAAGAACATCCTCGCCAGCTCCGATGGCCGCTACCTCTACGCCACCGTAGGCTCCAACAGCAACGTCGGCGAGAATGGCCTGGACGCCGAGAAGAATCGTGCGGCGATCCTGCAGATCGACCTGTCCAACCGCAACGTGCGCGTATTCGCCTCCGGCCTGCGCAACCCCAACGGGCTGGACTGGGAACCCACTACCGGCGCCCTGTGGACTGCCGTGAACGAGCGCGACGAGTTGGGCAACGACCTGGTGCCGGACTACATGACGTCGGTGAAGGACGGCGGCTTCTACGGCTGGCCCTGGAGCTACTTCGGCCAGCATGTGGATAAACGCGTGGAGCCGCCGCGCCCGGAGATGGTGGCAAAGGCCCTGGTGCCGGACTACGCACTTGGTTCGCACACCGCTTCCCTCGGCCTTGCCTTCTATCAGGGCAGCCTGCTGCCAGAGCGCTATCGTGGCGGGGTGTTTATCGGCCAGCACGGCTCGTGGAACCGTACACCGCGCAGCGGCTACCAGGTGGTGTTCATCCCCTTCGGCAACGGCCAGCCCAACGGTCAGCCGGTGACGGTGCTGGATGGCTTCATCAACGACAACGACGAAGCCATGGGCAGGCCGGTCGGAGTCGCTGTGGATAAGTTCGGTGGCCTGTTGGTGGCCGACGATGTGGGTAACACGGTCTGGCGGCTGCGCCCGGCGACCGTGAAGTGAATCGACAAGGAGACGCAATGACCATCACCCGGCGCATCGCCCTGATAGCCCTGCTGCTGGCGCTGGGCGCCTGCAGCAGCCTGTTCGGCACGCGCGACCCGTTGCGCATCGACCTGGTCGGCCTGGAGCCGGCGACCGGGCAGGGCATGGAGGCGCGCTTCACGGTCAAGTTGCGGGTGCAGAACCCCAATGACCAGGCCATCGACTACAACGGCATCGCCCTGGACCTGTCGGTGAACGGCCAGCCGCTGGCCCGCGGGGTGGGCGACGCCCGCCGGCAGGGGCCGCGCGGTGGGGAAACAGTGATCAGCGTGCCGGTGGGTATGTAGGCCT
>CBIGPF010000074.1:0-26817 GCA_966191535.1 uncultured Pseudomonas sp. | reverse complement strand
TTCATGGTCGCATCCACAATCAGTAGTGAGGCGGCGGCGCTTCATCTTCCGCGACACCCACCTGTCCCTGCAGGTCCTCCAGACGCTTTAGCAGTGCCTGCATCTGCAAACGGATACGCTCGATCACGCGCTCCTGTTCGTAGACCACATCACTCAGGGTCTGCAGCATGTCATCCTGGAAGGCCAGCCGGCTTTCCAGATCGGTCACCCGATTTTCCAGATCCATCATTCACTCCTGGCTGAAGCGAAAACCGTCGCCCAGCGCCATGCGCAGCTTCTCGCGCACCCGCGCCAGCTCTTCTTCTTTATAGGGAACCGCCGGGTACTTGCCCCAGACCGGCCCCGGCCAGGCGATATCGTCCTGTTTGCGCACGATCACGTGCACGTGCAACTGACTGACGACGTTGCCGAGGTTGGCCACGTTCATCTTGTCCGCATCGAACGTGTCCTTGAGCACTTCAGCCAGCCGGGTGGCCTCACGCCACAGCTGCTGCTGATCAGCGGAGTCCAGCTGAAAGATCTCGCTGACGTCCTCGCAGCGCGGAACCAGGATGAACCACGGATACTGCGAGTCGTTCATCAGCAGCAGACTGCTCAGCGGGAAGTCACCCACCGCAATGGTGTCCTGCTGGAGACGGGAATCCAGAACGAACATAAGACCTCTCCTGTTCGACGAACCTTGTTTAAGCCTAGCTCCACGAGGGAACCGAAGGGCGCGAAGAATACTAGAGAGCCTACCTGGCGAACATGCCCGGTCGACGCCTCCTCCCGGAGCACACCTCTCCTGGCCTCGCACCAGGACCGTGCATGGCGCGGATTGGCATATCCCGACAACAGGTGCGTGCAGGAATCTGCACATCATTCACGGCAATTGGCGGCGAAAAAACGTTTCAACAGCTACAACTACGGGATGCCAGAAAACGACATGCGTGCGCTTTGATGTTGCAAATCCCCAACGGAAGCCGTGAAATGCGTCAACGCGTCGCAAGACGGCACTGTGAATGGCAGCTCCAGGCATTTGTGCACGGTTGTTGCTAGCAGCAAGGACATCGCACCGACGGCCACCCATAAGAAGAAGTGGACGCGGCAGCGGGAAGATAAAGAAGTGGTCGACGGAAGAAAGAACCACAGAGGACTGAAACATCGATGACGCAATCAGGGGGAAATCTCTTTTTGCAACATGACAACTGCTTGAATGCGACATGTGTCATGCAGCTTTGCGACAGTCCCGTAAAGATTTTGTGTGTTCATTTGGGCAACTATCGCCAACTGAACACGCGTGCTATAAGTTAGCGCCGACAAAAAAAGAAAGAGCCGTCACCGCGGCATTAGTGATGGCGAATAATTTCAAAACCAAAGGAGCAATCACAATGAAAGTGATGAAGTGGAGCGCCATCGCCCTGGCGGTATCTGCAGGCACCACGCAACTGGCAATGGCCGAGCCCTTCGTAGGCAATCAGGCTGACGCAAAAGGCTTTGTCGAAGACAGCAGCCTGAACTTCCTGGTTCGCAACTACTACTTCAATCGCGATCAGCGCAATGGCGGCGGCAACGTGGCCGACGACTCCAAGCCCAGCGGTTACAAGAACGGCTATCGCGAAGAGTGGACCCAGGGCTTCTGGGCCAACTACAACTCCGGCTTTACCCAGGGCACCGTGGGCTTCGGCGTTGACGCCTTCGGCTACCTTGGCCTGAAACTGGACTCCGGCCGCGGCCGTACCGGTACCGAGAACCTGGCAATCAGCGACGACGGCACCCCGCAGGATTCCTTCGGCAAAGCCGGCGGCGCCATCAAGGTCCGCGTATCCAAGACCGAGCTGAAAGCCGGTGACATGCAGCCGACCGCACCGGTATTCGCCGTTGGCGGTACCCGCCTGCTGCCGCAGACCGCTAGCGGCCTGGCCATCATGAGCAGCGAGATCGACGGCCTGGACGTCGAGGGCGGCCACTACTACTCCGGCACCAGCCAGAACGACACCAGCCATGACGGTGAAATCTGGGCCAACTACGCTGGCGTAACCGGCAAGACTGCAGACTTCGTTGGCGGCAAGTACGCCTTCTCCGACAACTTCAGCGCCTCCCTGTACGGTGCCAAGCTGGAAGACGTCTGGAACCAGTACTACACCAACCTGAACTACACCCTGCCGATCGCCGATGACCAGTCCCTGGGCTTCGACTTCAACTACTACAACACCAAGGACGAAGGTTCGGCCAAAGCTGGCAAGATCAGCAACAACGCCTTCTCCCTGGCTGCCGCTTACACCCTGAGCGCCCACACCTTCACCCTGGCCTTCCAGAAAGTGAATGGCGATACCCCGTTCGACTACATCGGTATCGGCGACAACAACAAGGGTGGCGACTCGATCTTCCTCGCCAACTCCGTTCAGTACTCCGACTTCAACGGCCCGGGTGAAAAATCCTGGCAAGCCCGTTACGACCTGAACATGAAAGAATACGGCGTACCGGGCCTGACCTTCATGGGCCGCTACATCAACGGTAAAGACATCGACGGCACCCACGCAGATGTGAACGGCGCCTACGTGAGCATCGGTGATGATGGCACCATCACCCCGCTGTACGGCAAGGACGGCAAACACCACGAAACCAACCTGGAAGCCAAGTACGTGGTTCAGGAAGGCGCTGCGAAGGACCTGTCCTTCCGCATTCGTCAAGCCTGGCACCGCGGCAACTCCGACCAGGGCGAAGGCGACGTGGACGAGTTCCGCCTGATCGTCGACTACCCGCTGTCCGTTCTGTAATACAGAGCGAACTGCAGGTGACTAAAAAGCCCGGCTTCCGCCGGGCTTTTTTATTGCAACTTACCTACAACTTCGAACGTATCTGTTACATCGGCAATACATATGTGCCCGTTACATGGGCCACCAACTCCTGCGAATTGCTGACCGAGTAGACAGCGACTTCGCACACCACCTGCCGGCGCCCCAGCTTCAATATCTTTGCCTCCGCCAACAGGTCTTCCGGCTTGGGTTTGCTGAGAAAGTTGATGTTGAGATTGGAAGTAACGGCCATCTCGACGTTATCCAGCTGCGCCAGGATGACCGCGTACATCGCCGCATCCGCCAGCGCCATGATGGTCGGCCCGGAGACGGTGCCGCCAGGTCGCACCAGCTTTCCATGGAAGGGAATCCGCGCGAATGCGCTGCGCCCTTCCAGTGCATCGATGCGGAAATCCATCTCGTCCGCCATGGGCAACCCCGCGCGGATGAACGCCTGTACCTGCGCTGCATTCAAACGACTCACGCCACTCCTCCGTCTCCGCCCGCCGCGCCCTGTACGCAGCCAGACCTGCACCGTACAATGCCCAGCCTATATTCCCCTTCGCAACCGACAAAACGGCCAAAGATGCGTACCAGTCAGTACCTGCTGTCCACCCTGAAAGAAACCCCCTCCGATGCGGTCGTCATCAGCCACCAGCTGATGCTGCGCGCCGGCATGATCCGCAAGCTGGCGTCCGGTCTCTACACCTGGCTGCCAATGGGTCTGCGGGTACTGCGCAAGGTGGAGACCATCGTTCGCGAAGAGATGAACGCCGCTGGCGCCCTGGAAGTGCTCATGCCGGCCATCCAGCCCGCCGAACTGTGGCAGGAATCCGGCCGCTGGCAGCAGTATGGGCCCGAGCTGCTGCGCCTGAAGGATCGCCATGACCGCGACTTCTGCGTCGGCCCGACCCACGAGGAAGTGATCACCGACCTCGCGCGCAACGAGCTGAACAGTTACAAGCAGCTGCCGATCAACATGTACCAGATCCAGACCAAGTTCCGTGACGAGATCCGTCCGCGCTTCGGCCTGATGCGTGGCCGCGAGTTCATCATGAAGGACGCCTACTCCTTCCATGCCAGCCAGGACTCGCTGCAGGCGACCTACGACGTCATGTATGGCGCGTACAGCAAGATCTTCACCCGCCTGGGCCTGGATTTCCGTGCCGTACAGGCTGACAACGGCTCCATCGGCGGCAGCGGCTCCCACGAGTTCCATGTGCTGGCAGGCTCCGGCGAGGACGACATCGTCTTCGGCGAATCCACCGACTACGCCGCCAACATCGAAAAGGCCGAGGCCCTGCCCCGCGAAACCGCTCGCGGCGCCGCCAGCGAAGAGCTGCGCCTGGTCGACACCCCCGAGACCAAGACCATCGCCGCCCTGGTGGAGAAGTTCGGCCTGCCGATCGAGAAGACCATCAAGACCCTGGTCGTCCATGCTGCCGAAGAAGGCAAGCTGATCGCCCTGGTCGTTCGCGGCGATCACGAACTCAATGAAATCAAGGCCGGCAACCACCCGCTGGTTGCCAGCCCCCTGCTGATGGCCAGCGAAGCAGACATCAAGGCAGCCATCGGCGCCGCGCCCGGCTCCCTCGGCCCGCTGAATCTGCCGCTGCCCTGCATCATCGACCGCTCCGTTGCGCTGATGAGCGACTTCGCCGCCGGCGCCAACGTCGACGACAAGCACTACTTCGGCGTGAACTGGGAGCGCGACCTGCCGGTACCGGAAGTCGCCGACCTGCGTAACGTCGTTGAAGGCGACCCGAGCCCGGACGGCAAAGGCACCCTGATCATTCGTCGCGGCATCGAGGTCGGCCACATCTTCCAGCTCGGCACCAAGTACAGCGAAGCGATGAAGCTCTCCGTACTGGGCGAGAGCGGCAAGCCCGTCACCCTGATCATGGGCTGCTACGGCATCGGCGTATCCCGTGTGGTCGCTGCCGCCATCGAGCAGAACTACGACGACCGCGGCATCCTCTGGCCGGCCGCCCTGGCGCCGTTCCAGGTCGCCATCGTTCCGATGAAGTACGAGAACGAAGCCGTGCGCGCCGCCACCGACAAGCTCTACGCGGATCTCACCGCCGCCGGCATCGAGGTGCTGCTGGATGACCGTGACAAGAAGACCAGTCCCGGCGTGAAGTTCGCTGACATGGAACTGATCGGCATCCCGCACCGCATCGTGGTCAGCGAGCGCGGCCTGGACGAAGGCACCCTCGAGTACAAGGGCCGCCGTGACGCCGAGTCGCAGCCTGTCGCCCTCTCCGACCTGCAAGCCTTCATCACGGCCAAGATCCGCAACTGAGCAGAGCGATGTCCACCGGAAGTACCACGAGCCTCGCGGCTGCCGCCTTGTGCGGCAGCCTTCTGCTGAGCGGCTGCGCCAACCAGCTGCCGCAACGTAGCGAGCATGAAGAGCGCGTCGAGCGAAAACTGCTCGACCACAGCCTGCAGATCGATGTGGGCACGCCGGGCACCCTGGAACTGCCGCAGCGCCGTATCCGCGTGCAAGAACAGAAGACCTTCGAAGTCACCGAGTTCGAGGTCACTCGCCGCTACGACCGCTACACGCCTTACCAGGGTTGGCGCAAGGTGTACGAGATGCCACTAGGCGTCGTGGCCTTCGTCGGCGGCATCGGTGCGAACGTGGTGAACATCTTCGCCCTCGGCAACCTGCCCGAAAGCGTCACCCGCGGCTGGATTCGCTACGGTATCGACGGCATGAACCCGTTCATGAACGTCGAGTCCAACGGCCGCGCCGAGCAGAACCTGGCAGCCATCGACGAAAAGCAGCGCGACAAGCGCACCGAGTACTCCAGCCTGCCCTGGTCGGAGCGCCCGGTCACCGTTACCGCCGGCAAGAACTCCCAGGAGCTGCTGACCGACCGCCACGGCGTACTGCGCCTGAACCTGCTGGAAGGCCCCTTCAGCGACGACGAAGTCAGCCGTATCGGCCGCCTGCAGTTCAGCGTCCAGGATCCTTCGGATGACACCCGCGCCGATGCCAGCCTGCTGGTCAGCCGCTCCCTGCGCGGCAAGCTGCAGGAAGCCCACGCGTTGATCTACGACGACCTGGAAGGCGATGACGTGCACCACTGGGTACACCGGGTGAAGCGCCTCTCAGACCTCGGTCTGGAAGAGGAAGCGAGCGAACTGGAACAGAGCCTGATCGAGCTGACCCGCAACGATCCGGAGCTGCAGAAGGAATTCCTCCACAGCCTGATGACCGACGCCGGTCGCCTGGCAGCGGACCCCGGCGTCAGCGACTGACGACTAGCGGCGAACGATGAAGCCGGTGATGCCCTGGGGCGTCATCGGCTTCAGTTCCACCGACACCACCTTGGCCTTCACCGGGCCGCGCGCCAGCCACTTCTCCAGCTCGCGCACTGCATCTTCCTCGCCCTCGAGCAGAAGCTCCACGCGACCGTCCTCGAGGTTGCGCACCCAGCCATCGATATCCAGGTGTTCGGCCTGCTCCTGGGTGCTCTGGCGGTAGTAGACGCCCTGTACCTTGCCACTGATGTAGCCGTGCAGACAGATCCTGGCCATCACTGCTTCTCCTCACGCAATGCACTCAAGCGCGCCTGAAGGCCGGCAGCCGTCTGCTCGCCGAGCAACTGCTCGCGCATCCTGCCCTCAGGGTCGACGATGTAGGTTACAGGCAGCGCTTCGCTGCGCGGCAGGCTGTAACGCGGAGCGGGGTCGTCGGCCAGCACGGTGTACTGCACACCCAGCGCCTGCGATGCCTTCGCCAGGTCCGCGTCGCGCAGCCCATCGAAGTTCACACCCAGCACTCGGAAGCCCTGCGCCTCGCCCTCCTCCGCCAGATGGTTCAGCTCGGGAATTTCCTTGCGACATGGCGCACACCATTCGGCCCAGTAATTAATAACTAGCCACTGGCCATCTACACTCGCAGCGGGTACTTTCTGTCCATGCTGATCGGTGCCATAGTCCGCCGAGCAGCCGGCCAGGATCAGGCCGGCCATCAAGCCCATCACAATACGGAGCCGCACTCCCATGCCTTCAATCCTCGTGTATGCGGGGTGGTCATGATGCTCGATGCCCTGCGCCTGGAGGTGCCGGACATCCTCGAAGAAGATGCCGAGGCAATGAGCAACCTGGCGGTCAGGCTCCAGGAATCGCGGCAGCAGCCACTGCAGGAAGGTCTGCAGAGGGCTCTGGGCACGCTGTTCCGCCTTAACCGATGCGCGCTGACCTTACTGGAAAGGCAACGCGCCCTGCAAAGCCTCAGCGAAGAATACCGGCATTACGAACGACTGATCCGGCAGGAAAAGACGCCGCCGGCGCTCTTCGTGCACTTCTGCAGCGAGCTCGCCGCCGGCTTCAAGCGCCTGCTGCTGCAGATACTGCATGGCCGCAAGCCATCCAGGCCGCACATGGCCTGGTGCCTCTACATGGCCCAGCATTTCCTCGCCCAGGCCCTGTTGCGCCACTACCAGCAGTACCAGCAGCCACCGGGCAGCCTGTGGCGCGACAGCCACCTGCTCTACTGGATCGGCGAGCATCAGGAATGCCTGGACGAGCCGGTCGCGGCGGCTTTCGATCCGATCCCGGCCGGCACTCTGCGCGGCCTCTATCAACAGATCCTGCTGCTGGCCCTGAGCAACCCGTTCCACCTGACCGAAGGCGAGGCCCCGCAGCTGTTCATCGCCCTCGCGCCGCTGGCCGCGCTGGGCAGACTGTTGCCCTGGGACGATGAGGACCAGGAAGGATTCGTCGTCGACCTCGGTTCGGACCAGCCCTGCCTGGCCGCCGAACAGGTTGCCGACGCCCCTGCCGATCAGTTGCGTCGCCTGGAACTGGGCGCCCTGCTGATCGCGCTGCATGATCCAGCGCCCCTGCGCCGCGTGGAGCAGGCCGCGCTGCTCGAACGCGTCCGCCACCACTGGCTGGGGCACCAGACGCGTCGCCATGAGCGCGCTGAACAGCACGGTAGTTGTCGCGTCGTGGTTGGCCTCCCCGCTATCCAGCAGCACCTGCTGGACAGCTCCGCCAGCCCGTGCCGAGAGGCGACCCTGATGGATGCCAGTGCGGGCGGCGCCCGCATTCTCTGCGCTGGCCAGCAAGCAGGACAGCTGCCGGTCGGCCAACTGCTGCTGATCCCCAGCAACGGCGGCACACCTACCCTCGCCGTGGTGCGCTGGCGGCACCTCAACAGTGACGGACTGCACCTGGGCCTGCGCTACCTGAAGGGGCTTCCCCGCCCGGTATGGCTGCGCCGCGCGCCTGACGCGCAGCGTCACCCCGGCGTCCTGCAGAGCACGCCGGAGCCGGGCAATGGCTGGTACCACGGGCTCTGGGTACCCCAGGGGCAGTTCGTCGAAGGCGAGAATCTCTGGCTGCAACTGGCCAGCTTCGACAACCAGACCATCCTGCCGCTGCCCATCGCCAACCTCAGCACGCCCCTGGTAGCGCGCCACCCGCTGCGTCTGGCCTGATTGTCGATTTTGGGAGAGATGTCACAGGCAAGATCGGCAGTAGGCCCGAAATGCCTGGGGCCCGCCTCTCTATAATTCGAACGTTCGTTCTGACTCTCGGGACGACTCTCGCTCGCCGATCATTCAGCGGCCTTCAGAATGCGACTGGCGCCAAGTACGCCAGCCCCCATCGACAGGACAGCCAGATGCAGCCTACAGACCAGCTTGTCAGCAAGGTTCCCAGCCACATTGTCGCCAGCGCAAGGCCGGCCAATGCGGCCAACGGAGGACGGCTGGCTGACTTCAATGTCGCAGTCTGGCTACATTTGCCCGGCGTGGCGGAGCTGCCGGTGACGTTGTTGCTGAGCTACCGCGATGGTGAACGCAGCCGGGAAGTGGTGATCGACCATGGCACGGTCAACAAGCAGAGCCGCATCCTGCTGTCAGGAGTAGCCCGGCTACCGTTCTCCCAGCGGATCGAGGATGCGCAGATCAAGCTGCGCACGGCTATTCCCCTGTCGCGGGTAATCGCCGAAGAGGTCTTCATGCAGGCGGTGGAGCAGCAGGCAGGCGCAGCGCGCCCGGTCGCCACCAGCCTCTGAGGGATCAACCCAGCTGGCGTACCAGGTTTTCGTCCGAATCCTCGGACGCAACGGGCTTGGCGGCGTCCTGCGAGACGGACGGCAGCAGCGATTCGGGCCAGCTGCTGAACTGCAGACCAGTGATTCTATTCAACCGCTCCAGGGCGCTCGTCAGATCGCGCTGATGCAGGTGCACTACGTTGTTCTGGTCTTTTTTCATGGATTCACTGGCCTTGGAGGAACTTCTGAAGGACATCTGTGTCCTGAAACCTCCAAAGCCAGAACTGTGCCAATTCTGAAATAGCGAGAATTGGCGCATTTCCGAAGTGGTACAAAGCGGCGAAAGAATCAGATTCGCCGCAAACTGACGTTTTGTGTCACTCGGAATGTGACGGCTTCAACCATTTCGCCAGACTGTCACCGAACAGCTCCTGGCGATCCGCCTGATAGCGCGCCAGTGTCTCCCGCAATTCGGGATACCAGGGCTCGTCCAGCTCGGCCGGCAGGGCCTCCAGACACGGTAGCGGCCAGGGGCTGCGGTTGAGCAGGTGATGCAGGCTATAGCTGCCCAAGTCACGGCACAGCACCCAGGCGGCAGTGGTCGAACCCGCGCGACAGACCAGTTGCTCGCCCTCGAGGAAATCCAGCACCTCCTCCCATTCATCCTCCGGCAGCAGCCAGCCAGCGCGGTGCAAATGCGCCAGGCGCGTCGGCAAGCCATGGCGCTGACGGTCGAAGAACACCCGCAGCACACCGAGGATCACCAGCAGGCGCGGCATCGCGCGATGGCGCCAGAGACGGGTCGAGGACAGGTTGCAGACCAGCTCCGCGCCGAACAGCACGATCAGCCAGGACAGGTAGATCCACAGCAGGAACAGCGGCACCGTGGCGAACGCGCCGTAGATCAGCTTGTAGCCAGGGAAGAAGCTCACATAGAAGCCGAAGAGCGACTTGGCCGCCTCGAACAGGATCGCGGTGAATACTCCGCCGGCGAGCGCGTGCAGCACCGGCACCCGGGCATTGGGCACCGCCGCGTAGATCAAGGTGAAGGCTGCCACGCTGGCCAGCAGCGGCATGAACTTCAGCAACATCGCCGCTCCCGGCAGCGCGTGGGGGCCGGAGAGCAACGACAGCGAGGTCACATAGGTGGACACGGCAAAACCGGTCCCCAGCAGCAGCGGGCCCAGGCTGAGGATCGCCCAGTACAGCAGGAAGCGGGTCACGCCCCGGCGCGGCTGACGCACGCGCCAGATCGCATTGAAGGCTTTCTCGATGGTCACCAGCATGGTGAACGCGGTGACCGCCAGGAACGCCACACCCAGCCAGGTCAGGTGACGCGCCTGCACGGTGAAATTGCGCAGATAGGCCTCGACTGCCTCGCCCGTGGAAGGCACGAAATTGCGGAACACGAACAGCTGGATGCGCTCGCCCATGCCCTCGAAGGCCGGCACGGCCGAGAGCATGGCGAAGGTCACGGTCATCATCGGGACGACCGCGAACAGCGTGGTGTAGGTCAGGGCCGCGGCGCTGTTGGGCGCCTTGTCGGCCAGGAAGCGCTGGACCAGATAGCGGCCGAATTCGACCAGGCCCTGCAAGCGTTCGTGCATGAAGTGTCCTTTGGCTGCACTGAAAAAACCGTCCTCGTAGATCGCGGCGAACGACAGCGGTTCAGTCCAGTCCGAGGAGGCGGTTAGAATAGCCGCCACTTCATCGGCCTTGCGAGTCCCGGCACATGAGCCAGATTTCTATTTTCCACAATCCGCGCTGTTCCAAATCCCGAAGCGCTCTCGAATTGCTCGAAGAGCGCGGCATCCAGCCGACCATCGTGCGCTACCTGGAAACCCCGCCCAGCGCCACCGAACTCAAGGCACTGCTCGGCAAGCTGGGCATTGGCGCACGCCAGCTGCTGCGTACCGGCGAAGACGAATACAAGGAACTCGACCTCGCCAACCCGGCGCTGGGCGATGACCAGTTGATCGCGGCAATGACCCAGCATCCCAAGCTGATCGAGCGGCCGATCGTCATCGTCGGCGACAAGGCCGTGATCGGCCGTCCGCCGGAGAAGGTGCTGGAGATCCTGCCTTGAGCGCGCCCTACATCCTGGTCCTGTACTACAGCCGTCACGGCGCCACTGCCGAAATGGCGCGACAGATTGCCCGTGGTGTCGAGCAGGGCGGACTGGAAGCACGCGTGCGCACGGTGCCAGCCGTTTCCACCGAGTGCGAAGCCGTCGCTCCGGATATCCCGGCAGAAGGCGCGCTCTACGCCACCCTCGATGACCTGAAGGACTGCTCCGGCCTCGTCCTCGGCAGCCCGACGCGCTTCGGCAACATGGCGGCGCCCCTCAAGTACTTCCTCGACGGCACCAGCAGCCTCTGGCTGACGGGCGGCCTGGTGGGCAAGCCGGCGGCGGTGTTCACCTCCACCGCCAGCCTGCACGGCGGCCAGGAGACCACCCAGCTGTCGATGATGCTGCCGCTGCTGCACCACGGCATGATCATCACCGGCATCCCGTACAGCGAGCCCTCCCTGCTGGAAACCCGCGGCGGCGGCACGCCCTATGGCGCCAGCCACTTCGCCACCGCCGACGGCAAGCGCAGCCTGGACGAACACGAAATCACCCTGTGCCGCGCGCTCGGAAAGCGCCTGGCCGACGTCGCCCGCAAACTGGAGAGCTGAATGGCCCGCAAGAACAAACCGCTGCCGCCCATGGAGTGGCTCAAACCCCGGCTGGCCGCCAGCCGCGCGGTGGCCCTCGGCAGCTTCATCGGGCTGATCCTGCTCATCGTCATCTGGGACCTGCTGTTCGCCGACGCCCACGGCGGCGCGCACTGGGTGCCGTGGGTGTTCCTCGGCTTCAAGCTGCTGCCACTGCTGGTAGTGGCGCCAGGCATCCTGATCGGCAGCGCACGCGGCCACGCCTGGGCGTGCTACGTGATCAACCTGTATTTCATCCTCGGCGTGCTCAACGCCTTCGATCCCAACCACGCCATCTTCGGCTGGGCGGAGATCATCCTCAGCGTGTCGCTGTTCTGTTCGGCGCTGATGTACACGCGCTGGCGCTTCCAGTACGACCGCAAGCTGGCCGGCGAAGGCCAGGAAGTACAGCAGGAAGCGACGAGCGCCTGATCCGGGATTCAGGGAGACCGGGGCCTACCAGCCCATGGTTTCCTTGAGGAAGGGGATGGTCAGCTTGCGCTGGGCCTGCAGCGAGGCCTTGTCCAGCTCGTCCAGCAGGTCGAAGAGGAACTGCATGCTGCGCGCGCCGCGGGTGAGGATGAAGCGCCCCACTTCGTCGGTCAGGTGCAGGCCACGGCGCGAAGCGCGCAGCTGAAGGGCGCGCAGCTTCTCGTCGTCGGTCAGTGGGTGCAGCTGAAAGATCAGCGAGAGGGTCAGGCGGGACTTCAGGTCTGGCAGCTTCACGCCCAGCTCGCGCGGCGACACCGACGCCGACAGCAACAGCTTGCGACCGGAGTCGCGCAGGCGATTGAACAGGTGGAACAGCGCTTCTTCCCACTCGCGCTTGCCGGCCAGGGCGTCGAGATCGTCCAGGCAGACCAGTTCGCGCTGCTCGAGGTTGTCGAAGATTTCCGGACCGTAGGCCACCAGGTCCGCCATGGGCAGGTAGACCGACGGCTCACCCAGCTGCTCGGAACGAATGCAGGCGGCCTGCAGCAGATGGCTGCGGCCCACGCCTTCGGCGCCCCAGAGATAGATCAGGCTTTCCGTCCACCCCGCCTCAGGCTCGCACAGGCGCTCGACATAGCCGAGCGCCGCGGCATTGGCACCGGGGTAGTAGTTGGCGAACGTTGCGTCATCGCGCAGACGTACGCTGAGTGGGAGCTGCATAGGAGTCATGCCGGGCCGGGCGTTTCTTCAATCGCTTGGGGTGGGCCTTGGTGACTGAAAGTTTATCCAAATCAGAAGGATAACGCAGCTACCACGTGCGACTCAGAGCCACCGGCGCCTGGAAGCGGGACTTTGCCCGCATCCAGGTGGCTCGTCACCAGTGGAAGCGCAGGGTGTTCTGCTTCGGCACGGCCGCATTCGGCACCGGCTGGCCATTGGCGTCGACCGCGGGCTGCACCGGCTCGGCCGGGGCTTCCTGCAGGCGGGCCAGGGCCAGTTGCGCACGCAGTTGCTCGGCGCTGGCAGTGACCTGATAGACCAGGTTGCCACCCTGGACCTCCACCAGCTTGGCGCCCATCGGCTCCAGCAGGCGCGAGACTTCCGCGTAGCGGGCCAGGTCGGCGCCCTCGATCTGCAGGACCTGGGCCGACGCCGAGCCTGCGGAACCGACGAAGCGCTGCGACAGGCGCTGGGAGACGCCCAGCATCACCGCATCGGCCAGTGCGTCCGGGGTGTCGCCCTGGGCCTGGCCCTGTTCACGGCTGTCGCCCATCCAGACGCGCCAGGTGGCGGTCCACTTGCCGTCGGCTTCCTTGGCATCCACCGCCAGCAGCGCGTCGGCGCCGTAGCGCTCGGAAGCGGCCTTCAGCGCGTCAGGCTGGGCGGCGTTGAGATTCTCGGCAGTGCCGACCTGCTGTTCGCCGAGATCGGCCATCGGCAGGCGCAGCGGCAGGCCGCGACGCTGGGCGGCGCGGTTCAGCGGCGCGGAGACTTCCTGGCTGTCGCCGACCAGGCTGCTACCGTTGGCGCTTTCGTTCAACCACCAGGCCAGCACGCTCGGGCGACTGGCGCCCCAGACCGGCAGGCCGGCCTGGCGCAGTGCGTTATCGGTGGCGGTCGGATCGAAGTCCACCACCAGCGCCATGGGCGGACCGTTCTCGAACCCATACTGGCTGATCAGTTGCTGCGGGTCCTTGAAGTATCCGGCCAGCGCCGGGTTCTGTGCAGCGCTGGCGTTGCCGGTCAGGCGCAGCACCAGGGTCTGCAGGGCCCGGGTCAGGCCGGCATTGCGTTCATCCGGCTGCTGGGAAGCGACCGGTTCGTGCACCTGGTACAGGTTGCCCAGCGTTTCAGCAAAGGACGGCAGGCTGAACAACGACAGGCAGAGGATCAACAGGCGGGCGGTCAGGCGCATGGCGGGCTCTCGCGGCGAAAACGAAGATGCCAGCGTGCAACGAGCTGGCAAGGAAAGGCCTATACCTTAAACAGCCGTCCGGCCAGCGGCAACAGCGCGAGATGGCCGCTGCCGGGCAAGCCTGATAAAATCCCGCGCCTCCCGCGCAGGCCGGGAAGCGCGAACGGCGCCCCGGCGGCAAGACGAATCATCCCTTCTATAGGCCTGGATTTATGAGCAACAAGCAACCCTCGTTGAGCTACAAGGACGCCGGTGTGGACATCGACGCCGGCGAAGCCCTGGTCGAACGCATCAAAGGCGTCGCCAAGCGCACCGCGCGTCCGGAAGTCATGGGCGGCCTGGGTGGCTTTGGCGCTCTGTGCGAAATCCCGGCCGGTTACAAGCAGCCCGTACTGGTTTCCGGCACCGATGGCGTCGGCACCAAGCTGCGCCTGGCGCTGAACCTGAACAAGCACGACAGCATCGGCCAGGATCTGGTCGCCATGTGCGTGAACGACCTGGTCGTTTGCGGCGCCGAGCCGCTGTTCTTCCTCGACTACTACGCCACCGGCAAGCTGAACGTCGACGTGGCCGCCACCGTGGTTACCGGCATTGGCGCCGGTTGCGAGCTGGCCGGTTGCTCCCTGGTCGGTGGTGAAACCGCCGAAATGCCGGGCATGTACGAAGGCGAAGACTACGACCTGGCCGGCTTCTGCGTCGGCGTGGTGGAAAAGTCCGAGATCATCGACGGTTCGAAAGTGGTCGCTGGCGACGCCCTGATCGCCCTGCCCTCCTCCGGCCCGCACTCCAACGGCTACTCGCTGATCCGCAAGATCATCGAAGTCTCCGGTGCCGACATCGAATCCACCCAGCTGAACGGCAAGCCCCTGGCCGATCTGCTGATGGCCCCGACCCGCATCTACGTGAAGCCGCTGCTGCAGCTGATCAAACAGACCGGCGCGGTCAAGGCCATGGCCCACATCACCGGCGGCGGCCTGCTGGACAACATCCCGCGCGTCCTGCCGGACAACGCCCAGGCCGTGGTTGACGTGGCCAGCTGGCAGCGCCCGGCGGTCTTCGACTGGCTGCAAGAGAAAGGCAATGTCGACGAGACCGAAATGCACCGCGTGCTGAACTGCGGCGTGGGCATGGTCATCTGCGTCGCCCAGGATCAGGTCGAAGCGTCCCTGAAAGTCCTGCGTGACGCCGGCGAGCAGCCGTGGGTCATCGGCCGCATCGATGCGTGCGCCGCCGACGCCGAGCGCGTGGTCCTGAACAACCTGAAAGGCCACTGATGTCCACACCTTGCAATGTCGTGGTGCTGATTTCCGGCTCCGGCAGCAACCTGCAAGCCCTGATCGACAGTCTCGCCGGCGGTGACACGCCGGCAGCGATCCGCGCGGTGATCTCCAACCGCGCGGACGCTTACGGCCTGGAGCGTGCGCGCCAGGCCGGCATCGAGACCTGCTTCCTCGACCACAAGTCCTATGCCGACCGCGAAAGCTTCGATGCGGCGCTGATCCAGGCCATCGACGGCTTCGACGCCGACCTCGTACTGCTCGCCGGGTTCATGCGCATCCTCAGCGCGGACTTCGTACGTCACTACCAGGGCCGCCTGCTGAACATCCATCCGTCCCTGCTGCCCAAGTACAAGGGCCTGCACACCCACCAGCGCGCGCTGGAGGCTGGCGACGCCGAGCACGGCTGCAGCGTGCACTTCGTCACCGAGGAACTTGATGGCGGTCCTCTGGTCGTACAGGCGGCAATCCCGGTAGAGTCTGACGACACGCCGGAAACGCTGGCGCAGCGCGTTCACGTGCAGGAACATGTGATCTATCCGCTGGCCATGCGCTGGTTCGCCGAAGGCCGGGTACGGCTGGGTGAACAAGGCGCCACGCTGGATGGGGAGCTTCTGCCCGCATCCGGCTATTCGTACCGAACCTAGGAGATTCGCGATGCGTAGAGCCCTGCTGTTCCTGATGGCTGTACTGACTCTGCCGGCACAGGCTTTCGAGCTGAAGCCGTTCGAGGCCAGCTACACCGCCGACTGGAAACAGATGCCGATCAGCGGGACCGCCTCCCGCAGCCTCAAGCAAGGCGACGGCGGCCGCTGGGAACTGGATTTCAAGGCGTCCATGCTGCTCGCCAGCCTCACCGAGACCAGCACCTTCAAGGTCGAGAACGACACCTACCTGCCGCTGACTTATCGCTGGGCCCGCGAAGGCCTGGGCAAGAACAAGCAGACCGAGCTCGATTTCGATTGGGCCGAAAAGCAGGTGCTGGGCAGCGACCGTGGCGACCAGGTGCGCCAGCCGCTGAACAAGGGCCAGTTGGACAAGTCCACCTACCAGCTCGCGCTTCAGCATGACGTGGCCGTCGGCAAGAAGGCCATGAGCTACCAGGTGATCGAGGGTACCGATACCGATACCTACGACTTCCGCGTGCTTGGCGAGGAGAAGGTCCGCACCCAGGCCGGCCTGATCACTGCAATCAAGGTGGAGCGCGTGCGCGATCCCACCAAGAGCAACCGCAAGACCATCCTCTGGTTCGCCAAGGATTGGGACTTCCTCCTCGTGCGCCTGTACCAGCAGGAGTCCGACGGCAAGGAATACCAGATCATGCTCAAGGAAGGCGCCGTGGGCGGCAAGGCTGTCCAGGGCGAGAAAGGCTGATCCTTCAGCGCACAAGAAAAGCCGGGCGATGCCCGGCTTTTTTATTGGCCGCTCACTGCGGCGTACAGCTCTTCGCAGGACCGAGGGGGACGCCTCAATCCTTGCCCGCGAACAGCGTCACCCGGCGACATCGGTGCTGGGCGGTTCGCGAGCAATACCATGGCGCCCCCTCGCTCCTACAGGTCCTGGACCAAGAGTGGTGCAGAAACGAAAAAGCCGGGCATCAGCCCGGCTTTTCCTTGCCTGCAGAGTCAGGCTGCGTATCAGCCTTCGTTCGACGGCTTGCGCTTGAAGCGGCGAGCGATCCAGCCGATGGCCAGGGCCGGCACGATCCACAGCTTCTTCAGCAGGACCAGCAGGGTAGCGAACAGGCCAACCTTGGCGGCGACCTTGCCGGCGATCAGCGCGCCCAGGCCATAGGCGGCGACCTTGTCGACGCTGGGGTTGAAGTCCACGTAGCGGCTGCCCGGGTTGAACTCGGTCATCGCCAGTACCTTGCCGACGTTCTGCTCGATCTCCGGCAGTTGCTCCATGCCCGCGACGAAGTTCAGCACCAGCACGCCTTTGCGGCCCAGTGCGCGGATGTTGTAGTTCAGCGTGTGCTCCTTGGCATCACCGAACTGCAGTTCCTTGGCCCAGTAGAGCTTCTTCTCGGCGGCGTCGTAGTGCGGCGGGGCGGCCCAGCCGATCAGCTGGATCTTCTCGAAGCCCTGCTGCTCGCGCTGCGGGTTGGCCTCCTTGAGATCGTCCTGCATGTCCTTGAGCATATCGGCGTAGTCGATCTTCGCCGCGTCCTCGTCGGAGACGTAGCCGCTCTCCTCGTACTCCACGGTCACCGCCCAGGACTCGGCAGCGAAGGGCGACACGCCGGCCGGCATCAGCATGCCCAGCGGCGGCTCGGAGCTGGGCGGATTGCCCCAGGCTTCCAGTACGCGCTCGGCATCCTTGCCGTCGAGGAAGACGAAATTGTCCGGCAGATCGAAGGTGGCGAGGTTATCGCCGACCACGACCTTGCCCTTCTGGAAATGCAGGCTGGCGACGAAGGTCTCCGGCGACATTTCCTCGTCCGACTCGGCGGCGGGGGCAGGTGCAGCGGCGGCTGCGGGGGCTTCGCTCTGGCCGGGGGTGGCGGGAGCGGCGAACGCCGGGGCGGCGACTGCCTGTGCGAGCAAGGCAACCAGGAAGAGGGCTTTGCCATCCATAGGGTGAATCTCCTGAATCGTATCCATGACATCGACGGCCAATTGCTGTACCGCCGGGCGCGAATTGTCGCACTCCCACGCCGAAGCTGTAACAGGAAATTTCTCTTCCGCCTGATGTAGCGCACAGAAAAGCCGGGCCTCGCCCGGCTATCGCAAGCGTTCGGCGACTCAGGGCTGGCTGGCGATGGCCTTCTCGATCGCCGCTTTCAGCTCGGGATCATCGGGCTTGGTCAGGCTGGAAAACTCCGCCACGACCTTACCCTGACGGTCCACCACGTACTTGAAGAAATTCCAGCGCGGCGCCTGGTCGGCCTGGGCGGCGAGGTCCTTGAACAGCGGAATGGCCTCGTCGCCGCGCACGTGCTGCACCGAGGTCATGTTGAACGTCACGCCGTAGTTGCCGTAACAGATCTTCGCCGTCTCGGCGGCGTCGGCGTCCTCCTGCTTGAAGTCGTCGGAAGGCACGCCGAGCACTTCCAGGCCTTGCCCCTTGTACTGCTGGTAAATCGCTTCCAGCCCCTTGAACTGAGGGGTGAAGCCACAATGGCTGGCCGTGTTCACCACCACCAGCGGCTTGCCGGCATACAGATCGCACAGGTCGAGGACGTCCTTGGAGCGCAGCTTGGGCAGTTCGCCCTGGGTCTTGAGCAGTGCCGGACAATCGGCAGCCTGGGCAGCCATCGGCAGCAGCAGGGTCAGGGCGAGCAGGGAAAGGCGTGGGCGCATCGTGGGAATCCTCCGGTGATCAGGCCACGCTACCCCGCGCGCCGAGGCTCAGCAACTGCCCATGCCCAGTTGCATCAACGCCAGCCCGCCACGCTGCCAGCCCCACCAGGCGAGGCCGGCGAGCGCCAGGCCGAGACCCAGCACCAGCGCGACCATCACTGGACGCTTCACGCAGCCCCCAGCGCGGCGCGCTCTACCGGGCGCTCGCGTACCGGCCAGTTGAGCAGGCCGGCCAGCAGGCTGAGAAGAATGGAAACCTGCCAGACCAGGTCGTAGTTGCCCGTGTGGTCATACACGTAGCCGCCCAGCCAGCCGCCGAGGAAGGCGCCGATCTGGTGGAACAGGAAGGTGATGCCGCCGAGCATCGACAGGTTGCGCACGCCGAACAGCGTGGCGACCGTGCCGTTGGTCAGCGGCACGGTGGACAGCCAGAGCAGGCCCATGGCGATGCCGAAGGCGTAGGCTGTCCAGACGCTCAGCGGCGCCCAGATGAAAGCAACGATCACCACGGCGCGCAGCAGGTACAGGCCGGTGAGCAGCCGGGGCTTGCTCATCCGTCCGCCGAGCCAGCCGGCGAAGTAGGTGCCGAACACGTTGAACAGCCCCACCAGCGCCAGCACCGTGGTGCCGACAGTGGCAGGCAGATGTCGGTCCACCAGGTAGGCCGGCAGGTGCACGCCGATGAACACCACCTGGAAACCACAGACGAAGAAGCCCAGCGACAGCAGCCAGAAACCGGAGTGCCCGGCCGCCTCGCGCAACGCCTCGCCGAGGGTCTGCTCATGGCCCTGCATGGGCAGCGGCTTGTCGCGCATCAGCACCGCCAGCGGCACGATGAAGGCCACCAGCAGGCCCAGCGCCAGCAAGGCAGCGGACCAGCCCAGCCAGCCGATCAGTCCGAGGGTGCCCGGCAGCATGGCGAACTGGCCGAACGAGCCGGCGGCGGCCGAGATGCCCATGGCCATGCTGCGGCGCTCCAGCGGTACCGCGCGGCCGACCGCGCCGAGGATCACCGAGAAGGACGTGCCCGACAGGCCGATGCCGATCAGCAGGCCGGCGCTCATCGACAGACTGAAGGCCGAGTCGGAATAGCCCATCAGCACCAGGCCGACGGCATAGAGGATGCCGCCCACCAGCACGGTGCGCATGGCGCCGAAGCGGTCGGCGACCGCGCCGGTGAACGGCTGGGCGATGCCCCAGATCAGGTTCTGCAGGGCGATGGCGAAGGCGAAGGTCTCGCGCCCCCAGCCGAATTCGGCACTCATCGGCGCGAGGAACAGGCCGAAGCCATGGCGGATGCCCAGGGACAGGGCGAGGATCAGGGCGCCGGATACCAGTATCCAGAACCCCGTGCGCGACAGCTTCGACATCGTTTGCTCCTGCACGGGTATATACCCGCTTTTATTCGTTCTTCTACATTGCACGCAGGCCGCTGCTAGCTCTCCAGCGCGGCCAGTTCATCCAGCAAGGCTTCCAGCTGACGGCGCTTCTCGTCGCCCAGGTGCGAAGCCACGTCCTGCTGCGCGGCGTCCCAGGCATCGCGACCCCGCACGATACGTTCGAGCCCCGTCGGCGTCAGCACCACGATCCGATTGCGCTGATCCTCGCCCTCTTCCAGCTTCACCAGGCCATCGGCCTCCAGCGGCTTGAGGTTGCGCCCCAGCGTGCTGCGATCCAGGCCCATGGCATCGGCCAGGTCGGAGATGCTCGGCTGCTCCAGTCGCGACAGGTGCCGCAGCAGGGAGAATTGCGCAGTGGTCAGCCCGACACCCTTCAGGGCATCGTCATAGACGCGGGTCACGGCGCGGGCGGAGCGGCGCAGTTTGGTGCAGAGGCATTGGGTGGTCAGCATGGATACGTGTATATACCCGCAACTCCAGCTCGGTCAAGCGCCGGTCATTGGCCGGCGCGACCGATTGTCCCATCTGCCAGCGGGTGGCGTTGGCGCAGCCAAGGGCATCACCGGGTACCGGCCGTATAACTGCGGCCATCCAGCCCCGCGCTTTCGGCGGGGCGCATCACGGTCCGAGGTCCCCGATGCCCGTCTACAAAGCTCCACTGCGCGACACCCGCTTCCTGCTCAACGAAGTCTTCGATTTCCCCAGCCACTACCAGAACCTGGTCAACGGCGGCGAAGCCACGCCGGACATGGTCGACGCCATCCTCGGCGAGTGCGCCAAGCTCTGCGAGGAAGTGATTGCCCCGCTCTACCACAGCGGCGACGAGGAAGGCTGCCACCTGGAAAACGGCGAAGTGCACACGCCCCAGGGCTTCAAGGAAGCCTACGACGCCTACGTCGCCGGCGGCTGGCAGGGCCTGTCGCACCCGGTGGAATACGGTGGCCAGGGCCTGCCGATGAGCCTCGGCGCGCTCAAGCAGGAAATGATGGGCACCGCCAACTGGCCCTTCTCGATGTACCCGGGGCTGTCGCTGGGCGCGATGAACACCGTCATGCAGCACGGCACCGAGGCCCAGAAACAGACCTACCTCACTCCGCTCACCGAAGGTCGCTGGGGCGGCACCATGTGCCTGACCGAGCCGCAGTGCGGCACCGACCTGGGCCAGGTGAAGACCCGCGCGGAAACCAACGCCGACGGCAGCTATGCGATCACCGGTACCAAGATCTTCATCTCCTCCGGCGAACACGACCTCACCGAGAACATCGTGCACATCGTCCTCGCACGCCTGCCGGATGCGCCCAAGGGAACACGCGGCATCTCGCTGTTCATCGTGCCGAAATTCATGCCGGGTGACGGTGGCAGCCTCGGCCCGCGCAACGGCGTGACCTGTGGCGCGCTGGAAAAGAAGATGGGGATCAAGGCCTCGGCCACCTGCGTGATGAACTTCGACGGCGCCACCGGCTACCTGATCGGCGAGCCGAACAAGGGCCTGGAGTGCATGTTCACCTTCATGAACAGTGCGCGCATCGGCACCGCCATCCAGGGTGTCGCCACCGCCGAACTGGCCTACCAGGGTGCGCTGGCCTACGCCCGTGAGCGCCGCTCGATGCGTGCCCTCTCCGGCACCAAGGAACCGGGCGAGATCGCCGACAGCCTGATGCACCACGGTGACGTGCGCCGCATGCTGCTGACCCAGAAAGCCGTGGCCGAGGGCGGCCGCGCGCTGATCTACCTCGCCACCCAGTACGCCGACAAGATGATCCAGGGCCTGCTGACCAACGACAACGCCGAGTACGACCGCTGGGACGACAAGCTCGGTTTCCTCACCCCGATCCTCAAGGGCTGCCTGACCGAACTGGGCCTGGAGAGCGCCAACCTGGGCATGCAGGTGTTCGGCGGCCACGGCTACATCAAGGAACACGGCATGGAGCAGATCGTCCGCGACGCGCGGATCGCCACGCTCTACGAGGGCACCACCGGCATCCAGGCGCTGGACCTGCTCGGCCGCAAGGTGCTGCTGATGACCCAGGGCAAGGCCGTGCGCGACTTCACCCGGCAGATGGCGAAGTTCGCCGTCGAACTGCTCCGGCAGGAGCCGGCGATGCGTGGTCGCGCGCTGACGTTGCTCAAGCTCTGCGCGCAGTGGAACCTGCTGACGATGCGCATCGCCCTCACCGCCCGCAAGCAGCGCGACCTGGTGAGCACCGCCAGCCACGACTACCTGATGTTCTCCGGCTATGCCGCGCTGGCGTATTCCTGGGCGCTGCAGGAAGCCGCCGCGCGCAAGCGCCTGCGCCAGGGTGGCAGCGAGTCGAGCGACTTCTACAAGGCGAAGATCGCCACCAGCGACTTCTACTTCGCTCGCCTGCTGCCGCGCGCCAAGGGCCATGCGGCAGCGATGGCGAAGCCGGTGCGGTCGATCATGGGCCTGAAGACGGAGCATTTCGCCTTCGATTGACTGGAGCGCCAATGGTGGCCCTCGCTCGCTCCTGCCTGACGTCCGGCGCGAGCTTCAACCCTCTCCCCCGCCCTCTCCCGTCAGGGAGAGGGGCTCGTACAGGAGGACGTTCCGGCGGCGAGATCAGAGCGCCAACGCCACCAACACAGCGCATTCGATCACTTCCAGCATCGCCCCGGCGGTATCTCCGGTGGTGCCGCCCAGGCGGGCAATGAAGCGGCTGCGCAGCCAGACGAACACCACCAGCGCGACCACCAGCGCCAGCATGCCGGTAAGCCCAGCCAGCACCATCAACGCAGCGTTGGCCGCCAGCATCCACGGCATCGCGACGCGCGGCAGGTGATCGGCCAGCGCCTGGCCCAGCCCGCCCTTGCGCGCATAGTCGGTGGTGAAGAACAGCAGCGGCAGCGCACAGCGCCCCAGCCACGGCGCCAGCAGCAGGCCCCAGTGCTGGTGGTTGCCAAGAATGGCGGTGATCGCCGCGAACTTCAGCAGCAGCAACAGCACCAGCGCAACGACCGCTGCCGGGCCGCAACGCGGGTCCTTCATGATCGCCAGGGTGCGTTCGCGATCACCCAGCCCACCGATCCAGGCATCCGCGGTATCAGCCAGGCCGTCGAGGTGCAACGCGCCGGTGAAGGCCACCCACACCAGCAGGATCAGCGCGGCCTGCAACAGCAGGTGCACGCCGCTGAGCAGTTCGCCCATGGCGAACAACACGGCACCGATCAGCAGGCCCACCAGCGGGTAGTACAGCGTGGCGCGGCCGAACTGCTCCGGCGTCGGCATGTGGGCGAAGCGCACCGGCAGCCGGGTGAGGAACTGCACCGCCACCAGCGGCAGCAGCCAGTCGCTGAGTTGGGCGGCGCGCGCGTCCGCCCCGCTCTGCTCGACGGGCTCGGTTGCCGCTTGCTCGCGTTCCGGGTGTGGAGTAGTCATCAGGGGCTCGACTCAGGGTTGCGCCGTGTGGATATGCCAGCCGTCGCCCGTGCGCGTCACGTCCAGCGCCATGCATTCGCCGTGGGCTACCACCACTTCCAGCAAGCGTTTTGCCGGCAGGCCGCTGGCCAGGGCGCCGAACAGGCGCATCACACCGCCGTGGGTGACGACCAGCACGGACGATCCGGCATGCGCCCGGTAGACCCGCTCCAGCGCCGCGAAGACGCGGGACTCGAAGTCGCCCATGGCCTCGCCACCCGGCGGTGGAAAGGCGTAGGGATCGGTCCAGAAACGCTCCAGCGCCGCAGGATCGCTCTCCATCAGCTTAGCTGGCGAAATGCCTTCCCATTCGCCGAAATCCAGCTCCTGCAGGCCGGGTTCGAAACCCAGCGGCAGGCCGTGGCGCACCGCCAGCTCCTCGGCAAACGCCGCACAACGCTGCAGAGGCGAGCTGACCAGCGCCGACCAGCGGCACTCATCGCCCAGTGCTCCACGCATCTGCGCCCAGCCGGTTTCGGTCAGCGCATCGTCCAGGCGGCCGCGAAAACCACCGCCGCGCTCGGTCTCGCCGTGGCGCAGCAGTTCCAGGCGCAACGTCATGCGGGGCGGTCCGACACCGCGGCCTCGGCAAAGGTCGCCATGCCCGAGTGCAGGCGACACGCCTGACGTAGCAGCGGCACTGCCAGCGCCGCACCGCTGCCCTCGCCCAGGCGCAGGCCGAGGTCCAGCAACGGCTGCGCGTCGAGCGCGGCCAGCACACGGTTATGCCCCGGCTCGGCACCGGCGTGGGCGAACAGCAGCCAGTCGCGGCAACCGGGATTGAGGTGCGTGGCGCACAGCGCCGCCGTGGTGCAGATGAAACCGTCCACCAGCGCCGGGATGCCTTTCTGCGCACAGGCAAGATAAGCGCCCGCCAGCGCGGCGATCTCGAATCCGCCCAGGCGGCATAGTGCCTCGAAGGGCTCGTCGCAATGGGCGCGGTGCAGCGCCAGCGCACGGTCGATCACCTCGACCTTGCGCGCCACACCCTGAGCGTCCAGCCCGGTGCCGGGGCCGACCAGCGCCTGCGCCGGCTCATCCAGCAGGGCACAGGCCAGGGCTGCGGCCGAACTGGTATTGCCGATACCCATCTCGCCACCGATGAACAACTCGGCGCCCGCCTGCTGCGCGCGGCGCACCGACTCACGTCCGGCTTCCAGCGCGATCAGGCACTGGGCAGCGGTCATCGCCGGCTCCCGGGTGAAGTTCGCGGTGCCAGCACCGACCATCACGTGCAGCACGCCCGGCAGCGGTTCCAGCGGAGTCGCGGTGCCCAGGTCGATCACTTCCAGACGCGCATCGAGGTCACGGGCCAGCACGCTGATCGCCGCACCGCCGCGCACGAAGTTGCGCAGCATCTCGACGGTCACCGCCTGCGGGTAGGCCGACACGCCTTCGGCAACCACGCCGTGGTCGCCGGCGAACAGGGCAATCCAGAGGTGTTCCAGGCCCGGTCGCTCGCGGCCCTGCAGGCCAGCCAGGCGGATGGTTTCCTCTTCCAGCCGGCCCAGCGCGCCACGCGGCTTGGTCAACTGGTCCTGGCGTGCGGCCGCCTTGTCCTGTGCCACGCGGTCGATCGGCTGGGTACCTTGCAGCCACCATTGCAGACTCATAACGCTTCCCCCTTCAACACCATGGGCAGGCCGGCGACGGTGAACACCACGCGTTCGCTGACCTCGGCCAGGGACTGGTGCAGCCAGCCGGCCTCATCGACATATCGGCGGCTGAGCTCGCCCATCGGCACCACGCCCAGCCCGGTTTCGTTGCTGACCAGGAGGATTCTCCCGGGCAGTTGCGGCAGCACATCCAGCAGTGCATCGATCTCGCCGCGCAGACGCCAGCCGTCTTCATGGATCAGCAGGTTGGTGACCCACAGGGTCAGGCAGTCCACCAGCACGCAATGCTGCGGCGCCGCCAGGCGCTCCAGGGCATCGGCCAGGGCCAGCGGCTCCTCTACCAGCCCCCAGTGATCAGGGCGACGCTCGCGGTGTTGGAGGATGCGCGTGGACATCTCGCCATCGCCGGCCTGCGCCGTGGCGACGTAGGTGACCGGCCAGCCGCTTTCCAGCGCCAGGCGCTCGGCCAGGCGGCTCTTGCCCGAACGGGCGCCGCCGAGGATCAGATCAAGCATGGGTTCCCCACCTGTAGGAGCGAGCTTGCTCGCGAACAAACCTTTCCGGATACGCCAGCGTTGTGCGGTTCGCGAGCAAGCTCGCTCCTACGAAAAGCCGACGCCCACGAAGGGGTTTCAAACGTAGGGCGCATAACGCCCCCGGCGTTATCCGCCGAAACATTGGCAAGCAGCAACGGCGGGCAAGCGCGAACGATAATCCGCCCTACAGCCCGCACAGCGCTCTCAGTTTTTCCGTATCCAGATGCGCCTCGACCTGATCGGCCAGGCGCTCGATGTCACGTTCACGCAGGGCGTGGTAATCGATGCGCTGCACGTCGCGCAGCCCGGCCCAGCGCAGCAGCGCCGAGCAGGAGGTGGTGGACTCGAACAGCCCGTGCAGATACGTCCCCATCACCTGGCCGTCGGCACTCAACGCGCCATCCATGCGGCCATCGCTCAGGCACACGGCAGGACTCGCCAGCGCGAGGCCTTCGGTGACGCCAGCATGAATCTCGTAGCCGCTCACCGCGGCGTTCTCCAACGCCAGTTGGCCGCTGACGTTGCGCAGCTGTTTCTCCGGCGCCAGCACCGTGCGGAAATCCAGCAGGCCGAAGCCGTCACTTTCCCCCGCCGCGCCTTCCAGGCCGTGCGGGTCGGCCAGGGTACGACCGAGCATCTGCAAGCCGCCGCAGATACCCAGCAGCTTGCCGCCGTAGCGCAGGTGACGACGGATCGCCTCTTCCCAGCCCTGCGCACGGAGGAACGCCAGGTCCGGGCGCACGCTCTTGGAGCCGGGCAGGATGATCAGGTCCGCCGGCGGGATCGGCTGGCCGGGGCCGACGAAGGTCAGCTCCACCTGCGGGTGCAGGCGCAGCGGATCGAAGTCGGTGTGATTGCTGATGCGCGGCAGCACCGGCACCACCACGCGCAGGCGCTCGCCGGTCTTGGCAGACTGGCGGGTGTCGATGGCGTCCTCGGCTTCCAGGTGGAAATCCATCAGGTACGGCAGCACGCCAAGCACTGGTACGCCGGTGCGCTCCTCCAGCCAGTCGAGGCCGTTCTGCAGCAGCGCGATGTCACCGCGGAAACGGTTGATGACGAAGCCCTTCACCCGCGCCCGCTCGGACGCTGAGAGCAGCTCCAGGGTGCCGACCAGGTGGGCGAACACACCCCCGCGATCGATGTCGGCAATCAGGATCACCGGGCAGTCCACCGCCTCGGCGAAGCCCATGTTGGCGATGTCGTTGGCGCGCAGGTTGATCTCCGCCGGCGACCCCGCTCCCTCCACCATCACCACCGGATACTGCGCACTCAGCCGCTGGTGGGACTCGAGTACCGCCTGCATCGCCACGCGCTTGTAGTCGTGGTAGGCAACGGCGTTCATGCTGGTTACCGCGCGGCCATGGATGATCACCTGGGCGCCGGTGTCGCTGTTGGGCTTGAGCAGCACCG
>CBIGPF010000073.1:0-26881 GCA_966191535.1 uncultured Pseudomonas sp. | reverse complement strand
CTGGCTCTGGCTCTGGCTCTGGCTCTGAAAGACTTCCAGAGAAATATCAGCGCACTCCGAACTGCCCCGTTCAGGAGGCCTCGTTGAAGTGGAGTTTCCGGGGTTGAGCGACATGGATGTCGCGAAAGCGCTGCCGGGCCAGGGATGGTCCGTCAGCGCGCGCCCCTGAAACTTCAATTCAACGAGGGTATTTTTCGCCTAAGCGAAAAACCGGATGTCCGGGGCAAGACCTTTGCCTCCTTTGGGGGGGCGGCCATCCGTCGTTTGCCAAAGGCGGTCGCCCGAGGGGGCGAAACAAGAAGCTGACGCGCACGCCGAAGCGACGCCGAGCACCCAATCCACAAGCATCGCAAACAATCAGTCCCAGGGCTTGCCCTTAGTCCCCCGCTCCACCGGCACGCGCTGCTGCATCGCCGCCTTGGCCAGCAGGTGCGCGCTCACCGGCGCGGTGATGAAGAGGAACACGGTGATCAGGATCTCATGCAGGCTGACGCCCTCCCCGCGCGTGCTGAAGTACAGCAGCGATGCCAGCACCACGCCGCCCACGCCCAGGGTCGAGGCCTTGGTCGGCGCGTGCAGGCGCGTGTAGAAGTCCGGCAGCCGGTACAGGCCGATGGCGCCGAGCAGGGCGAACAGGCTCCCCGCGAGCAGCAGCAGGCACACCAGCGCCTCAACGATCATGTCGCCATTCATTCGATGATGTCTCCGCGCAGCAGGAACTTGCACAGGGCCACGGTGCTGACGAAGCCCATCACCGCAATCAGCAGCGCCGCCTCGAAGTACAGACCGCTGCCCTTCCAGATGCCGAACAGCACGATCAGCGCGATGGCCTCCACTGACAGGGTGTCCAGCGCAAGGATGCGGTCCGCCACCGACGGTCCGCGAACCAGCCGCGCCACGGTGAGCAGCACGGCGATGCCCAGCAGCGCCAGGCAGATCGGGATCACGATGCCGAGCACGGGAACACCTCCTTCAGCGGCGCCTCGTAGCGCGCCTTGATGTCCGCCACCAGCGCCTGCGGGTCGGGCACATCGATACCATGGACCAGCAGCGTGCGGCGGTCGGCGGACAGATCGGCAGAACAGGTGCCCGGGGTCAGGGTAATGACGCTGGCCAGGATGCTGATGGCGAGGTCATCGGTCAGCTCCAGGGGAATCTCGACGAAGCCCGGCTGCAGGTTCGCCTTCGGTCCCAGCACCAGCTTGGCCACCTGCAGGTTGGCGACCACGATGTCGTAGAGCACCAGGCCGATGAAGCGCAGCAGCAGGCCCGGGCGCTGGATGCGCGGCGCGGCCAGCAGCAGGTTGCGGCACAGCAGCGGGATGGTCAGGCCGAGGAACGCGCCGAGCAGCCAGTGGCCGAGGGAGAAGTCGTTGACCAGCAACAGCCAGCTCAGCAGCAGCACGCCGCTGAGCAGCGGGTGCGGAAGGATGCGCCGGATCATGCGCCACCTCCCAGCAGGATTGCCTGGCGATAGAGCCCGGCGTCCAGCAACTGCGCGGCGGTTGCCTGTGCATACGTGATCAGCGGCCGCGCGGCGACCACCATCAATAGCGCGCTGGCCAGCAGGCCGAAGGTCACCAACATCTTCACCGGTTCGCGATTGGCGCTGCCCAGCACGCTCAGCCCCGTACGCCAGAACAACGTGCTGCCGGCGCGGCTCAGCGCGACGATAGTGACCAATCCGCTGATCAGCACCACGCTCCACAGCGCGATGGCTTCGCTGCCCCCGCTTACCGAACGCAGCAGCATCAGCTTGCCGAGGAAACCCGACAGCGGCGGCAGGCCCGCGACTGCGATGGCGCCGAAGAAGAACGCGCCACCCAGCAGGTGCGGCTGCAGCAGCGCCGGACCCTGTACCAGTCGGCCACCCTTTTCGCCGCGCTGGCGGGCAATCAGGTCAGCCAGCAGGAACAGGCCGCCGGCTACCCAGATGCTGTGCAGCAGGTAGTAGAGCGCGGCGGACAGCGCCTCCGGCGTGCCCAGCGCGATAGCCGCCAGCAGCGTACCGGCGGAGACCACCACCAGATAGGACAGCAGGCCTTGCAACGTGGTCGCCGCCAGCGCGCCCAGCGCACCAGCGAGGATCCCGGCCAACGCCAGCGGCCAGAGCCAGGCTTGCGCCAGGTTCGCCAGTTCGCCGGCCTGGTCGCCGAAGATCAGCGTGTAGACCCGCAGGATCGAGTAGATGCCGACCTTGGTCATGATCGAGAACAGCGCCGCCACTGGTGCGCTGGCCTCGGCATAGGCTTTGGGCAGCCAGAAATACAGCGGCAGCAGCGCCGCCTTCAGGCCGAATACCACCAGCAACAGCAACGCCGCCGCACGCACCAGCGGCGCCTGCTCGGCGCTCAACTGGGCCACGCGCTCCGCCATGTGCGCCATGTTCAGGGTGCCGGTAATGCCGTAGAGCGTGCCCACCGCGAGAAGGAAGAACGCCGAGCCGACGAGGTTCAGCACCACGTAGTGCACGCCCGCGCGCACCCGCCCTGCCCCACCGCCGTGCAGCAGCAACGCATAGGAGGCGATCAGCAGGATCTCGAAGAACACGAACAGGTTGAATAGGTCGCCGGTGAGGAACGCCCCGTTCAGGCCCAGCAACTGGAACTGGAACAGCGCATGGAAGCGCTTGCCGCGCCGGTCGTCTCCACGCACCGCGTAGATCAGCGAGAGGCTGGCAAGCAGCGCGGTGGCGGCAATCAGCAGCGCGCTGAGGCGGTCCAGCATCAGGATGATGCCAAACGGCGGCTGCCAGTTGCCCAGGGCATAGAACTGCACCACGCCGCTGTCGGCCTGTTGCAGCAAGACGGCGGAAAGCGGCAGCAGCGCCAGGGTGG
This sequence comes from uncultured Pseudomonas sp., assembly GCA_966191535.1. Lineage (GTDB taxonomy): Bacteria > Pseudomonadota > Gammaproteobacteria > Pseudomonadales > Pseudomonadaceae > Pseudomonas. Next base: position 24,044 of record CBIGPF010000073.1, on the reverse strand, counting down.
CGAGCAGCGACAGGCCGCGCTGCAGGCGCTCGTTCACAAGCAGCAGTGCGCAACCGGCGAACAGCGGCAGCAGGACCGGAAGAATCAGCCAGTGGTTCATTGGCTTTGCTCTCCTGCGTGACCATCACCGCCATCCACATGGTCGCCGCCGGTTTCCGCCAACCCGCGCAGGGCCAGGACGATGACGAAGGCGGTCATGGCGAAGCCGATGACGATGGCCGTCAGCACCAGCGCCTGGGGGATCGGGTCGCCGGCATTGGCGACCTGACCGATCACCGCCGGATCGCCGGCCAGCCGGCCCATGGCGAAGAGGAACAGGTTGACCGCGTAGGACAGCAGGGTCAGCCCCAGGACCACCGGGAAGGTGCGCGCGCGCAGCAGCAGGTAGACACCGCTGGCGGTCAGCAGGCCGAGAGCGATGGCAAACAGCGCTTCCATCAGTGCGCCTCCTTGGACAGCAGCGGCTCTCTTGGCTCTAACGAGGGGGGCGGTGCAGTGACCGAACCGAGGCCCGAGAGGATCAACAGTGTGGCGCCGACCACGGTGAAGTACACACCCAGGTCGAAGAGCATGGCGGTGGCCAGTTCGATGTCACCCACCAGCGGAATGTGGAAGTGGCCGAACGCCGAGGTGAGGAACGGGAAGCCGAAGAACCACGCGCCCAGCCCAGTCAGCCCGGCGATCAGCACGCCGAGGCCGGCGAGACGGCTGTAGTCCAGCGGCAGGCGCGTGCTCACCCAGCGGCTGCCGCAGGCGATGTACTGGAGGATCAGCGCCACCGAGGTGATCAGCCCGGCGATGAAGCCGCCGCCCGGCAGGTTGTGGCCGCGCAGGAAGATGAACACCGAGACCAGCAGCGCCAGCGGCAACAGCAGGCGCGACAAGGTGGCGAGGATCGGCGGGAAGCGGTCCCTAGCCCAGGCGCGACCTTCGTCGTCACGCTCGCGCCGCAGCAGGCGCAGGCCGTCGAGCAGCGCGAAGATGCCGACCGCCGCGATCGCCAGCACGGAGATCTCGCCGAGGGTATCGAAGCCGCGGAAGTCGACCAGGATCACGTTCACCACGTTGTGCCCGCCGCCACCGGAGACGCTGTTTTCCAGGTAGTAGCCGGCAATGCTGTCGTAGGGACGCGTGAGCACGGCGTAGGCCAGCAGCGTGACCATCACGCCAGCGCCGACGGCGATCACGAAGTCGCGCAGGCGACGCAGGCTGCTGGAGGTCTTCGGCGTACGCGCCGGCAGGTAGTACAGCGCCAGCATCAGCAGGACCATGGTCACTACCTCCACCGACAGCTGCGTCAGTGCGAGGTCCGGTGCGGCGAAACGGGCGAAGGCCAGCGCCACCAGCAGGCCGGCGATGCTGAGGATCACCAGCGCGGTGAGGCGCTGGCGATGGAACCAGACGGTGAGCGGGCCGGCGATGGCCAGCAGGACCAGGCCCAGGGCCGTGATGCCGTCCAGCGGGGTCTGCGCACGGGCGCCCTCGATAGCGGGCAGCGGCGCGAGGCCAGCGAACACCACCACCACGGCAGCCAGCACCAGCAGCATGGCGTAGCGCTGCAACGAGCCGTTCTCCAGGTAGCCGGTCACGCGCGCAGCGAAGCGCACCACACGCTGAACCTGCTGCTCGAACACCAGCTTGGCGTCCACCGCCGGCAGCCCGGCGTACCAGTCGAACAGCGGCTTGCGCAGCACGTAGAGGAGCACGCCGCCGGCCGTCGCAACAAAGCTCATCGCCAGCGGTGCGTTGAAGCCGTGCCAGATCGCCAGGCTGTATTCGGGCAGCGCGCCATTCAGGCTCGAAGCGGCAGCGCCGGCCAGCAGCGGGCCGACGATAACCCCAGGCATGACACCGACCAGCAGGCAGATCAGCACGAGGATTTCCACCGGCACCTTCATGTAGCGCGGCGGCTCGTGGGGATGCGGGTTGGGCAGGTTGATCGGCTCGCCGTTGAAGAACACGTCGTGGATGAAGCGAACCGAGTAGCTCACCGAGAACAGCGCACCAACGGTCGCCAGCGCCGGGATCACCCAGTTGAAGCTGCCCATCATGTTCTGCGCCAGCGTCTCGCCGAAGAACATCTCCTTGCTGAGGAAGCCGTTGAGCAGCGGCACGCCAGCCATGGACGCCGACGCCACCATCGCCAGCACGGCGGTGTGCGGCATGTACTTCCACATGCCGTTGATACGGCGCATGTCGCGGCTGCCGGTCTCGTGGTCGATGATCCCGGCGGCCATGAACAGCGAGGCCTTGAAGGTCGCGTGGTTGATGATGTGGAAGATCGCCGCGACGTTGGCCATGGGCGAATCCAGGCCGAACAGCAGGGTGATCAGGCCCAGGTGGCTGATGGTCGAGTAGGCCAGCAGGCCCTTGAGGTCGTTCTGGAACAGCGCCATGAAGGCGCCCATCAGCAGGGTCGCCAGGCCGGTCAGGCTGACCAGGTAGAACCACAGGTCGTTGCCCGAGAGCAGTGGGTACAGGCGCGCCAGCAGGAACACGCCGGCCTTCACCATGGTTGCCGAGTGCAGGTAGGCGGACACCGGCGTCGGTGCCGCCATCGCATGGGGCAGCCAGAAATGGAACGGGAACTGTGCGGACTTGGTGAACACGCCCAACAGCACCAGGCACAGCGCCAGCGGGAACAGCGGGCTGGCCTGCAGCACCTCGCGGGCGCCGAGGACGGTGGAGAGTTCGAAGCTGCCGACCACATGGCCGATCAGCAGGATGCCGGCGAGCAGCGCCAGGCCACCGCCACCGGTGACCGCCAGGGACATACGCGCGCCCTTGCGCGCATCCGAGCGATGCCCCCAGAAGCCGATCAGCAGGAACGACGACAGGCTGGTCAGCTCCCAGAACACCAGCATCAGCAACAGGTTTTCGCTCAGCACCACGCCAAGCATGGCGCCCATGAACAGCAGCAGGAAGGCGAAGAAGCGCCCGGCAGGTTCCTTCTCGGACAGGTAATAGCGCGCGTAGAGGATCACCAGCAGGCCGATGCCGAGGATCAGCAGGGCGAACAGGAAACCCAGGCCATCCAGGCGCAGGCTGAGGTTCAGGCCCAGCTCCGGCAGCCAGTCCAGGCGCTGGACCTGCGGCTCGGCACCCAGCACCGAGCGCTGGCCAATCAGCAAGACAAGACCCAGCAGCGGCACCAGCCCGGTGGCAGTGGCGCAGGCGGTCCGGCCGAAACGCTCGGCCAGCAGCGGCAGCAATACCCCGAAGAAAGGCAGCGCGATGATCAGCGCCAACGTCATGACCCACTCCTTTTCACCGCCGGACGGCGTTCAGACAGGCAACACCGCACACAGGCGGCCGGCTTGCAAAGGCGACGATTATCCATATCTATCGATTACGCGTCATGGATTGAAGTATTACGAAAATACAGGCCTGAGCCGCGCCCGCATTGAGCTGCGCCGGATTTTACGATCCCCCAAACGATAGCGCGCGACAGTCGAAACGACTGTCGCGCGCTGGGTTTCGCTGGCTGCCACGAACCGGGCAGCCGGTAGCCGGTCAGTGAGCGACGCGGCTGGTACCGTTGACGGTCAGGATGCGCACGCGCTCGCCGACACGGAACACGGCACCTTCGTCGACCTGCTGGACGTAGGCGCGGGTGCTGCCGTCGTCTTCGCGGACGGTGATTTCCACGCCCTGGGTGCGGGTCAGGCCTTCCTCGGTGGCTGCACCGAGCAGGCCGCCGGCCACGGCGCCGATGATGGCGGTGACATAGCTGCCTCTGCCGCCACCGATGGCGCTGCCACCGATACCGCCGACCGCGGCGCCGGCAACGGAGCCGATCGGAGTCTTGGTGCCTTCGATCTTCACAGGACGCAGAGCCTGGATAGTACCCATGCGAACGTTCTGCACGGTACGTGCTTCTTCACGGGTGTAGGTGTCGCCGGTCAGGCTGGACTGGCAACCGCCGAGAGTCATGGCCAGGGCGGCGAAAGTCACGGCGATGAGGGCAGTTTTACGCATTAGGGAACCTCCGAGTAGGGCTACGGCTATTAGACTCCGACGGCAGCCCGCGTGTCACGCCAGGTCGTGAAACAGCTGATCTCGATTCAGCTTTCGTACAGTTTGTGCCAGATCCGCCGAAAACGCCTGCCGTAGCTCAGTTTTTCGTGCAGAGGGATCGGTTAGGCTGGTGCCCGCCCCAGAAGCGCCCCACACGGACTCCCCACATGGACTACTTCATCATCGTCGTCACCACCGCTGCCGGCCTGTACTTCCACTGGTGGATCTACTGGCGCATCCGCCGCTGGATGGACCGTGACTTGGCGCTGTCGCTGGCCGGCGATGACCCGCAAAAGCGCGGCTACCTGCTCGAACGCCTGGCCGATGCCAAGCGCCAGAAGGTGAAGCGCCGCGACCTGCCCGACTGGCTGCAGCGCGCCGCCGACGACTACCGCGCGGCCTGAGCAAGCGACCAGAAGCGCGCCAGTGCCTCCGCGCGGTTCTCCAGTTCCTGCGCCGCCCGTGCACAGGCATCCGCCAGGGTGATAGGCCCTGGTGCCAGGCTGAACGCCGCCGCGATCCCGACGTCCCGCAACTCGGCCAGTCCTTCACCGACGCTGCCCGCCAGCGCGATCACCGGCACGCCCGCGCGACGCGCCACATGGGCCACGCCCACCGGCGTCTTGCCGTGCAGGCTCTGGCCATCCAGCCGGCCTTCCCCAGTGATGACCAGGGATGCACCGGCCAGCGCCGGCTCCAGCGCCGACAGCTCGGCAATCAACTCGATACCCGGGCGGAAACGCGCGTTGAGGAAGGCCCGGCAAGCGAAGCCCAGGCCGCCTGCCGCACCAACGCCAGGAAACAGGCTGTGATCCTGCCCCAAGGCCAGCGCAGCGACTTCCGCGAAACGCTTGAGGGCGGCATCCAACTGCTGCACCTGGGCCGGCGTCGCGCCCTTCTGCGGGCCGAATACCGCCGAAGCGCCGTGGGCGCCGCACAGGGGATTGTTCACGTCGGCAGCGACCTCGACCTCGACCTGCTCCAATCGCGGGTCGAGGCTCGACAGATCGATGCGCTCCAGCTCCGCAAGCTGCGCACCACCGGCGCCCAGCTCCCTGCCTTGGGCATCACGGAAACTCGCACCCAGCGCCTGTAGCAGGCCCAAGCCGCCGTCGTTGGTGGCGCTGCCGCCCAGACCGATGATGATCTTGCTCGCCCCGGCATCCAGCGCTGCGCGAATCAGCTCGCCGGTGCCCCGGCTGGTGGTACGGGTGGCGTCGCGCTGACCTTCGGGAACCCAGTGGAGGCCGCTGGCGGCGGCCATCTCGATCACTGCCGTGGCGTCGCCCAGCCAGCCCCAGTGGGCCTTCACCGGTTGCTCCAGCGGGCCGCAGACATCCAGCTCGCGGCGCTCGCCCGGTCGCGCTGCCAGTACCGCATCCACCGTACCCTCTCCACCGTCGGCCATGGGCCGCAGCACGGTTTCGTCGCCCGGCCGCGCGCGCAACCAGCCACGTGAAATGGCCTCGGCGACATCAGGGGCCGAGAGGCTTTCCTTGAAGGAGTCGGGAGCGATGACGACTTTCATGGGGTGGGTCCGCTGTGCAGGAGGATGGAGGGCATCCTACACCGCCAATGCAGGGAATCGCCTGCCGAGGCAGCCCCTGCCCGCGATCAGCCGGCAAGGCCCGCTCTTGGCGAGCTCCGGGTCAGATCATGGCGCCAGGCGCTCGCGTACCCAGACCCCATTCTCGACGCGGAAGTTGAGTCGGTCATGCAGACGGCTCGGCCGTCCCTGCCAGAACTCGATGCGGCTGGGCAGCAGGCGGAAGCCGCCCCAGAAATCCGGGCAGCTCGGCGCCGTGTCAGCGAAGCGCTGCTCGGTTTCCGCCAGCAGTTGTTCCAGCTCGCCACGGCCATCGATCACCCGGCTCTGCGGCGACGCCCAGGCCCCCAGGCGGCTGCCCAGCGGGCGCACACGGTAGTAGGCGGCAGACTCTTCGGCGGACACTTTCTCGACCCGCCCCTCGATACGGACCTGGCGTTCCAGGGCCGGCCAGAAGAAGGTCATGGCCGCACGCGGGTTCTCCCCGAGCTGCTGGCCCTTGGCGCTTTCGTAGTTGCTGAAGAAGGTGAATCCGCGCTCGTCCAGGCCCTTGAGCAGGAGCACGCGGCAGTGCGGCTGGCCGTCGGCGTCCGCGGTGGCGAGCATCATCGCGTTGGGTTCGACCGGCAGTTGCTCGGTCTTCACCGCGTCCTCGAACCACTGGTTGAACAGGCTGAACGGCTCGGCGGGCGCCTGGGCCTCGGTCAGTCCGTCACGGGTATATTCGCGGCGCATATCGGCCAGGGTCTGGGCCATCGGAAATCTCCTGCAGAAGAAGTCCTTAAGCTTATCCAGACTTGCGCCTTCGCGCTTGATCCACGACAAGCGTCATTCCAGGCGGAATGACGCTTCATGCACACCGGGTCAGTTGGACTGGGCGAGCGCCAGCAGGCTGGTGCGCTGGGTCACCAGCACTTCGACGCGGCGGTTCAGCGCACGGCCTTCGGCGCTGGCGTTGTCGGCGCGCGGCAGGCTCGAGCCAACGCCCTTCAGGCGCAGGCGGTCGGCACCCAGGCCGCTGAGGCGGAAAATCGAGGACACCGCCTGGGCACGCTGCAGGCTGACCTTGTCGTTGGTCGCCTTGTCGCCCGAGCTGTCGCTGTGACCGAGCACCAGCACGCCACTCTCCGGATCGTTCTGCAGCATCTTCGCCACGTTGCCCAGCGGCGCCAGGGTGATCGGCAGCAGCAGCTCAGGACGCTTGGGGTTGAAGGAGCCTTCTACCGGCGCGATCAGCACCAGGGCATTCTCGCGACGCTCGACGGTGAACTTGCTGCCCGCGACAGCGGCGCGCAGCGACTGCTCATGCTGATCCAGCCATTCCTTGCTGACCTTGGTGTCCTGCGGCTTGGCGGCCTTGTCGGCGCCCGGCTTGCTGTCGCTCACGCCGAACGGCCACCACCAGTGGCCACCGGGCTGCTTGCTGCCCGCGTCGGCGACTGCCGGCGTTTCAACGGGCTTTTTCTCCGGCACGGGCGCAGCGGCAGTGGCAGCCTCGTCGCCACCGAACGGCCACCACCAGTGGCTGGTACCTGCGGCCAGCTTGGCCGCTGCGGCGCTTTCCGACGCCTTGGCCGGGCCGCTGGCCTGATCCTGGGATTGGAACTGGCTGCAGGCGGAAAGGCCAACGCAGAGGGCAAGGGTGGAGACTTTCAGCGAATTCGAGAACGGCACGTTCATGGGGGCGATACCATCAGTCGGAACATGAAGAGAGGCCGGGCGCGACTGGCAAGCAGCAGCACCCTGACTTCAGCAATCAGCTTAAGAGTTGTACATAACTTACTCAGTTGGAACGAGATTTTAATCTCGAACTGACGAGCGGCGTATCTCCACGCCAGGGAGAAAGCCGTCGCGGCCAGCGCGACGGCAACTGCGGACGCCCTTAAGAAGGCGCAGCGGAAGGAAGGTTCCTCCCGCTCGTCGTTACAGGCAGTCGCCGGCGAGGCGCGCCAGGCGCTGGGCGCGCGGGTCCATCAGCACGTAGGGGCCGAGGGTGTTGACGACGAACCCCAAGGCCAGCTCGCGCTCGGGGTCGGCGAAACCGATGGAACCACCGGCCCCCGGATGACCGAAGGCCTGCGGGCCAAGACCGTAGGTGGCATTGGCCACGCTCGGCTGGTCAAGCATGCAGCCCAGGCCGAAGCGCGTACAGGTCAACAACGTTCGATCCTCGCCAACGGCATGCTCGCGGGTGAGTTCGGCCAACAGCGCGTCGTCCAGCAACGTGCCCTGCAGCAGGCCGCTGTAGAAGCCTGCCAGCGAGCGCGCATTGCCGTGGCCGTTGGCTGCCGGCTGCGACATGCGCCGCCACTCCGGCTTGTTGGTGCTGGTGAGTACCGAGGGTGGATTGGTGAAGGCGCGGGTCGAAAGCGCGGCAGCGTCGGTCATCATGGTGCGCAGCAGGCGCTGCGCGGCGGCATCGCCCAGATTGCCCTTGCCGCGGGCAATATGCGCGACACGGTGGAACTCGGCGCCCTCCAGGCCAATGTGGAAATCCAACCCCAGCGGCTCGGCGGTTCGCGCGATGATGGCAGCGCCCGGCTCGCGACCGTCTACTCGGCGGATCACCTCGCCAATCAGCCAGCCATAGGTGATCGGCGCGTAGCCATGCTCGGTGCCCGGCGTCCACCAGGGCGTCTCGGCGGCCAGCGCGTTGGTCATGGCCGGCCAGTCATACAGCGCCTCGGGCGCCAGCGGCTCGCGGATCGCCGGCAGACCGGCGCGATGGCAGAGCAACTGGCGCACGGTGACGTCCTGCTTGCCGGCCTGGGCGAACTCAGGCCAGTAGCGCGCCACTGGAGCATCTAGCTCCAGGCGCCCTTCCCCCACCAACTGCAAGGCGGCAACGGCGGCGAAGGTCTTGGTGCAGGAGAACAGGTTGAGCAGCGTATCGGCCTGCCAGTCCTGCCCCGGTTCCTTGCCCGCGCTACCGGCCCAGAGATCGACCACCGTCTCGCCGCCGACCTGGATGCACAGTGCTGCACCGCGCTCCTGCGGGTCCTCGAACAGCGCGCTGAACGCATCGGCAACGGGGGTGAAGCGTGGATCGCAGTGGCCGTTCAAGGTCATCTCAAGCTCCGGAAAAGCACAAGGGCGGAAGGCGCCATTCTTTCAGCGCACTCCGCCCCTGGGAACCCTGCCAAAGGCAGGGTGCGGTCTCACGAATGTCGGATCATCGCTGCGCCTACGGGTCCGACGCCTGCTCCTCGTCGTCGCTGTCGTCGCTGGAAGGCGCCGGTTTCGGCTCGGGCTCCGCCGGTGCCTTGGCGGCAGCTCGGGCCTGCTCGTCGATGCCTTTCAAGGTCTGCTGGTTGGCCTTGCGCACCGCGTCGACGAAACCGCTGAACGGCAGGTCGGTGATACCGACGAGGCCAATGTGGCCGTTCTCACCGTCGAGCAGGCGCCCGGTCACCGGCTGGTCGAGGTACTGGAACCAGTGTGCGCCGACGATATTCGGCTCCTTCGCCGCCTCGGCGAGGAAGCGCTGGTAGGCCTCGCCACGCTGCTGTTCGTTGTAGACCTCGGCGACACCGCCCCAGAACGGTCCGCGGTCGCGGGAACCGAAGTGGAACTCGGTGATCAGCACCGGCTTGTTCAGGCTGCGCACGTAGTTGGCGTCGAAGCCCTGCTGCGGCAGCGGCACGTAGAGGTTGAAACTGAGGATGTCGCAGTACTGCGCGCAGGACGCCAGCGCTTCCGGCGTGCTGACGGCGAAGCGCGGGCCCAGCAGCAAGTGGTTCGGCGCATGCCACTGCAGTGAGTCCTTCAGCGTCTTGAAGTACTGGTCGGCGTACAGGCGCAGGAAGGCACTGTAGTCCTGGGCAATGGCCGGGTGCGCCTCACTCGGCATCGGCGCCTGATAACCCGGCGCGTCGAGGTCTTCCCAGGCACCAAGCTGCACGCCCCAGGCCTCGGCCAGTTGCTCGTGCTCCTGGTACTTGTCCTTGAGCTGCTTGATGAAGGCGCGCTTGGCCGGGCTGTCGGTGGACAGCTTCAGCGCACCGAAGGCCAGGGCGAAGTGTGCCTGAGGATCATCCCCCCGCCCCGCCCAGGCCAGCTCGTTGTCGGCGTAATAGCCCAGCAGCCAGGCGTCCTCGCGGTGGTCACGCGCGGCGATGGCGATGGCCCGCTCGGCAGCCATGGCGAAGCGCGGGTCGAACGGGTCGGGCATGGCGCCCCACCAGTCGTAACCCGTGCTGACCGTGGCGTAGTCGCCACTGATGGACAGCGGCACGCTGTAAGGCAGGCGTGGTTCGCTGGCAAAGGCCGGATCGCTCCAGTCGCCCAGGGTGTTGAAACCCCAGGAGCCGAGGCGCTGCACGGTACGCTCGCGCCACGCGGCCGCGGCGGCGTCGCCGGTCAGGCCACCGTTGGCGCGGAAGCGGTTGGCGGCATAGAAATCGAACCAGCGTCCGTTGCCGAAGGCACGGCCCTGCTGGGCGCCGACGCCGCTGCGGTCGTCGCGCTGACCGTAGAAGACGGCCAGCGGCTCATCCTCCTTGGGCAGGCTGGCGAACATGTACTCGCGGCCTTCCACGTAGGTCTGGCTGCTGTCGGCGTTCACCGCGTTGACGCCCAGGGACCAGAACGAGTGCCCCTCCGGTGTCACCAGCCACCAGCGGCCATTGCGCTTCTCGGTGCGGAAGAAACCGGTGCCCTCGAAGGCCGGGCCGTCCAGCAGGCCGCCGAAGGCATCGCGGCCGGGCGCGGGCTGCCACTTCTTCAACTGCTCGCCTTCGGCTTTCCAGGCGCTGGCCAGTTGCTCGGGGCTCTTCACCTTCTCTGGCCAATCGCTGCGGGTGGACTGGCCGAAGCCGTCGACGATCCCGGTGTAGGCCTTGTGGTACTCGTCGTTGCCGGCGCGGGTGCCGAAGCGGCCGACGAGGATGTCCTGCGCTGCCTTGGGCGAGGTCAGGAACAGTTTCACCGCGCCAACCTGGCTGCGGTTCAGCTCGCCGGTGACCTTGCTCGCCAGCAGCAGGCGCTGGCCGTCCTGGGTGACAGGCATGGGTACGCCGGCGCGCATGCCGAAGTCCTCCGGGGCGATGGCGTGCAGCGGGATCACCAACGTCTGCGCCGGGCCTGGCGGCAGGGCAATGCTCGCACGCAGGCCGGGGGCACCGGCGACGCCTTCGATTTCCACTTCCAGGGTGATCGCCCAGTCCATGGCATTCTGGATGCGCAGGCTCATGCTGTCCGACTGCGACCAGTCCCAGCTGCCACTGGACGGTACCAGGCGCAGGGTTGGTTGTGGTGCCGGGTTGAAGTTCACCCGGCGCAGGATCTCGCCCTCGGGCGTGGCCTCGGCAGTGGAGCTGGGCAGATCGGCGTTCTGCGTGGTGATCGAGACCACGGCCATCGGCTTGACGAAGTTGAACAGGGTTTCATTGCCGCCGGCCGACCAGGCCGGGGCACTGGCGATGGCCAGGCTGAGCAGCAGAGGCAGATGCCAACGCGGAGAGATCATGTGTTCGGGTCCTTACTAGTCGCCGCCACAAGGCAGGCGCTGAATTCAACCAGGAAGGCTTGCCCGCTCAGTACTCATGGATCTTGCGAGCTAGAGCAGAACAAGGCGGAAGCTGGCCCGGAAGCGGAGTTTACACGCAGCAAATGAGCATTCCGGACCAGCTTCCAACGCAGTTATGCCGACGCGCAGCTGATCAAACTCCAATCAGGCGATTTCTCGGCGGAACGGCGGCAATGCATTAAGAATGGCCTTGCCGTAGCGCTGCGTCACCACGCGGCGGTCCAGCAGCGTGATGGTGCCGCGGTCCTGCTCGGTCCGCAGCAGGCGGCCGCAGGCCTGCACCAGGCGCAGCGAGGCATCAGGCACGGCAATTTCCATGAAGGGATTGCCGCCACGCGCCTCGATCCATTCCGACAGCGCCGCCTCCACCGGATCATCCGGCACGGCAAAGGGAATCTTGGCGATCACCACGTGCTCGCAGTAGGCGCCCGGCAAGTCCACGCCTTCGGAGAAGCTGGCCAGACCGAACAGCACGCTCGGCTCGCCGTCGTCGACCCGCGAGCGGTGCTTGTTCAGGGTTTCCTGCTTGGACAGGTTGCCCTGGATCAGCACGCGCTTGCGCCAGTCGCGGTCCAGGCCGTCGAAGACTTCCTGCATCTGCTTGCGCGAGGAGAACAGGATCAGTGAACCGCGCGAACCTTCGACGATCTCCGGCAGCTCGCGAATGATCGCCGCCGTGTGAGCGGCCGCATCTCGCGGATCGGCCTTGAGGTCGGGCACGCGCAGCACGCCGGCGTCGGCATGGTGGAACGGGCTCGGCACCACGGCGGTGACGGCGGCGCGCGGCAGACCGGCGCGCATCCGGTAGCGGTCGAAGGTGCCCAGCGCAGTGAGGGTCGCGGAGGTCACCAGCACGCCGTAGGCCACGTTCCACAGGTTGCGACGCAGGGTCTCGGCAGCCAGGATCGGGCTCGCATTCGCCTCGATGTCGTAGAAGGTGCCGCTCTCGGCGAGGGTCAGCCAGCGCGCCATGGGCGGGCTGTCTTCCGGGTCTTCGCTGGTGAAGGCGGTCCACAGTTCCCAGTTGCCCTGGGCACGGGACAGCAGGCTGCCGAACAGCGGATACCACTCTTCGGCCTGGTGGCTGGCGATACCGACGCTGCCCTCCCCGTCCATGGCTTCCTTGAGCAGTTCGGTCAGGCGCGTGAAGAGATCGGTGAGCTTGGAAAAGCCCTTCTTCAGCTCGATGCCCATCTCGCGGATGTGCTCGGGGATCACTCCCCCCTCGAAGCGATGGCGCGGCCGCTCGCGGCCCTCCATGTCCTCGCCGGCGCGGAAGTCGCCGACCTCTTCACAGGCGGTGAACATGAACTGCTGGTGCGTACGCAGCTCGCGGGCCAGCTCCGGTACCTGCTCGATCAGGCGGCCGAGGTCGCCCGGCAGCGGGTTCTGCGCCAGCAGCTTGGTCAGGTTCTTCTCCACCTGGCCCAGCCAATCGGCGGTGGCGCGCAGGCGGGTGAAGTGGGCGAAGTGGCCGATGGCCTTGTCCGGCAGGTGATGGCCTTCGTCGAACACGTAGAGGGTTTCACGCGGGTCCGGCAGGATCGCACCGCCGCCCAGGGCCAGGTCGGCCAGCACCAGGTCATGGTTGGTGACGATCACATCGACCTTGGTCATCCCTTCGCGCGCCTTGTAGAAAGCGCACTGTGCGAAGTTCGGGCAATGGCGGTTGGTGCACTGGCTGTGGTCGGTAGTGACCTGCGCCCACTGCGCGTCCTCGATGGCCTCGGGCCAGGAGTCGCGGTCGCCGTCCCAGCGATTGCCCGCCAGGCGCTCGATCATCTGGTTGAACAGCTTGGTGGAGGTCTCGTCCACGTCGATGCGGAAGCCTTCCTCCTCGAACAGCTGGGCGGTGGCGCTCTGCGCCTGGCCTTCCTGCAGCAGGTGGTCGAGCTTGGACAGGCACATATAGCGCCCGCGCCCCTTGGCCAGGGCGAAGCTGAACGACAGGCCGGAATTGCGCAGCAGGTCGGGCAGGTCCTTGTGGACGATCTGCTCCTGCAGGGCGACGGTGGCAGTGGCGACGACCAGGCGCTTGCCGGCGGCCTTGGCGCAGGCGATGGCGGCAAGGCTGTAGGCGACGGTCTTGCCGGTGCCGGTGCCGGCCTCGACGGCGACCACGGCGGCATCGCCCAGGCGATGGCCTTCCTCGTCGCTGGCGATGGTCCCCAGGACCTTGGCGACTTCGGCGATCATCAGGCGCTGGCCGTAGCGCGGCTTGAGTTCCTTGGCCTCGAGGAAGCGCGAGTACGCGCCCTGGATCGTGGCCTTGAGTTCGGTGCTGAGCATGGACTTCCCGGGCCCCGGAGCGCGCCTTGTGGACACATCCGGATGCTGGATAAATTTTCAGTGGTTCGAATCGGCGGCTATGATAGCGCGCTTGTCTTCAATCGCCAGCGGAGATCGTCCGAATGACACCCTTTGCCTTCGTCTATGCCCTGCACCTCCTGGCCGCCCTGGTCTGGGTCGGCGGCATGTTCTTCGCCTGGATGGTGCTGCGCCCGGCCGCCGTCGCCGCGCTGGAGGCGCCGTCCCGGCTGAAGCTGTGGCTGGAGGTGTTCCCGCGCTTCTTCCGCTGGGTGTGGGCCGCGGTGATCCTGCTGCCGGTGACCGGCGTGGGCATGCTGCACCTGAGCTTCAACGGCATGGCCGGCGCGCCGCGCTATGTGCAGGTGATGATGGGACTGTATGTGGCGATGCTCGCGCTGTTCCTGCGCATCCAGGCGCTGCAACTGCCCGAACTGCGCCGCGCAGTCGGTGCCGAGGATTGGCCTGCCGGCGGCGCCGCACTGGGCAAGATCCGCAAAACCGTGGGGCTGAACCTGCTGATCGGCATGGCGCTGGTGGCCTTCGTCGCCGCCCGACCGCACTGGTAAGAGCCGCACTGTCAGAAAAAAGCCCGCTCGGTGACCGGGCGGGCTTTTCTCAGGAACAGCGAATCAGGCGACGTCGACTCAGAAGCGTTTCACGTCCAGGCGGCCTTCGCTGCCTTTCGCCCCTTCCGCACCGCCCTGTCCTTCCGCGCCGGGCTTCTCGCCCGCCACCGAGTAGAACCAGCAGCCCTTCTCGTCGCTGCGCGGTCCGGCCTTGCCGGGCTTGCCGCCCGCTCCACCAGCGCCACCTTCCAGGCGCACCCGGACCTTCTCGACAGCGAACTGCTCAGGGACTTCCAGGCGCACCACGCCACCCGACGCACCCGTCTGGCCGTCAGCGCCGTTCTGGCCGTCACCCGCAGATTGTCCGCTGCCCCACAGGCAGCCCGACGTCTGCGCGCTGCCACCGTCCAGGCCGTCATAGCCCGGCGCACCGACACCGCCACGGACGTCGATCAGCAGGTTTTCCACCTGCACGTCCTGCAAGCGCAGCACCAGGTTGCGGCCACCGCTGGCAGGCTTGTCGAAACTGCCGGAGCTGCCTTGTGCAGCGATCACGCTGCCGTCGGCGAGGTTGCCGTGCAGCACGTCGATCTGCAGCGCGTCGCTGCCGGGGAACACGCCAATCCGCGCATTCTTCGCCAGGTCCAGTTCGCCAATCTTCAGCTCCTTTACCCGCGACGGGATCAACAGCGCGCCTTCCGGGCCAATGCTGATGCGGTCCAGGCTCAGGCTGTCGCCCTTCTCCGGCAGGCGCAGCACGGTGTTGGCTTCCACCGAGACAGTGCCGGCGGCCGAGCACGCCAGCGGGGCGAACAGCGCCAGGCCGAGCAACGACTTACGCATGGGTATCTCCTTCTACGTGTGCGGGTTCCGGTTGCTCTGCTACCGGCTGTGGCAGGGTCGCGAAATGGAAGACGCCAAACAGCAGGATCTGCAGGCGGTCCACGCCCGGATGCGGGCGGCCTTGCAGACGCTTGCGCAGCGCCAGGACTTCGAGGATATGGATCAGCAGGATCAGCGCGCCTGCCGCATTGAGCAGCAGTGCGAAGGGATGAGCGAAGGGTTGGATCAGGTTGGCCAGCACCGCCAGCCAGAACAACAGGGCAATCAGCTTGCCCAGCCCCAACAACGCTTTCATGAAGTGCCCCCGTATTTTTCTTTGCCGGGGAACATACGCCTCTGACCCGGGCTATGCCAGTGGCAACCGGGAATGACAAAGGGGGCCACGAGGGCCCCCTTTGCGCAGATCACGCCAGACTTACTGACGGGTGATCTTGATTTCCACGCGACGGTTCTCGGCGCGGCCTTCCTTGGTCTTGTTGTCAGCGACCGGCTGACTCTCGCCATAGCCGACGACCGACTTGATGCTGCTGGCAGGCACACCAGCTTCGACCAGGTAGTTGGACACGGCGTTGGCACGGCGCTCGGACAGTTTCTGGTTGTAGGCGTCGGTACCGATGCTATCGGTATGGCCGCCAATGTTCAGCTCGGTGCTCGCAGCCTCACCTTTCAGGCGGGTAGCGATGGTATCGAGCTTGTCCTTGTCCTGCGCATCGATCTTCGACGAGTCGAAGGCGAAGTGCAGGTCGCGCACGACAATGGTCTCTTCCTTGGGCAGCGGAGCCGGTGCCGGTTCCGGAGCCGGAGCGGGCGGCGGGACCTCGGCCACTTGTTCTGCGGCGCCATGCACCCAGCAATAGGACGCACCCAGCACACCACCAATCAGGGCACCCCAACCCGCCCAGGCGCTGCTTTCAATGGAACCCAGACCGGCGCCGCCGACACCGCCAACCACGGCGCAAGTCGGCCAGTCGGACTTCTGCAGCCCTGCGCAACCGGTGAGCAACGTGCTTACCAGCAGCAGGGGTAAAGCGGTCCTTTTGATGCTCATAAAGTTAAGTCTCCTCTAATGATCGGGTCTTGACCGACAATTACCGAGTAAAGACGTGACTGACAGAATGCGCCAGCACTAGGCCATATGGGTGTCACACGCTAGTCTTCGTTCATTATTTTTCGCCTTCGACGAGCCCCATGATTTCGACACGCACGCCACAGCAAGCCCTCGCCGCACTGCTCGATCGCTACGCACCGCAGCGCCTGCTGCTGGTGGGCGCCAGCCAGATCCCGGCGGTGGATGCCTTCCTCGCGGCACACCCGGATTGCGAACTGTTTCACGCCGACGCCGGCGCCCTGCCGGCCGAGCTGGCCGGCCAGCGCTACGACCTCGCCTTGCTGGCCGATTGCCTGGAACACCTGCCGCGCCGCGAGGCACAGCAACTGGTGGGTGGCATCCGCAACCTCAACAGCAACCGCGTGGCCGTACTGGTCGATCTCGACGCCGCGCAAGCCCAGGATGCGGACTTCTATGCCCTGGCCATGCAGGCCAGCGAGCGCTTCCAGCGCGACGCCCAGGTGATCACCCTGTTCACCTACGATCTGCACGAATACAAACAGGTCCCGGACTGGCTCAACGCGAAGTTCTGGGCCAACCCGGAAAATTTCGGCAAGTACTGGTGGTGACCATGATCGAACCGACCTGCCCCTGCGGCAGTGGCCGCCCGTTACCCGACTGTTGCGGGCGCTTCCACAGCGGCATCCCCGCGCCCACCGCCGAGGCGCTGATGCGCTCGCGCTACAGCGCCTACGCGCTGGGCCTGGTGGACTATCTGCGCGACACCACCCTGCCCGCCCAGCAACAGGGACTGGACCTGGATGCCATCCGCACCTGGAGCCTGGGCAGCACTTGGCTGGGCCTGGAGGTGGTGAGCCACGAAGTCCTCGGCGGGCAGCCGGAACACGCTCGGGTGACGTTCATCGCACGCTGGCACGACGCCGGCGGCGAACACAGCCACCGCGAGTGCTCGGGATTCGTCCAGCGGGATGGCCGCTGGTACTTCCTCGACCCGACCGTGCCGATGAAGCTGGGCCGCAACGATCCGTGCCCCTGTGGCGCCGGCGGTAAGCTGAAGAAATGCTGCGGTCCGTGGATCGAGTGAGACGCTAGCCCGCCCCACTTGGGGGCGTTCGGTGTCTGGGCTAGAATCCGCGCTTTTTCCGGGGCGGTGGTGTTTCGTCGCTCCGGCTACCCCTGCCGGACCTCGCCATGCTGCTGACCGTTCTCTACATCAATGCCATCACCGCCGAAGCCATGACCGGCGCGCTGTCCGCCGGCCGGCGCAGCATGGACCTGTTCGGCGTGGTGCTGGTCGCCTGCGTCACTGCCCTGGGGGGCGGCTCGGTGCGCGACATGCTGCTGGGTCATTACCCGCTGACCTGGGTGCGCCACCCGGAATACCTGGCGCTCACCGCTGGCGCCGCGCTGGTCACCGTGTTCATCGCCCCGCTGATGCGCCACCTGCGCTCGATGTTCCTCGCGCTGGACGCCGTGGGCCTGGTGGCCTTCACCCTGATCGGTTGCCAGGTCAGCCTGGAGATGGGCCACAGCCTGCTGATCGCCGCCGTGAGCGGGGTGATTACCGGGGTGTTCGGCGGCATCCTGCGGGACATCTTCTGCAACGACGTGCCGCTGATCTTCCGCCGCGAACTGTATGCCAGCGTGTCCTTCGCCAGCGCCTGGTGCTACCTGATCTGTCTGCAGATCGACGTGCCCAAGGAGCAGGCCATGCTGATCACCCTGTCAGCAGGCTTCCTGTTCCGCATGCTGGCGATCCGCTTCCGCTGGGAAATGCCCAAGTTCGTCTACCAGGACGACCCGCACCAGGGCGACTGATCAGTCTGCGAGCTTCAGATGGCTGGTGTCCGGGGTCGGCCCTGCCGGCGCGGGCTTGGCCTGTCCCATGTCACTGCCTACCGGCGCCACGCTGAACTGGCTGAGATCCACGCGGGGAGCCTGGGCCTCGGGCTTTTCGTCCTGCAGGTCGGTACCCACCGGGGCAAGGCCGAAGTCCGGCGCGTCCACATCAGCGAAAGCGGCCATGTATTCGTCCCGCGGCGCCACCTTCAGGCGACCCTGCGCCGAGGGGACTGCCGGCTGCGCCGGAGCGCTGGCGGGCTCGGCGGGCTCGGCGGGCTCGGCGGGCGGCGGCGGAGCCAGCTCGATTTCCTCGATCTGCGCGTCCATGTCGACCACGTCGACGACGGCGCCGGCACGCTCGATCACACTGCGGTACTTTTCCGCCGCCTCGGCATCGAGGTTGTTCTTGATCACCATGCGGCGGCCGGAGAACAGCAACTCGATACGCTGGGCGTCGGCCTGGAACAGCTTGGCCAGGTTGGCTTTCACCGTGTCCAGTTGTGCACCCGGCACAGTTTGACCCGAGAAGGCGATCTCATAGCGGCTCATTTTCACTCTCCTGTGTTAACCCGCCGGTTACATTCGGCCAGTATGGTGCAGCTTCTTTTAACGTAACAACAACTTGCGGCCGAGCAGGTGCTTGGTACACTGGGGCGTCTTGAGGGGTAGACATGAATTATCAGGCGCAAATGATAAGAATTCTCAGCCTGTTCTGGCTGTGCAGCCTCGTCTCTGGCTGCGGCTGGATGGCAGGCAATTTCGAGCAACCCGACGTGAAACTGCAGAAAGTGGACGTCGTGAAAGCTCGCTTGCTGGAGCAGGAATTTGTCCTGCATTTCCGTATCGACAACCCGAACGATTTCAGTCTTCCGGTTCGCGGCCTGGCCTACAAGGTCAAACTGAACGATATCGACCTGGCCGAAGGCGAGTCGAATAACTGGTTCACAGTGCCGGCCAACGGTCACGAAACCTTCGAAGTACCGGTGACCACCAACCTGTGGCGGCACATGAAGTACATCGTCAAGCTGCTGGAAGATCCGGACAAGCCGATCCGCTACCGTCTCGACGGCGAAGTGAAGACCGGCCTGCTCTTCGGACAGAACGTGCACATCGCCCGCAATGGCGAGATAATTCCCGGCGATTTCATCCCCGAGTGAGCGTCACCATGAGCCAGGAACCCCACGTACACGGTCCGAACTGCAACCACGACCACGATCATGACCACCACCATGACCACGGTCACGTGCACGGCCCGCACTGCAACCACAGCCACGAGCCGGCCCGTAACCCGCTCAAGGATGTGGGCCGCAACGATCCTTGCCCCTGCGGCAGCGGCAGCAAGTACAAGAAGTGCCACGGCGCCTGATCCAGGTCCGGCACTGCGAAGAAGGCCCGCCCAGTGCGGGCCTTCTGCTGTCTGGCAGCATGATCGGCGAGTCACTGAAAATCCCGTCGCGCGCGGCTTGCACAGCTATCCTCGGCTCACTAACGTAGCGCGCTTCAAGCAACCTCTTTCAAGCGACCTCTTTGTGCAGGAGCACATCCCCATGGCCCCGCGAGCCTTCCGCCGGCTTCCCAGCTTCGGCCTTGCCGCCACCCTCAGCGCCGCTGTCAGCCTCACTGGCTGCCAGGGTTGGCTCAACGACCGCTATTCCGACAGCCTGCCGCCGAGCTATGGCGTCCAGCCGATCAAGGGCCTGGCGGACAACGTGTCGATCCGTCGCAACAGCCTCGGGATGCCGCTGATCGAGACCAGCACCTTCCACGACGCCCTGTTCACCCTGGGCTACGTGCACGCCAGCGATCGCATCAGCCAGATGGTCGGCCTGCGCCTGATGGCCCAGGGCCGCCTTTCGGAGATGGTCGGACCCGGCGCGCTGGAGACCGACCGATTCATGCGCACGGTGAACCTGAAGAAGGCCGCGGATGCGCTCTATGCCGGCGCCTCGCCGCGCCTCAAGCGCTTCTTCGAGACCTACGCACGCGGCGTCAACGCCTACCTGTACCGCTACCGCGACAAACTGCCGATGGACCTGGCCGAGTCCGGCTATCGCCCCGAGTACTGGAAGCCGGAAGATTCCGCGCTGGTCTTCAGCCTGCTGAACTTCGGCCTGGCGGTGAACCTGCAGGAAGAGATCGCCTCCCTGGTGCTCGCGCAGAAGGTCGGTGCCGACAAGCTGCCCTGGCTGACGCCGATCTACCCGGACGAGCCGCTGCCGTTCGAAGAGGCGGAAAAGCTCAAGGGCCTGCGCCTGGACGGCAAGATCGCCGGTCTCGACGCCCTCGACCGCGCCGCCGGTCAAGTCGCCTCGCTGCAGATGATGGGCGTCGCCGCCTCCAACAACTGGGCCATCGCCCCGCAGCGCACGCGCAGCGGCAAGAGCATCCTGGCCAACGACACCCACCTGCCGCTGTCCATGCCCTCGGTCTGGAACTACGTGCAGATCCGCTCGCCCAAGTACAACGCCGCGGGCGTCTCCATTGCCGGCGTGCCGGGCGTGGTCGCCGGCTTCAACGGCAAGCTGGCCTGGGGCATGACCATGGTCATGGGCGACAACCAGGACCTCTTCCTCGAGCAGGTGAAGCGCCAGGGCAGCAAGCTCTACTACCTTGCCGACGGCCAGTGGAAACCCGCCATCGAGCGCAACGAGACCTTCTTCATCAAGGGCCAGAGCCCGGTCCGCGAAACCATCTACGAGACCCGCCACGGCCCGCTGCTCAACAGCGCCCTGGGCGAGCGCAAGCACGACCTGCAGCCGCTGCCGCTGTCCAGCGGCTACGGCATTGCCTACCAGAGTATCCAGGGCGAGACCGACCGCACCCTCGATGCCTTCTTCGACCTCTCCCGTGCAAAGAACGTCGAACAGGCCTTCGACGCCACCCGTGACGTACGCGCCATGGCGCTGAACATCGTGTTCGCCGACGAGAAGCACATCGGCTGGCAGGTCACCGGACGCTTCCCCAACCGCAAGGAAGGTCGCGGCCTGCTG
The DNA here is from genome assembly GCA_966191535.1 of uncultured Pseudomonas sp. GTDB lineage: Bacteria > Pseudomonadota > Gammaproteobacteria > Pseudomonadales > Pseudomonadaceae > Pseudomonas. Next base: position 3,334 of record CBIGPF010000073.1, on the reverse strand, counting down.
CCCTCCCCCGGCTGGGACGGCCGCTATGACTGGGATGGCTACGCCGACCCGATCCTCCACCCGTCCGACCAGGACCCGGTGCAGGGCTGGCTGGGCACTGCCAACCACCGCAGCGTACAGCCAGGCTACGGCGCACAGCTGTCCAGCTCCTGGTACTACCCGGAGCGCTACGAGCGCATCGCCCAGCTCGCCGGCGGCAGCAAGAGCCACGACTACCGCAGCATGATCGCCATGCAATACGACCAGACCACGCCCTTCGCCGGCAAGCTGCAGGCAATGTTCGATGCACCGGGCATGGCGCAGCCGCTGAAGAAGGCCATCGACGCCCTCCCCGCCGACCAGCGCGCTCGCGCCCGTGAAGCGCTGGACCGGATCATGGCCTTCGACGGCAAGCTCTCGCCGACCTCCGGCGACGCCGCGCTGTACGAGGCGTTCCTGCAGGAAAGCACCAAGCAGATCTTCCTCGACGAACTGGGCCCGGAAGACAGCCCGTCCTGGAAAGCCTTCGTCGAGACCGCCAACCTGTCCTACTCGGCCCAGGCCGACCACCTGCTGGGCCGCGAAGACAGCCCGTTCTGGGACGATACCCGCACCCCACAGAAGGAAGACAAACCGGCGATCCTCGCCCGTAGCCTGGCTGCCGCCACCACCTTCTGCGAGCAGACGCTGGGCAGCGACCGCCGCGCCTGGCAGTGGGGCAAGCTGCACACCTACGAGTGGGTCAGCGACAGCACCAAGATGGCGCCCAACCTGAGCGCCGGCGAGCGCGCCAGCCTGGGCGCGATCAAGGGCTACCTGGACCGCGGCCCCTACCCGGCCGGCGGCGACCACAGCACGCTGAACGTCTCGGCCTACCACTGGGGCCAGGACTTCAACACCTGGCTGATCCCGGCCATGCGCATCGTCGTCGACTTCGGCCAGAGCGAGCCGATGATCGGCCTCAACAGCAGCGGCCAGTCCGGCAATCCGGCCAGCCCGCATTATGCCGACGGCATCGATGCCTGGCTGAAGGGCAACTACATGAGCTTCCCCTTCCAGTCGCAGAACCTGGAGAAGGTCTACGGCGTGAAACGCCTGACGCTGGTGCCGGAGAAGTGATGATCTGAAAAATATTTCCGGGAGCCGGGAACTTGCTTCCCGCCCCGGAATCAGATTTGTCGACTTACTCCATGATCATATTCAGGCACCCTCTGGGTGCCTTTCTTTTTTCCCCGCCCCGCTCCCGCTGTACTTCCCTTCGCAACACCTTTCCCCGGCTGGCATTCCCGCATCCTTTCCCCCAGGAGTCATCGCCATGCCCGAATTCCTCATCGTCATCACCGGCGGCCCCGGCGCCGGCAAGAGCTCGCTGCTCGACCACCTGCATCAGCATCACGGCCTGAACATCGTCGAAGAAGGCGGCCGCGCGATCATCCGCGAGCAACTGGCCCGTGGCGGCGATGCGCTGCCGTGGGCAAACCAGACGGGCTTCTGCCTGGCGATGTTCGAACATGCGCTGGCGACCCGCGCGCAAGCGCTCGACGCGGGCGGACTGTGGCTGTTCGATCGTGGCCTGCCGGATGTGCTGGGGTACGCGCGGCTCTGCGGCCTGCCGGTTCCGGCCCCGCTGGAAACCGCCATACGGGAGCAGCGCTACGGGCAGCCCGTGTTCCTGGCACCGGCCTGGGAAGCCATCTACCGCAACGATGCCGAACGCCGGCAGGGCTTCGCCGAAGCGCAGCGGACAGCGACGGTGATGGCCGAGGTCTATCGGGAGCTGGGATATCGTGTCGTGCAATTGCCGCTCGCCGGGCTGGAGGAGCGAGCGGCGTTCGTGCTGGACGCCCTAGGGGCGGGTCATCACGCCCATTGAGGCGGCTGCGGCCGGCGGTTCGGGAATGCTCACACTGAGGGACACCACGACCTGTCGGCTCTCGCCCTGGATGCCATAGTCGTCTGAGTTGCCGTAGCCAAGCCAGATTTCGCTGCCATCACGCACGCGGACGTCGGAGAGCTCGTCGCCATCGCCTTCCAGGCCGTTGAACCAGCCCGAGCTTGCGCCACGTTCCTGGCCCAGGTGCAGCGTGCCGTCCACGGCGAAGGTCAGCGGGTCCTTGCCTGGCTCGACCTGGTTCAGCCAGCCGAGGAACAGCGGCGGCGTGAACCGGCTGTGCAGCCAGCAGCGCACCTCGGTGAGGCGCTGACCCTTGAACACCAGCAGCGTGGCGTTGCCGTAGAGCAGGCCTTGCTCACCACCGAGCATGGGCAAGCGCGCCGTGGGCTCGCCCAGGCGTTCGACAAAGTCATTCAGGGGGGCATTGGACGGCAGGCCGAGCACGTCACCACCGGGGATGACGTTGAGTTCGGCTGCCGCCAGATGGCCGCTGGCGCCCAGCATCAGGGCGCACAGCAGGCCCCGCAATCCTTGCGAGGTCATGTCCGTTTTCTCTCTGTGCGACGAAATCAGGCCTTGGGCAGGGTGACGCCGGTCTGGCCCTGGTACTTGCCACCGCGATCGCGGTAGGACACTTCGCAGGCTTCGTCCGACTGCAGGAACAGCATCTGCGCCACGCCTTCATGGGCGTAGATCTTCGCCGGCAGGTTGGTGGTGTTGGAGAACTCCAGGGTCACGTGGCCTTCCCACTCCGGCTCCAGCGGGGTCACGTTGACGATGATGCCGCAGCGCGCGTAGGTGCTCTTGCCCAGGCAGATGGTCAGCACGTCGCGCGGGATGCGGAAGTACTCGACGGTGCGGGCCAGGGCGAAGGAGTTCGGCGGGATGATGCAGACGTCGCTGTTGATGTCCACGAAGCTCTTCTCGTCGAAGTTCTTCGGATCGACCACGGCCGAGTGGATGTTGGTGAACACCTTGAATTCGGCGGCGCAGCGTACGTCGTAGCCGTAGCTGGAAACACCGTAGGAAATCACCCGGCTGTCATCGGCACCGCGAATCTGGCGCTCGACGAACGGCTCGATCATGCCGTGTTCCTGAGCCATGCGGCGAATCCACTTGTCCGATTTGATGCTCATGGCGGGTGTCCTGTGCGGCGGTTGGAAAAAGAAGGCGAATCTTACCGGGCGTCACAATTTCCGGCAAAGGGTGCGGCCGGATGGTCGACGGACTTCGGTGGAATTCCGTAACCTGCGCCGCACTGACTCAAGGAAGAGATCGCCCATGTTTGATCATTTTTCGTCCACCCTTTACCTGAAGCTCTCACGCGACTGGATCAGCGGCGTGGTGCTGCCGTCTGGCGAAGCATTCGGTGAACCACCGCTGCTCGCCCTGCGCCATGAGAATGGCAAACCCAAGGTCCTTGCGGCCGGCGCCGCCGCCAAGCAGTTGCAGGGCCAGGAG
>CBIGPF010000072.1:0-26923 GCA_966191535.1 uncultured Pseudomonas sp. | reverse complement strand
CTGGCTTCTTCGAAGAACGTCTGGATATCGGCAGTCTGGGAAATCTTCACGGTCATGATGCGATCCTCAAGTCTTGTTCTTGTTGATTCGTTCGGGGCGGAAATCAGCGGTCGTCGGAATGGATCGAGGACGGATGGCGGCAGAGCCCGTCGACCTCGATGTCCATGTAGGGGAACAGCGGCAGCTGCATCAGGGTGTCGTGCAGTTCCTCGACGCTGGCGAGGTCGAACACGCTGTAGTTGGCGTAGTGCCCGGCGATGCGCCACAAGTGGCGCCACTTGCCCTCGCGCTGCAGGCGCTGGGCCAGTTCCTTCTCGTCGGCCTTGAGCTGGGCGGCTTTCGCCGGGTCCATGTCGACGGGCAATTTCACGGTCATCTTCACGTGGAACAGCATCGGGTCTTCTCCTCTATCGGGCAGTCGGAAAGGGTTGCGAATCAGGTACGGCGGAAGCGCGCCAGGCGCTCCTCATCCAGGGTCAGGCCCAGGCCGGGCGTGCGCGGTACATGCAGCTGGAAGTCGCGGTAGACCGGCGGCTCGGTGACGATCTCCTCGGTGAGCAGCAGCGGGCCGAACAGCTCGGTGGCCCAGGTCAGCTTCTCCAGGGTGAGGAAGGCGTGGGCCGAGGCCAGGGTGCCGACCGCGCCTTCGAGCATGGTCCCGCCATACAGCGCAATGCCGGCGGCTTCGGCGATCTGCGCAGTGCGCAGGACGGCGCGCGGGCCGCCGTTCTTGGCGATCTTCAGGGCGAAGATGCTGGCCGCGCCGTCAGCGGCGAGACTGAAGGCATCGGCCACGCTCTCGATGGATTCGTCAGCCATGATCGGCGCCGGGCTGCGCTGGTTCAGGCGCACCTGGCCGCTGCGGTTGATGCGCGAGATAGGTTGCTCGATCAGGTCGATGCCGTTCTCGCCGAGCACCTGGCAGCCGCGGATAGCCTGGGATTCGTCCCAGCCCTGGTTGACGTCCACGCGTACGCTGGCACGCTCGCCCAGGGCCTTCTTGATCGCCACCACGTGCTTGAGATCCTGCTCCAGCGGGTTGGCGCCGATCTTCAGCTTGAAGATGCGATGGCGGCGGATTTCCAGCATCTGCTCGGCTTCGGCGATGTCGCGGGCGGTGTCGCCGGAGGCCAGGGTCCAGGCCACTTCGAGGCTGTCGCGCACGCGGCCGCCGAGCAGTTCGCTGACCGGCAGGCCGAGGCGCTTGCCCTGGGCGTCCAGCAGCGCACTCTCGATACCCGAGCGGGCGAAGGTATTGCCCTTGATCGACTTGTCCAGGCGCTGCATGCAGGCATTGATGTTGCTGGCGTCCTGGCCCTTGAGCAGCGGCGCGAAGTGCGCGTCGATGTTGGCCTTGATGCTTTCCGGGCTTTCGTTGCCGTAGGCCAGGCCGCCGATGGTGGTGGCTTCGCCGATGCCTTCGACGCCGTCGGAGCAGCGCAGGCGGATGATCACCAGCGTCTGCTGCTGCATGGTGTGCATGGCCAGCTTGTGCGGACGGATGGTCGGCAGGTCGACGATGATCGACTCGATGCGTTCGATGACGGGGCTACTCATGGACGGCGTTCCGGTCTGGGATTTCTGGGGTGGCCGGGCAACGCAGTAGCGATACCCGGAAGGTCTTTTCACGGTTGACGAAGGATTGCGCCGGGGCCTGCAGGCAGTCCAATATCGTTGCCATCTTGTTGCATACCCTGGAGGTATCATGGAGCTGCGACACCTGCGCTACTTCCGCGAAGTGGCCGGCACCCTCAACTTCACCCGCGCCGCCGAGCGCCTGCACATCGCCCAGCCACCGCTGAGCCGGCAGATCCAGCAACTGGAGGAGCTGCTCGGCGTGCCCTTGCTGGAGCGCGGCAGGCCGCTGCGCCTGACCGACGCCGGGCGCTATTTCCACGAGCAGACCGGCACCCTGCTGGCACAGCTGGAAAGCATCTGCCAGAGCACCCGCCGCATCGGCCAGGGCGAACGCCAGTGGTTCGGCATCGGCTTCGCGCCCTCGACGCTGTACGACGGCCTGCCCGAGCTGATCCGCGAGTTGCGCGGCGACGCCGGGCTGGAGCTGGGGCTGCAGGAGATGACCACGGTGCAGCAGGTCGAGGCGCTGAAAAGCGGGCGCATCGACATCGGCTTCGGGCGCATCCGCATCGACGACCCCGCCATTACCCAGCAGGTATTGCGCGAGGAGCCGATGGTCGCCGTGCTGCCAGCGGGGCATCGCCTGCTCGGCGCGCCGCTGAGCCTGGAGCGACTGGCCGGCGAGGACTTCGTGCTCTACCCCGCCAACCCGCGCCCGAGCTATGCCGACCATGTGCTGGCGCTGTTCGCCAACCACGGCCTGAGCGTGCGCGTCGCGCAGTGGACCAACGAACTGCAGACCGCCATCGGCCTGGTCGCCGCCGGCCTGGGCGTGGCGCTGGTGCCGGCGTCGGTGCAACAGCAGCACCGCGCCGACATCGGCTACGCCACGCTGACCGACGCCGAGGCAGTCTCGCCGATCATCCTCAGCCAGCGCCGCGGCGACGTCAGTGCGCCGCTGCAACGCTGCCTGCAACTGATCGGCGCGACGCCGCCGTAAGCGCATCATCGCGGCGACTCAGCCCAGGTCGCCGCCACCCACCGGCAGGGTGACGCCGGTGATGTAGCTGGCTTCATCGGAGGCGAGAAAAAGGATCGCGCCGACCTGTTCGTCGATGCTGCCGTAGCGCTTCATCAGGCTGCTGTCGAGGGTCTGGTCGACGATCTGCTGGTACCAGGCTTTCTCCTCGCCGCTCTGCTGTGCCGCGTTGCGCGGGATGCGCCGGGGCGGCGCCTCGGTGCCTCCGGGCGCGGTGGCATTGACCCGCACGCCGCGCTCGGCGGTCTCGAAGGCCAGGCAGGCGGTCAGCGCGTTCACCCCGCCCTTCGCCGCGCCGTAGGGCACGCGATTCACCCCACGGGTGGCGATCGACGAGACGTTGACGATGGCACCCGCGCCCTGCTCCAGCATCGGCACCAGCGCCGCGCGGCAGCACCACAACGTGGGGAACAGCGAGCGGCGTACCTCGGCTTCGATTTCATCTTCGGCGTAGTGCTCGAAGGGCTTCGCCCAGATGGTGCCGCCGACGTTGTTGACCAGGATGTCGAGGCGGCCGAAGCGCGCCAGCGTCTGCTCGACCACGCCCTGGCAGTCGGCGAAACGCTCCAGGTCGGCAGTCAGCGTGAGCACTTCGCCGTGCTGGCCGAGGGTGTCCTGCAGCTCGTGGACAATCTCCGAGCGATCCACGGCAATGACCTTCGCACCCTCTTCCACCAGCCGCTCGGCGACGCGCCGGCCAATACCCTGGGCAGCGCCGGTGACGAGGGCAACCTTGTTGTCGAAACGGGACATGACGTTCTCCTGTCAGTGCGCGGCCACGAGCCCGCCCGAAGGCTTCTCGCTGCCGCGGATGAGGGCCACGGCGACCAGCGCCAGGAGCAGGGGGACGGCCAGCGCCAGGTAGAAACCGGCGACGCCGCCCCATTCGAGGAAGGTTCCGCCCAGGGCGGAACCGATGATGGCGCCTACCCGGCCCAGGCCGATGGCCCAACCGGTGGCCGTGGCGCGCAGGCTGGTCGGGTAGGCGGAGACCACCAGGTAGTTGAGGGCGATCTGCTGCCCGCCGATGCCCAGGCCCGCGGCCCCGACCAGCAGGAACACCAGTGCCCAGTTGCTGCCGCTCAGGGACAGGCCAAGGCTGACCAGTACACCGAGGGCGAACAGGCCGAGCAGCACATTGCGGGTGTTCAGGCGCGGCAGCAGGATCGACAGCGGGATGGCGCAGAGGATGAACACCGCGTTGACCGTGACGGTCCCCAGCGGCGCCTGTTCCACCGGCAGACCGGCGGTCTTCAGCACGGTGGGCAGCCAGGAGAGGAACATGAACCAGGCGACCCAGTTGAACAGGTAGGTCAGCCAAACGGCGAGAGTATTGCGCGCCAGGCCCGGCCCGAACAGGGCGCGCACACTCGTGCGAGTGGCGGTTTCCGGCACGCTGAAGCGCACGTCATCGGCAAGCGTCCGCGAACTGATCCGCGCGAGAATGCGGCGCACCTGTGCGGTCTCGCCCGATCGGGTCGCCAGGAACTGCAGCGACTCCGGCAGCGCGAAGTACAGGCCTGCCAGCAGCGCCAGCGGCAACAGCCCGCCGGCGAGGAAAATCCCCTGCCAGCCAATCAGCGGCATGAGCTGGGCGGCGAGCAGCCCGCCCAGCATGGCGCCCGCCGGAAGGCCCAGCAGGATGCCGGTGACGATGGCTCCGCGCAGGCGCGCCGGGCCGTACTCGGAAGCCAATGCCAGCAGCACGGGCGTGGCGCCGCCCATGCCGAGGCCAGCGAGGAAGCGCAGGACCAGAATCTGCTCGGCGCTGGTGGCGAAGGCTGTGGCCAGGGTGGCGAGGGCGAATAGCGCGACCGCGCCCATTACTGTCGGGCGGCGGCCGAAACGGTCACCGAACAGCCCCAGCGCCATGGCGCCCAGGGCCATGCCGACGATACCGGCGCTGAGGATCGGCGCCAGGCCACCGGTAGAAAGCTGGAGGGTCTCGATGATCGCCGGCCCCGTGTAGGCAATGGCCTGGGTATCGAAGCCATCGAAGATGGCGACCAGGAAACACAGGGCGAACACGCGCCACTGGAAGGAACTCAAGGCGGCGTGATCTATCACGTCAGGTATGTTGCACGTCTGGCTCATGGGGTCTCCGCTGCGAGGGCGATGCCTCGCTGATTGTTGTTATGCAGGCCCTGCCAGGGGCCCAGCCCGGAGGCTAGGGTGCGTCGGCGCAGAGGAAAAATACTTTGTCGGCATGCCTGCATACCCACTGGGTATGCAGGCGCGATCCGAGCTCAGGCGGCGCTGGCGGCAAACTTCTCGTAATAGAAATTCGCCGGCGTGATGCCCTGTTCACGGATGTAGTGGCTCACCGCCTCGACCATCGGCGGCGGACCGCAGAGGTAGATGTCCACCTCGCCGTCATTCAGGTGCAGGGGCTCGATGTGCTGCGTGACATAGCCCTTGCGCGGGTAGCTGCTCTCGGGGCTGGCGACGCAGGCGCTCCAGGTGAAGTTGGGGATACGCGCGGCGAAGGCTTCCAGGCGATCCGTCTCCACCAGGTCGACGTCATGGGTGACGCCGTAGATCAGGTGCAGCGGATGCTCGCTGCCGCGCTCGGCGATCTGCTCGAGCATCGCGGTGAAGGGTGCCAGGCCCGTGCCACCGGCAAGCAGCAGCAAGGGCCGCTGGATCTCGCGCAGGTAGAAACTGCCCAGCGGGCCGGCCAGGGTCATCGTGTCGCCGGCTTGCGCCAGGCCGGTGAGGAAGCTGCTCATCAGCCCACCCGGCACGTTGCGGATCAGGAAGCTGACCTCGCCGGCCTTCTGCAGCGAGCTGAAGGAATAGGCGCGGCTCTGTTCGCTGCCGGGTACCTGCAGATTCACGTACTGCCCCGGCAGGAAGGCCAGCCTGCTCAGCGACTCGCCCTGGATAGACAGGGAAATGGTGCTTTCGGAGAGCTGGCGCACGGCGCTGATGCTGGCCTCGAAGCTGGCCTGGGCAGTCTTGCAGACGTGCGAGGAGGCCGGCACGCGCACCACGCAATCGCTCTGCGCACGCATCTGGCAGGTGAGCACGTAGCCCTGCTCGGCTTCGTCCTCGGTCAGCGCGTCCTCGATGTACTCCAGGCCCAGGTCATAGCGACCGGCTTCGGCGAAGCACTTGCAGGTGCCGCAGGCGCCGTCGCGGCAGTCCAGCGGGATATTGATGCCCTGGCGATAGGCCGCATCGGCCACGGTTTCGCTGGGGCTGGCGTCGATGAAGCGGGTAACGCCGTCTTCGAAGTTGAGGGCGATCTTGTGGTTCATGGCGTGCACCTCGGTGCCGCGCAGGCGGCGTCGCACGCGGCGAATCCACGCGCGCGACGCACAGCCCGGACGGCGAATCAGATGTGGTAGATGTCGATGACTTGCCTGACGTAGTCGTTCTTCAGGACCACCTTCTTCGCCTTCACCAGCGGTTGCTCGCCACGCACGTCGAGTGTGTAGAAGCTGGTGCCGAAGTAGCTGTCGACGGTCTTGTAGCGGAAGCTCAGGGTGTGCCAGTTGAAGCGCACCTGGCACTGTCCGTCGGCATCGCCGAGCACCTCGATATTGCTGAGGTTGTGCGAGGTGCGGGTGTCCGGCAGGGTCGCGCTGGAACGCTCGGTCTTGATGCGGAACACGCGGTCTTCGAGGCCGCCGCGATTGCCGTACCAGATCAGTGAAATTTCCCGCTGCGGGTCTTCGGTGAGCTGGTCGCGGTCGTCCCAGGAGGGCATCCAGAAGGTGGCGTCGGCGGCGTACAGCTCCAGCCAGGAGTCCCAGTCCTTGTCGTCGAGGTAGCGCGCTTCGCGGTAGAGGAAGTCGCGGACGGTCTCGTAGCGGCTCATCGCACGCCCTCCTCTTTCAGCACGATGCGGTTGGCCTGCTCGGCCGCCAGCGCGTCGATCATGGTCTGCTGCCAGTACTGGTGCTGCAGCACGAACAGGCCTTCGTCCTCGGTGCGCACGCCGGACAGCGCCGGCGCCAGGTCGATCTCCCGCGCCGCGTCATCGGCGCCGTCGATCCAGTGCGTCGCCCCGCGCGACATGTCGTTCCAGCCGCCCGCGCTGCCCTGGTAGGCCTGCTGGCAGGAGCGGAACTCCTCCAGGTCGTCCGGCGTGGCCATGCCACTGACGTTGAAGAAATCCTCGTACTGGCGGATTCGCTGGGCGCGCGCCTCGGCGCTCTCGCCTTTCGGCGCGATGCAGTAGATGGTGATCTCGGTGCGGTTGACGTCGATGGGCCGGGCGATGCGGATCTGCGAACTGAACTGGTCCATCAGGTAGACGTTGGGGTACAGGCAGAGGTTGCGCGAGTTCTCGATCATCCAGTCGGCGCGGGCCTGGCCATGGTCGCGGGCCAACTCGTCGCGGCGCTCGAATGCCGGGCGCGCCTCGGGGTTGGCCCAGCGGCTCCAGAGCAGCAGGTGGCCGTGGTCGAAGGAGTAGAAACCGCCGCCGTGCTTGGCCCAGCCACCGGCACTCATGGTTTTCACTTCCTCACCAGCCTCGCGCTGCTGACGCTGGTTCTGCGTGGCAGCGTAATTCCAGTGCACCGAGCTGACGTGGTAGCCGTCTGCGCCGTTCTCGGCGGTGAGCTTCCAGTTGCCTTCGTAGATGTAGCTGGAGGAACCACGCAGCACTTCCAGGCCTTCGGGGGACTGGTCGACGATCATGTCGATGATCTTCGCGGATTCGCCCAGGTGCTCCACCAGCGGCTTGACGTCGGCCTTCAGGCTGCCGAAGAGGAAGCCGCGGTAGGACTCGAAGCGCGCCACTCTGGTCAGGTCGTGGGAGCCTTCGCAGTTGAAGCCTTCCGGATAGCCGGCCTCGGCCGGGTCCTTCACCTTGAGCAGCTTGCCGGAGTTGTTGAAGGTCCAGCCGTGGAACGGACAGGTGTAGCTGGAGCGGTTGCCGGACTTGTGCCGGCAGAGCATGGCGCCCTTGTGGCTGCAGGCGTTGAGGAAGGCGTTGAGCACGCCGTCCTTGTTGCGCGCGATGAAGACGGACTGGCGACCGATCATGGTCGTCAGGAAATCGTTCTTCTCGGGGATCTGGCTTTCATGGGCGAGGTAGACCCAGTTGCCTTCGAAGATGTGCTTCATCTCCAGGTCGAACAGGCGCGGGTCGGTGAACATCTCCCGCCGGCAGCGGTAGACGCCCTTCTCGGGGTCTTCCTCAAGCAGCGAACGCAAGTACTCGATACCCAGGGACATGGCCGGGGCCTCCGTTGTTATTGTTCAGGCAGGCTCAGGTTAGGGCGGGGTTCGAAGGGGCAATAGCCGCTTTGTGCAGAGTGCTATCCGTTTTCTGCAGGGCGCCCGCAGGCGGCGCTCCTACAGGTTCGGCTTCCAGAGAAACATCCGCGCACTCCGAACGGCCCCGTTCAGGAGGCCTCGTTGAAGCGGAGTTTCAGGGGTTGAGCGACATGGATGTCGCGAGAGCGGCGATGGGCCAAGGATGGCCCTTCGACGCGGGCCCTGAAACTTCGTCTCAACGAGGGAATTTTTCGCCTAAGCGAAAAACCGGATGTCCGGGGCGAGACCTTTGCCTACTTTGGGGGGGGGCGGCCACCCGTCGTTTGCCAAAGAAGGTCGCCCGAGGGGGCGAAACACAGAGTTCACGCGTACGTCGAGCGACGCGGAAAACCCTGAGTCAAAGCAGCGATACAGGATCAACATTCGAGCAGAGCGCGGCGCCGGCCCTGCCGGCGGATCGCGGGCAGGGCCCGCTCCTACAGGGGGGCGGGGATCAGCTGCGGCGCTTGAGCGTCTCTGACGGCAGCTCGCCGAACTGTTGCCGGTAGCCCTCGGCGAAGCGCCCCAGGTGCAGGAAGCCATAGTCCAGCGCCAGCTCGGTGACATTGCGCACCGGGCACGCAGGATCAGCCAGGCACGCACGAATGCGCTCCAGCTTGAGTCGGCGGATGTACTGGCGCGGCGTGGTGCCGGCATGTCGCTCGAACAGTGCATAGAGCGAACGCAGGCTCATCGATGCCTGGCGCGCCAGGGCCTCGACATCGATGTCCTCGCGCAGGTGCCCCTCGATGTACGCCTCGATGCGCTCGAAGGAGGCACTGGCGCCGACGATGGGTTCGCGGCTGACGTTGGTCTTCAGCAGCGTAAGCAGTTTGCTGGCGACGATCTGCTGGTAGTGCTCGTCGACCCGCGCTAGACGCTCGCTTGCCTCGGACTCCTGGCAGACCATCGACAGCAGGTTGACGAAACCCTCCAGCTCGCCCAACTGGTAGCGGTTCTCGGTGAAGCGCACGCCCCCGCGCGGAGGGTTCCAGCGCTGCTCGGCGCAGATGGTTTCCAGCAACGTCACCGGAATCTTCAGGATGAATTTCTCGCAGTCGTCCGAGTAGGTCAGGTCCACCGGGTCGTCCGGATTGATCAGCAGCAGCTCGCCCGGCGCCAGGTAGTGCTCCTGCCGTTGGCCGCGCCACAGGCAGTGGCCGCTAAGAAGGATCTGCAGGTGGAAGATGCTTTCCAGCGCCGGCGAGGTCACCCGCACCGCGCCACCGTAGCTGATGCGGCACAGGTCGAGGCTGGCGAAACGACGGTGGTTGAGGCTGGCCCGGGGCTGGCCGTGGGCCGGCAGGCGCAGGTCGTGGGTGCCCACATGCTGGTTGACGTAGCCGGACACCGCATAGGGGTCGGCACGCTCGAACACGCGGCTGCGCTCGCTCAGCAGGCTTTGCATACAGGCACTCACTCTTGTGTTTGGCCGCGCTCTTCGTCGCGGCTCGTGCGCCCAGTCTATGCCGTGCCCCCGAAGACAGGCAGTGGCCGAGATGGACGGTCGCGCGGGCGGTCCAGGTGCAAGGCAGGCCCGCGAATCCGCTTCACCCTAGGCACATGCCGCCGCCGGTGCAATTCGACCTGCGGCGCAGTGTTCGCCAATCGCACGCTTTCGGCGCCGGTTCATTGCCAGCAGGTGGTGCCGGTCCCCGTTCCGGTATTGCTGCGGGTACCGGCCTGGTCGAGGCTCAGGCTCTGGCACTGGGCATCCTTGGCCTGGCTCGCCTTGGCGGTGGCGGTCAGCGTGTAGGTGGTGGCCGTGACGTTGGAAATGGCCAGGCTGTAGTACTGCAAGGCACTGACATTGCTGGTCATGTTCAGTGCCGCAGCGGTACTGGCGTAGGCGTTGTTCTGCGAGTAGTAGCGCTCCTGGCGGGCGGCTGCCTCGCTCAGCACGGACTGTGCCTCGACACGATGGCTACGCAGCACGTAGCGCTGGTAACTGGGAAAGGCGATGGCGGCGAGGATCGCCACGATCACCACCACGATCATCAGTTCGATGAGGGTGAATCCCCTCTCCCTCCGGAGTCGGTTCATGCTTGCTCCCTGTCAGTTGGCTGGCTGTATCTGCCAGGTGCGCCGGCCGCTTACCGTGCCGGTGTTGGTGCGAATGGCGTCCGACAGACCCGTCGTGCTGACGTCGGAACCGCTGTAGGTGTACCCACCCGAGACAGTGATATCGCCACCGCCGGTGATGAAGGCCGAGAGAGAGTCGAAGGTACCGTCGTTGTTCAGGTCGAAGACGTTGTATGGCGTCTGTCCGCCGCGTTCCGGATCGATGGCGTAGCGGGTGCCGGAAAGCCCCGCGGCGCAGGTGCCGGTCTGCGGCGTGGAACTGGTGAAGATGAGACTCGAGCCGTACAGCGTCATGTCGTAGATCTGCCGCTCGCCGGCGACCGGGAAGTCGAAGTACCAGCCCCACCGGGTGACGTTGGCATCGGCGGTGTTGCCGCTGCTGTCGTACCAGAGCACGTCGTTGTTGCTCAGGGTGTAGGTGGGCGTGGTGTTGAAGGTGCTCGCAGTGAGCGTCTGCGCCTGCAGGTCGCTGCGCGTGCGCGCCGCCGTCAACGAGGAGGTCGTCGCTTCGCCGGCGATCTTGCGATCCCAGATGCCATAGACGCTCTGTTGTGCGGTAGAGGTCTTGTCGGCGGTGAGCAGGTAGCGGCCCGTGCCGAAGGCCACGATGTAGCCGATGCCGCTGGGATGGCCAACCAGATACGGCGCGGTAGTGATCGGCTGGCGCGTGCCGCTGGCATTGCGCGCGACGTACAGCGGGTTGCCGCCGAAGGACACGGCGTAACGCGCCTCCGAGGCGGTGGTATTGAGCGGATCACCCACGCTCGTGTCGATCAGGTCGAAGCGCCAGAGATTGCCCAGCAGGTCGCCACCGTAGGCGTAGTCGGCGATGCCGTCGCTGTTGGCGTCGGCCACGTACAGTCGCGACAGGCCGTTGTTGAGCGCATCCAGTGATGCGGTTTCGGCGGCGGTCAGGCTCGGAGTGGCGGTGAGCTTGCGCAACAGCGTGCCGGTCTGGATATCGATGATCAGCAACGAGGCGCTGCTGCTGCCGATGTCGTAGCCATTGGGGACCAGCGCTACCCACTTGCCGTTGTGCAACCGGGCAATGGTTGGTCGCGCGGCGGTGTAGCCCAGGCTGCTGTCGTTGTCGCTGGTGAATTCCCAGAGCAACCTGGGCGCCGTGGGGTCGGTGACGTCGAGGGCGAAGATTTCGCGACCGCCAGCGCCGAGGCTGCCGACCAGGACCTTGTGCCAGGCGGAGCCATAGTAGACATCGGACACCACCGGCGTGCCGTCGACGAAATAGCGGTGCTCGGTGCCCTGCTGCTTGCCATAGTCCGGCGCGGTGAGGGCGTTGAGGTTGGGGATCACTGCGCTGGGAATGAAGGCAAAGATCTCGGCGCCGGTGGTCGCGTTGAAGGCGTGCAGCATGCCGTCGTTGGCGCCGACATAGACCACCGACGGCTTCGCCGCGAGCGCGGTAGCGAACGCCGCATAGGTGGTGCTGCCCTCCAGGGTATCGGCACGCGAGGCCAGGTAGTCGGCGCCGCTGACCAGCACCGGCGCGGAATTGATCATGTCGCCGAGCAGCGTCGTGCGGGTACGGAAGGTGGTGTTCTCGCCGCGCAGGAAACCAACCCGCGCCTGTCCCTGGCTGTCCACCACGCCGGCGACGGTGCGGTTGAGCTGGGTCTGCTGGGCGGTGGTCAGGTTGCTCCAGTTGAACGCGGTGAGCGCGCCACTCTTGGCGAACAGGATAGTGCGCGCACTGGGCGTGCCCAGCTGCGCCGACGCCCGCCACAGGGTAGTGGTGGCCGTGGTGATCGCACCGGAGCTGCTGGTGGTCATGATTTTCTGCTTCTTCAGCAGGTCGCCGGTCCAGTCGCCGGTGACGAAGCTGGTGCCGTAGGTGTAGCTGCCGCTGTCCAGCGACTGCGAGTCCGCCGCCACCGCAGCGACCGAGGTGTTGAGCTGGAGGATGTCGTCGAAGGCCGACTTGAGCTGGGCGGCCAGCTTGCTGGGGTTGCTGACCAGGAAGTAGTTGTCCGGCACGCCATCGCCGTCGCGGTCCCAGTTGGTGAGGTCGGTCTTGCCGTATTTGGCGGCGTACCACATGGGGTCCTGCAGGTTGGTCACGGCGGTGGTCGCCGAGGGCGTGAAGTTGCGCGTGTGGTAGGCCAGGCGGCTGCCGCTGAGCGCCCCGCTGCTGCCGTTCAGACCGGGCAGCAGCGCGCAGGTCACGCCGGTCGCCGAACAGTCTCCGGGGTATTTGCCGTCGGGTGTGTCGAGCTTGTTGCGCACCGAGCCGCTACCGCCGCCGGTGACTTCCAGGTACACGCCATCACGGGTGGTGCCGGCCATGGTATAGCCCATGTGCGACTCATCACCGGCCACCGAGTACTCGGTCTGGCTGGTGACGTCCACGGTGCCGTCGCTCCTGGCCGTCACGGTATAGAGCACGATGGCGTCCATGTCGTAGTCGCGGCCCTGGGCGGAGTCGTCGTAGACCACGCGGAAGGTGATGGCGGTGAGGTTGCCGGCGCTGTCCTTGGTCAGGGTGTCGATGTAGAAGCCGGTGATCTGGCTGACCACGCTCTGGCTGACATTCATGCTGAAGGGCACCAGGCGCAACGTGCCCTTGCTGGTCTTGATGCGGATGTTGGGCAGGGTCGAGGACTGGGCGATGGAGAAGCTCTGCACCTTGTTCGAACCGGCGGTGGTCAGCACGTTCTGGCTACCGAAGAACGACACCGCGGAGGTGGCGTAGCTGCCCTGCCGCGTGGGTTCCTCGGCAAGCCCGCGGATCGTGGCGAAGCTGGTGGCGGTCTTCGCAGTGGGTGCGGAGTCGTTGGTGCTGCCGGACTGCCCGACGTTCACCGAGGCACTGCCGCCCACCTCGCGGCTCCATAGGGTGGCGCCGAGGCTGGTGAAGTCGAAGCTGATGTCGTTGGTCGGCTGGCTGTCGGTGCCCAGGGTGCTGCCCGGAACGTCCGAGTCGTAGCTCGGGTTGACGTCGCTCATCAGCGTCATGAACGGCCGGGTGCAGGATGGGTAGGTGCTGTAGGGGTTGGTCCAGTTGGTCAGGCTGGAGAGGCCCAGGTTGGTGTCGGCGGTGCCGGCGGCGTAGGCCGTGGTGGGCGCCTTGCCGGCGTAGTAGCGCAGTGTCTCGTAGGCCATCTCGCCCAGCGGGTTGCCCCAGTCGACGCATTTGCCGTTGACCAGCGGGTTGAGGTTGTAGCCGCTGGAGTCGTTGCAGCCAGCGGAGAACACCAGTCGGTCGAGGTTGGCGACGATGCCACTGTTGTTCACGTAGCAGCGGCCGTTGAGGCAGCCGGTACCGGTGGTGGAATCAGTGAGAAAGCGACCGCTGGTACTGCTGTATTCGTTGCTGAAAGACGCCGCCGCCTTGCGCACCACACCGCCACGCAGGTTGTTGGCGTAGGTGCCGGTGACCAGGCCGAAGTACATCTTGTCCGCCGCGCCGTAGTCGTGAAGCACACCCGTGGGCTTGTACACGCTGCCGTACTGGGCGCAGTTGCTTTCCAGCAGGCCGGCCACGCACACCTGCACCCTGACGTTGAGGTCGTAGGCGGGGATGATGGTGGTGTCGCTGTTGGTGGTGCTGGTGATGGTGTTGGTGCCCTGGGCCGACTCCCGCGAGACCCAGCCCCAGATCCTGTAGGTACCCAGCAGGGCCTGCTGCAGGCTGGTGATGATCCTCAGCCTTGGTGTGGCGCTGCTGTTGTATGCGGCCAGCGTGCTGGTGCCGATCGAGGTGTTGGCGAAGAGTACGTACTTGCCGTTGGTAGGCACCGGGATCGGGGTGTAGTCGGCCAGGCTGTAGCCGTCGCGGGCGACACTCAGGTATTCCTTGCCCCAGCTGTGCGCATCATTGGGAATGAAGGCACGCTCGAGCACGGTAGCCAGCGTGGTGTCGGTGGAGCGGTAGCCACCGTAGAGCACCTTGCGCAGTACGTCCTGGCGCGACATGGTCAGGTAGTTCAGGTAATCGCCGCTCCAGCGGCCCAGTGCACTGGTGCACTTCTTGGTGCTGGTAGTGCTGGACGGCGCGAAGGTGCCGCTCAGCACGTCGTAGATGTAGCACTTGTAGGAATCGAAGTAGCCGGTGTAGTCGATGCTGGGCTTGTAGTAGGTGTCCAGCTGGCCATCGCCGTCGAGGTCGGAGGCGTCGTTATAAGCCGGGAAATACAGTTTCTGGTCTCGGCCGACGACCAGCATGTTCATCGGCGGGGCGATGTTGCTGACGAACAAGGGTGTCTGCGCCAGGGTCGCGCCCCAGGCCTGGGCAGCCGCCAGGCAGGTGAGCAACAGGAACAGCGTGGCACGCAGCATCTTCATGGGGTCAGCATCCTTGTGCGATCGGGACGACTCACTGGATCACCAGTCCGAAGGTGGAACGCAGGCAGAGCGCATCCGCACCACAGGCCTTGCTGGTGGCTGTGCCTTTGTAAGCCTGCGAGTTGACCTCGTAGTAATAGGTGCAGCCCACCTGCCCCTTCGACAGGTAGGAGTTGCTGCTGCCGCCGCCCCCACCCTTGCAGTTGTTGGCGATGTAACGCAGGTACCAACGCGCACTGCGCAGCAGGCTCGTGCTGCCATCCGGGCCGGTGTACAGGGTGGAGCTGCTGAAGTCGGTGGTGTAGTTCGTCGCCGCCGCCGTGAAGCAGGGCGTCGTCCCGGCCGAGCAGTTGTCCAGTGCACGAGTGTTCTTGCGCAGGCGCCCTTCCCCTTCGCGCAGCGCGGACTCGGCGGCGCTCATCAGCCGTTGCTGCTCCAGGCGATTGCCGGTCATCCGCCCCTCCAGCTGCATGCCGCGCATGCCGTTGACGGCGGCCAGGGTGATCAGCATCAGCATCACCAGGGCGATGAACAACACCGCGCCGCGTTGCCGGCGGGACGTCAGTCGGTTCATGGCATCAGGTTCCTCAACATGCTGGTACCGCTGACGATGCGCCGCACGGGCCCGTTACCGTCGGTACAGGCCTTGCTGCCGTACAGGTCCTGCCAACGCTGGCAGGTGGTGGATGCCAGGCCGCCGCTCACCGAGCCGCTGCTGGCCAGCAGCAGCGCGTAGCGCAGGCTGCGCACGGTCTGGCCGCTGGCAGGGGTGGCGACGTACTGGGCCACCTGCCGATTGAATTCGTTGCTGCTGCTGTCCACCCCGAAGTCGAAGCGCAGCGCCACCACGCTATCCACCAGGGTGCTGCCATTGCAGGTCAGCTGACCGTTGCTGAGGGTGAGCTTCTCGACCACGTTATTGCTCGGGCTGTAGGTGCTGTAGGGCTTGCTCACCCCGGCGCGGCTGCCCAGCGAGGCGCCGGTGCAATCCACGTCGGTGGTATCGCGCGGCTGGTAGCGCAGGCAGATGGTATTGGCGTCCACCCGTACCAGCGCCTGGCCGGCGGTGAAGACGCAGCCGTTGCTGGTCTGGGCAGGAAACGCGGCACTCATCCGCGAGGACGGCAGCCGCCGGTAGCCCGCTTTCGTCAGGCGCCCGTCGAGCATCTGCTGGGCGTAGCGCGCACTGTCCTGGTTCTGCGCCTGGCCGTCGAAGTAGCGAGAACGGTTCTGCCCGTCGAGGAACATCTGGGTCACGCCCAGAATCAGGAACAGGCTCAGGCCCATGGAGATCATCAGCTCGATGAGCGTCACCCCCGCCTGGGCGCGCGCACTTGACCCGTTCATCCTAGGGCTCCTCCCGCAATACGTAGCGGCAGATGGTGTTGTCGCCGGTGGCAGTGGCATCCAGGCATTCGCCAGCCTTCACCCGCCAGGCCAGCTGGATCTCGATGGCCGACCCCGTGTTGCTGCACTTGGTGGTGCCGTTGGTACGGCAGACATAGAACTCGCTGGCCAGGCCCGAAGCCCCCGGCAGCGCCTGGTTCACCCGCTGCGACCAACAGGCCAGGCGCTGGCTGGCAGTCAGCGATGCCAGTGAGGCGCAGCTGCTGGGGACTGTAGGGAACGATGCAGTGGCAGCCTTGTAGTAACCCCAACTGGACGGCGGCACCACCTGGGCGGAGCTGCCGTCCTGCGTGGAGTAGAGGTCAGTGCGCATCAGCTCCATCAACTCGTCCGCCAGCTCGGCTGCGTTGCTGCGCAGGATGGTGTCCTGGGCGTAGCCGATGGTGCGTCCCTGCATCGCGAGCATGCCGAGCACACCGATGCAGGTGACCAGCAAGGCGACCATCACCTCCACCAGACTGAACCCCGACATGCGCCGCCTCATTGCCCGGTCGCTCCCTGCAGGCTGATATACCCCGAGGCGGCCACCTTGATGCTGAATGCCTTGCTGGTGCCGCTGCTGGAAATGCCCAGGTTGGCCGTTGCGGCGGTGCCGTCGGGCTTGAACGAGAGGTTGTTGACGCTGCTGCTCACGCTGAGGCTGCTCGGCAGGTCGAGGCGCTGGCCCACGGTGGCGGTGGAGCCGCAGGTACTGGCGCGCACCACTACCCACTGCAGGTTTCCAGTGCTGGGACAGAGGGTCAGGGTCTGCCGCGTATTCACCGCATCGGCGCGGGAGGACTGGAGCAGCCGGAACAGGGTCGAGGCGCCGTTCTGCACCCGGCTGGATTCGATCAGGTAGCGGAATCCCGGCAAGGCCACAGCGGCGAAGATTGCCAGCAGCGCCACGACCACCATGAGTTCCACCAGGGAGAAGCCTTCCTGGCGTCCGGGGCCTCGCCGCGATTTCCGGCGGGATAATAAGCATCCAACTGCATGAAGAACCATGGACTTTTCCAACGATGGTCAGGTGGCCGGGCCCCGTGTGGAGCCCCCCTTTTGGGGTGCCAGGACAAAGATTGGCTATTGGTCCGACAGCAATTTCTTCAGGGAGTTGAATCTATTTCAGCAAAACGGAGCGATTTTTCGACCGCTCATTCCCGCCCAGCGACCGTTCATCCTATTGACGCCAGAACAATCGACATTGCGTCGAGCTCTGCGGCGTAGGAAACGTTCGCCGGCGGAAGGGCCGCGACGTTGCACCGAGCCCCCTTCAGACGCGTCCGTCAGGTGGCGTCCGCGTGGCTCACCAGCCCCTTGATCAGCACAGCCGCCGTGGCGATGGCGGCCGGCACCATCAGCGCGGTCAGCACCTGCTCGAAGTTCCAGCCCAGGCCCAGCAGGGTCGCGCCGATCCAGGCACCGAGGATGGCGCCGAACCGACCGATGCCGAGCATCCAGGACACCCCGGTGGCGCGACCCTGGGTCGGGTAGAAGCGCGCCGCCAGCGAGGGCATGGCGGACTGCGCGCCGTTCACGCACATGCCGGCGGCCAGCACCAGGGTCGCCAGCAGCGTGACGGTGCCCAGGCTCTGCCCGACGCAGTAGGCGAACACCCCGGCCAGGCAATAGAAGATGCCGATGACCTTGTGCGGGTTGTAGCGGTCCATGGCCCACCCTACCGCCACCGAACTGAGCACCCCACCGAGCTGGAACAGCGCACCAATGAAGGCGGCCTGCTCCATGCTCGCGCCGGCATCGCGCATCAGCGTCGGCAGCCAGCTGGTGAGCAGGTAGACGATTACCAGGCCCATGAAATAGGTCAGCCACAGCAGCAGGGTTCCCGCGCTGTAGGTGCTGGAGAAGACCACCTTGAACACGTTGCGGCTCTGCACCGTCTTCTGCTCGGGCACGCTGAAGTCGCGGGCGGCGACCACCTCGGCCGGGGCGATCGGCGCCAGCACCCGCTTGACCCTGTCCGCCCCGCGATTGCGTACCACCAGGAAGCGCGCCGACTCCGGCAACCACAGCAGCAACACCACTGCCAGCAGCAGCGGCAGCACACCACCGAGCAGCAGCAGGCTGTGCCAGCCGTAGGCCGGGATCAGCTTGGCGGAGACGAAACCACCCGACGCCATACCCAGGTTGAAGCCACAGAACATGCTGGTCACCAGCAACGACTTCAGGCGCTCGGGGGTGTACTCCGACAGCAGCGTCGTCGCGTTGGGCATCGCCGCACCGAGGCCGATGCCGGTCAGCAGCCGCAGTGCCATCAATTGTTCGAGGTTACTGCTGTAGGCCGAGATCAGGCTGAACAGCCCGAAAAGGAAGACCGCCACCACCAGCACGCCCTTGCGCCCGAAGCGGTCGGCCAGCGGGCCGGAACCCAGGGCGCCGAATACCATGCCGATCAGCGCGGCACTCATCACCGGGCCGAGGCTGGCGCGGTCGATGCCCCAGTCCTGGGTCAGCGCCGGGGCAATGAAGCCCATCGCGG
Organism: uncultured Pseudomonas sp.; assembly: GCA_966191535.1. Classification (GTDB taxonomy): domain Bacteria; phylum Pseudomonadota; class Gammaproteobacteria; order Pseudomonadales; family Pseudomonadaceae; genus Pseudomonas. Next base: position 8,768 of record CBIGPF010000072.1, on the reverse strand, counting down.
CAGTATCCAGGCCATCGAGGAAAACGATGAGGAAGCACAGCAGTACGATGCGGCACTGGTACAGCGACAGCGGCTGGGCGTTGATGAAGGACTGGACGTCGAGGGTGCCGGCAGCGGGCACGTGGGCGGAGCTGGTCATGCGAAGACTTCCTGCGAAGGCGTCGTCGCGGGAAGGCCGGCTGTATCGCCCTGCACTCCCGCAAGCTGGACAGGAATGAGGCGCGAGCCGGTGGACGCACGGGCCGGCGGAAGGGGCAGGCACACAGGGGCCATGGCTGACGCTCATTGTTGTTATTGCCCGTCCGGCTGGACGGGTTGCACAACAGTACGAAGAGACCTGCAGCCGTTCAATTCGATAATCGCGCCTGTGGGCGGTTAGCGAACAGGGAATGCCGAAGGCTGGCAGACCGCGCGCCAGCCTTCACCGACACTCAGTGGAACAGCCGCGTGCCCAGCTCGCGGCTGGCTTCCAGCAGCACTGGCAGGAAGCGCGTTTCCAGCTCCTGGCGCGACACGCGGCCGGCGTGGGTGCCGACGTTCAGCGCGGCCAGCACCTGGCCGGCGGAGTCCTTCAGCGGCACGGCGATGGAGCGCAGGCCCACTTCCAACTCCTGGTCGATGATCACCCAGCCCTGCTGGCGGATCTCGGCGATGCTCGCGCGGAGCATTTCCGGCGTGTGCACGGTGCGGCTGGTCTTCACCTGCAGGTCGGCGTGGGCGAGGTAGTCCTCCAGCGCGTCGTCGTTCAGCCCGGCGAGCAGGATGCGACCCATGGAGGTGCAGTAGGCCGGCAGGCGACTGCCAACGCTCAGGTCCACCGAAATCAGGCGCTGCGGCGTCGCCGAGCGAGCAATGTAGAGAATCTCGTCGCCCTCCAGCGTGGCCATGGAACAGGCCTCGTGCAGTTGCTCGCTCAAGCGATCGAGGATCGGCTGGGCAGTGACCGCCAGTGGCGTCGAGGACAGGTAGGCGTGGCCAAGGGTCAGCACCTTGGGCAGCAGCGAATAGGTGCGGCCGTCGGACGTGACGTAGCCCAGTTTCATCAGCGTGTGCAGGCAGCGGCGAACGGCGGCGCGCGGGATTTCGGTGCGGTGGCTGATCTGCGCGATGGTCAGGTGGCGCTTGCGCTCCTGGAACGCGTGGATCACCGCCAGGCCGCGAGCCAGCGAGGTCATGAAGTTCGGGTCGCCGGTGAACGCCTCGATGCGCTTGGCGGGCGAAGCGATGATCGGCGGCGCGAGGGGCGGCAGACTGGCACGGGGGGCGTCGGTCATTGTTGTTGTCCTGGCAGGCGAATGCCGGGCGATTATCGACACGCGCGGGCGATTATCGCAACACAACTGGCCGATTATCGAACGGAGCTTGCCACCCCTGCAGGAGCGCGGCTACAGCGGCTCCAGCTTCAACTGCCGCAACCGGCTCAGCGTGCGCGAGAAGTCCAGCGCCGCGCCGCCCGCCGCCAGTTCATCCAGTGACACCGTGGCGAACAGTTGCAGCCTGAGCTGCCGGTCATAGGCGATATCGATGAAGTTGAGGAAGCGCATGCTCACGTCCGGCGGATAGTCCGCCAGCGGGCCGAGGCCACTCACCGCCATGCGCGGGTAGTGCTCGATCAGCCAGAGGTAGTCGCTGGCCGAACGTGGGCGCTCGAACATTTCGCTGAAGTCCATCCACGCACAATGATCGTCGTGGGCGTGCACCTTCAGTGGGTGGTGATTGACGCTGAGCACCTCGTCGAACTTCGCGTCGGCCGCCAGCCCCAGGCGCGAGCCGATCAGGTCGAGGTCATCGGCGCGGGCGGGCCAGAGGAAACTGCCCCACTCTTCCAGCGACGTGCTGTGCTCGCGGTAGTCCTGGCCGGCATCCACCGAGATCACGTCGAAGCGCTTTTCGATCAGCTCGATGGCCGGGCGGAAGCGTTCGCGGTACAGCGGATTCGGACAGAGATTTTCTGGCTCGTAGTTTGACGTACAAACCAGGCCTACACCTTCGTCCACCAGCACCTTCAGCATCCGCCCCAGGAGCATGGCATCGCCGATGTCGTGCACATGGAATTCGTCGAAGCACAGCAGCCGGGTTTCTTCGGCGATGGAACGGGCCACGCGCACCAGCGGGTCGGATTGCCCGGTGATCGCCAGCATGCGCGACTGCAACTCCTGCAGGAAGGCGTGGAAGTGCACGCGGCGCTTGGCCTGGGTCGGTGCAGCGGCAAAGAACTGGTCCATGACGAAGCTCTTGCCCCGCCCTACGCCGCCCCACAGGTAGACGCCCGCCACCGGCTTGCGCAGGAAGCCGTGGCGACCGGCGAGGAAGTCGTCGAGCCAGGTGGCGAGGTGATCCACCGCGACCACCTGGGCCTCGTCGGCACGGTAGCCGCGCTCGTCGAGCGCAGCGGCGAAGTGCCGCCGGACACGGTCGGCGACCGGTTCGGCGGATGTTTCATGAAGTCGTGTATCAGAAGTCAAAGAACACCGTTTCCGCATTTCCCTGGACGCGGATATCAAACCGGTAAGCGAGCCTCCCGTCCACCTCGCAACGCTTTGCGATGAGGGTTTGCCGACGTTCGGGCTGCTCGATCAGGTTCAGGACCGGGTCCACCGCGTTGGCCTGCGCCTCGTCCTCGAAGTACAGGCGGGTCTGCAGGTGCAGGTTGATGCCACGGGCGAACAGCGACAGGTTGATGTGTGGCGCCATGGGTACGCCGGCGGCATTTTTCACGACGCCGGGCTTGATGGTCTGCACCTGCCATTCACCGGCGTCGAAGGTGGTCGCCGTGCGGCCGAAGCCGTTGAAGGGTTTTTCCAGATCGAAGGCAGCGTCGTACACGCCTTCGTGATTCGCCTGCCACAACTCCAGGAAGGAATCGCGGATCAGGTGGCCATTGCCGTCGTAAACGTGACCGATCAGCAGGATGTGCTCGCCGGGCGCGCCGGGCTTGGCCATCTCGCTCCAGATTTCCTGCTCACGAGCCGGGTTGCCGGCGGCGGCCAGCGCGAGGCCGATGTGGACATAGGGGCCGGCGGTCTGCGAGGGGGTTTCCGGCAGCAGTTCGATAGGCATGGTCGGTCCTCCTCAGCGATTTTCGAAATGGGTCTTGCGTTGGCCGCGCAGCACGATGTCGAAGCGGTAGGCCAGGCAATCCATGGGGTTGGCGTTGCTCATGTCGAGCTTCGCGATCAGGCTTTCCACGGCGTCCGGGTTGGCAATGGACTTGACGATGGGGCACATCGGGATCAGCGGGTCACCCTCGAAGTACAGTTGGGTGATCAACCGTGTGGAAATCGACGGGCCGCTGATGGAGAAATGGATGTGCGCCGGGCGCCAGTCGTTGGGGCCGTTGCGCCACGGGTACGGGCCGGGCTTGATGGTGCGGAAGACGTAGCGTCCTTCGCTGTCGGTCAGTGCGCGGCCGACGCCGCCGAAGTTCGGGTCCAGCGGTGCAAGATAACGGTCGTTCTTGTGGCGGTAGCGGCCACCGGCGTTCGCCTGCCACATCTCCACCAGGGTGTGCGGAACGGGCTTGCCGTACTGGTCCATGACCCGGCCGGAAACGATGATGCGCTCACCGATGGGCAGGCCACCGTTGTTGAAGTTGAGCAGCAGGTCATTGTCGTGCTCGCCCATCTTCAGGTGCGAGAAATCCGGGCCGCTGGTTTCGGAGACCGATTGCGGAATGCTCACCAACGCCTGGCGCGGGGAGCGGGCGATGGAGGTCTTGTAGTCGGGGGTGAGGGCTTTGGGGTGCCAGTTTCGGTCACGAATGACGAAGCGGCTGTTCTCCGCGTCGGACATGTCGGTCTCCTCTTGTTGGATTTATAGGAGCCTGTTGCATCAGGCAGTGCGGCGGAGTGTCGCCCGCAAGCTCGATACCGAAAACTGAAAAGATGCCCCGCATCCATAACCATTCAGTTATGGATAAGTCCCTTCACGATACGCTTCACCCACCTCGCGCAGCACCTCCAGGCACCAGTGCGCCCCGAGTGAAAGCGGCAGCGTCGAGTTGCTGCAAACACCCACCGAACCGCCCGGTTCCTGGACGTCCAGAGGCAGTTCGACCATCTCGCCGGAACGCAGGTCCAGGCGCACCGAATCCAGCGGAGCGATCCACAGCGCATCGCTGGTCAATACATAACGGCGGCTGAGCACCGTGGACAGGGTTTCCAGGCGGCGACGCGGCTGACCGAGGCCGCTCTGCACCAGCAGGCTGTCGGCGGACTTGCGGATGGTGGTGCCGGCCAGCGGCAGAACCAGCGGCCAGTCGTCCAGTGCCGAGGGCGGCAACGGGCGCCCCAGCAGCGGGTGTCCGGCACGGGCCACCAGGGTCATGGATTCGCTGTACAGGTGCTCGAACGCAAGGCCCTGGATCTGCGGGCTTTCAGTCATGCGGCCGACCACCAGGTCCAGCTCGCCGACGCGCAGTTGCGAGAGCAGGTGCGCGCTCGGCCCGGTCACCACGCTGACCACCAGCGCAGGGTGGCGCTCGTGCAGGCGCCGCACTGTCTCCGGCATCAGCAGGCTTTCCACGGTGGAAAGCACCCCCAGACGCACCGTGCTCGAGGCGTACTCGCCGCCGCGCAGGCTGTTCACCCCGTCGCGCAGCGCCTGCACGCAGGGGCCGGCGTAACGCAGGAAGGCCACGCCCGCTTCGGTCAGGCTGGCGCCGCTCTTGCCGCGCTCGAACAGACTGGCTTCGAGCAGTTCTTCCAGTTCCTTGAGCGTCTTCGAGATAGCCGGCTGGCTCACCGCCAGGACGTCCGCCGCACGGGCCAGGCTGCCCTGCCGGGCCACTTCGAGGAAACACACCAGGTGGCGGAACTTGATACGCGAATCGATATTCATGGCAGCTCAACGCGGCTCGCGGAACGCGCGGGGCGAGACCCCGGCGTAGCGCTTGAAGAATCGGGAGAAGTAGGCGGGTTCGGAGAAGCCCAGGCTGTCCGACACCTGCTGGATGGTCATGGCTGTGTACACCAGGTTGCGCTTGGCCTCCAGCAGCAGGCGCTGGTGGATCATCTGCAGCGCCGACTGCCCGGCCAGCCGCCGGCACAGCGCGTTGAGGTGCGCAGAGCTGATGCCCAGGGCCGCCGCGTAGTGTTCGATGGGCCGATGCTCGCGGAAATCATGTTCCAGCAGACGAGAGAACGCGTGCACATGCTCGACGCCGCGGTCCTGCTGGCTCGCCTGGGCGCGGGCCTGCTCCAGCGCCTGGCGACTGAGCCAGACCAGCAGCATGTTGAGCAACGACTGCAGCATCAGGTCGCGGCCCGGCGCGTGCTCGGCGTACTCACGGTCGATGGACTCGAACAGCGCATCCAGCTGGCGTTTGCCCTCACCCACGGCAAAGCACGCCGGCTGCTCCAGCACCGTGCTTTGCAGCAGGCCGCCGAGCTGCTCGGCCAGCGGCAGGCCCATGCTCAGCACCCAGCCCTGTACATCCTCGGCGAAGCGAAAACCATGCACCGCCAGCGCCGGCGTGACCTGCAGCGACGCCTCGCGGACGGGCGTCACCCGCCCCTCCACCTCCAGTTCCGCCTCGCCGGACTGCACATAGAGCAGCTGCACCAGGTCGCCATGACGATGCGGGCGGATCTCCCAGTCGTGCAGGCGGCTGCGCGAGGCGATGGATTCGCAATGGATCAGGTCCGGCGTCGGCCATACCGTCGTCTCGCCATACAGGCGAAACACCGGGACCGGCGTGTCAGCACGTTGTTCGATCACCGCCCACATCCATGAAAAGTCCAAGAAGACTGTTGGAAATTACCTTCAAAGGCCGATCCCATACACAAAAAATGCAGGAGACAAAAACAACAGCGCTCTCCAAGGAGCCCCCCATGAAGACTCAAGTCGCCATCGTCGGCGCCGGTCCTGCCGGCCTCCTGCTTGGCCAGCTGCTGCACAAGGCTGGCATCGACACCGTGATCCTCGAACGCCAGGCACCGGACTATGTACTCGGCCGCATCCGTGCCGGCGTGCTCGAACAGGGCACCGCCGACCTGCTGCGCGAAGCCGGCGCCAGCGCCCGGATGGACGCCGAAGGACTGCTCCATGACGGATTCGAACTGGTCCTCAATGGCCGCCGTGAGCGCATCGACCTCAAGGCCCTCACCGGCGGCAAGCAGGTGATGGTCTACGGCCAGACCGAAGTCACCCGCGACCTGATGCAGGCCCGCGCCGCCAGCGGCGCGATGAGTGTGTACGAAGCAGCCGACGTGGCGCTGCATGACGTCACCAGCGAAAAGCCCTACGTCACGTTCACTCACCAGGGCGAACACGTACGCCTGGACTGCGACTACGTCGCCGGCTGCGACGGCTTCCACGGCGTGGCCCGGCGCAGCATTCCCGCCGAGCGCCTCAGCGTATTCGAACGCGTCTACCCGTTCGGCTGGCTCGGCCTGCTCAGCGACACCCCGCCGGTCAACCACGAACTCATCTACGCCAGCAGCGAACGCGGCTTCAGCCTGTGCAGCCAGCGCAGCGCCACCCGCAGCCGCTACTACCTGCAGGTGGGGCTCGAAGAGAAGGTGGAAGACTGGTCCGACGAACGTTTCTGGGAAGAACTCAAGCGCCGCATTCCGGAGGACGCCGCACGCCAGCTGGTGACCGGCCCGTCGCTGGAAAAAAGCATCGCCCCGTTGCGCAGCTTCGTGGTGGAACCACTGCAATACGGCCGCCTGTTCCTGGTCGGCGACGCGGGTCACATCGTCCCGCCCACGGGCGCCAAGGGCCTGAACCTCGCCGCCAGCGACGTCGATGCGCTGCACCGCATCCTCGTGAAGGTCTATGGCGAAGGGCGCACCGACCTGCTGGACAAGTACTCCCCCATCGCCCTGCGGCGTATCTGGAAGGCGGAGCGTTTCTCCTGGTGGATGACCTCGATGCTGCACCAGTTCCCGGACAGCGACGCCTTCACCCGACGCATGCTGGAGACCGAGCTGGACTACTTCCTTGGCTCCGAAGCCGGCCGCACGACCATTGCGGAAAACTACGTCGGGTTGCCGTTCGAGGCAGTGGCCTGACACCGACTTCTCCCTGTAGGAGCGCCCGTGGGCGTGATCGCGGGCATGGCCCGCTCCTACAAGGAGGCTTGAGCCCACTTGGCAGGGGCGCAATCGCGAAGTCCCCCGCACCAGCAACTATCCTTACCCCTTCCGCCACGCCGCTCGCCGCGACACCGCCGGAGGCCGTCATCGACCCGGACGAAGCGAACTTCCTCAGCCACCTGCTCGCCGAAAGCGGCGATGGGGACGCGCGCGCCTTCGCCACGCTGTACCGCTGCACCGCCGCGCGTCTCTACCCGTTGGCGCTGAAGCTGAAGACCGATCAGACAGAAGCCGACGCCTTGCTGGTCAACACCTTCCTGCACGTCTGGACCGATGCCGATCGCTACCACCCCTCGCGTATCGCCGCGCTGGACTGGATGATCGCCCTGCTCTACCAGCTCGCCGGCAACCCGTCCCCACCTTCCAGCGACGAACCCTGGCCGGAACTGCCTCCGCCGGACGGCCTCTGGCTCGCCATTCACGCACGCATTCCAGACGATTCAGATGACACTCCGGGCCTGCGCTGGCCACTGATCATCGCCAGCGTGGTCGGCATACTGATCGGCGCGGCGATCTGCCTGAGCCTGCTACTGGAGCTGCGCCCGGGCTCGTGACCCTCCCGATTCGCTCAGCCAGGCCATAAAAACCCTGAATTCAGTGCGGCATCACCTTGCCAAGCCGCTGCGTACTTGGCATAAACGTCCGATTCTTTTTCGCACACATAACAAGGAAGTTTCGATGCGCATTCTCGGACGCGTCCTGCTTGCAGTCCTTCTGCTGCTCCTGCTCGTCGGCGGCGTCGTCGCCTGGTACACCGCGCATCCCAATCTTCCCGAGTATTCCAAGCCGGAAAAGATGGTCCACCTCGACCAGTGGAGCCCGGCAGACCGCGAAACCTACTACTACACGCCCCAGGGCACCCAGGTGAAAGGCCTGCGCTACGACTGGTTCACCCACCTCGAGCAGCCCTTCTCCAAGGACAAGTTCGCCACCCCGGAAAACCTCGCACGTTTCGGCTTCCTCATCGAGCCCGAGCAGATCGGCCGTGACGCCGACGATACCCTGGCGGCCACCGCGAAGAACCCTGGTAACCTGCCGGTCGGCTTCGCCCGCCACCAGGACGGCGAGACCGGCGCCTGGTACCTGGACATCACCTGCTCCGCCTGCCACACCGGCGAGCTGCGCTATAAAGGCACCGCCGTGCGCATCGACGGTGGCGCCGCCATGCACTCCATCGCCTCCACCGTGCCCACCCTGCGCGGCGGCGCGTTCGGCCAGGCGCTGGGCGCCAGCCTCGCCTCCACCTACTACGTGCCCTGGAAGTTCGACCGCTTCGCCAAGGGCGTACTGGGCGATCGTTATCCCAAGGGCAAGGCCGCGCTGAAACGCGACGTGCGCAACGTGCTCGGCACCCTCGTCTCCACCGCCTGGAACGATACCCACCGCGGCCTCTACCCGACCCTGGAAGGCCCCGGCCGTGCCGACGCTTTCGGCCGCATCGCCAACAGCGTATTCGGCGACGGCATCGACGCTTCCAACTACCGCGTCGCCAACGCCCCGGTGAACTACCCGCAGGTGTGGGACATCTGGAAATTCGACTGGGTGCAGTGGAATGGCTCGGCCATGCAACCCATGGCGCGCAACATCGGCGAAGCCCTTGGCGTCGGCGCCACCCTGCGCATGTTCGAGAGCGACGGCAAACCGGTGATGGGCGATGAGCGCTACGCC
>CBIGPF010000071.1:0-27035 GCA_966191535.1 uncultured Pseudomonas sp. | reverse complement strand
ACGCCGGCACCGCCACCGAAGCCAAGTGCGAGAACGTCGCCATCGACGTGCTGGCCCTGGAAGCGCTGGCCGACTTCGCCGCGAAGAACGTGCAGTTGACTATCGTCGGCCCGGAAGCCCCGCTGGTCAAAGGCGTGGTCGACCTGTTCCGCTCGCGCGGCCTGGACATCTTCGGCCCCACCGCTGGCGCCGCCCAGCTGGAAGGCTCCAAGGCCTTCACCAAGGACTTCCTCGCGCGCCACAAGATCCCCACCGCCGACTACCAGAACTTCACCGAAGTCGAGCCGGCTCTGGCCTACCTGAAAGAGAAAGGCGCGCCCATCGTGATCAAGGCCGACGGCCTGGCCGCGGGCAAGGGCGTGATCGTCGCCATGACCCTGGCCGAAGCCGAGGACGCCGTGCGCGACATGCTCGCCGGTAACGCCTTCGGTGACGCCGGTTCGCGCGTGGTGATCGAAGAGTTCCTCGACGGCGAGGAAGCCAGCTTCATCGTCATGGTCGACGGCCAGAACGTGCTGCCCATGGCCACCAGCCAGGACCACAAGCGCGTCGGCGACGCCGACACCGGCCCGAACACCGGCGGCATGGGCGCTTATTCGCCCGCACCGGTCGTGACTGCCGACGTGCACAAGCGCGTGATGGACGAAGTGATCTACCCGACCGTGCGCGGCATGGCCGAGGAAGGCAACGTCTACACCGGTTTCCTCTATGCCGGCCTGATGATCGACAAGAGCGGTGCACCCAAGGTCATCGAGTTCAACTGCCGCTTCGGCGACCCGGAAACCCAGCCGATCATGGTCCGCCTGGAATCGTCGCTGGTCCTGCTGGTCGAGGCAGCCCTGGCCAAGGCCCTGGACAAGGTCGAAGCCACCTGGGACCCGCGTCCCACCGTGGGCGTCGTGATCGCCGCTGGCGGCTACCCGGGCGACTACGCCAAGGGTGACGTCATCGAAGGCCTCGACGACGCCGCCAAGCTCGACGGCAAGGTGTTCCACGCCGGCACCGCGCTCAAGGACGGCCAGATCGTCACCGCTGGCGGTCGCGTGCTGTGCGCCACGGCCATCGGCCCGACCGTTTCCTCGGCCCAGGAGCAGGCTTATCGCCTGGCGGAGAAGATCCGCTGGAACGGCAGCTTCTACCGCAAGGACATCGGCTACCGCGCCATCGCCCGCGAACGCGGCGAAGGCTGACCCGACGGGCGGAGGCGTCCCCCGTCGGACGCCTTCTCCCCACCGGTCCCGGCGTGCCCGGGTGGATTACGGCCTTCAGCACACTTGGCTATAATCCGCCCACTCACTACCGAAGGGACTTCGCCGTGCGTCGGCTCTGGACTGCCATAGGACTTCTCGTCAGCCTCGTGCTGTTATTGCCGGGTCCGTTTGCTTTGGCTGCCTCCAGCTCGGCGGAAGCAACCCAGGCGGCGCCGCCCGCCAGCTCCCGTAGTGCCCCGACAACCCAGTGGAACGTGCTGCGCGACGAGAGCGCCCGCCTGCAGATCGGCGACGTCCTGCAGCGCAAGCAGCAGTTCTTCCCGCTGGAGCGCCACTCCTTCATCTTCCCCGCCAGCCCCCAGGCCGTCTGGCTCCAGGTGCAACTTCCTGCCCAGGAATTGCCCAGCTGGCTGTGGATCTTCGCGCCGCGCGTCCAGTATCTCGACTATTACCTGGTCCAGGACGGGCAGCTGAAGAAAGAGCTGCACACCGGTGAATCCCGCCCCTTCCAGGACCGCCCGCTGCCGTCGCGCTCCTACCTGTTCGCCCTGCCGAGCGACGGCCAGCCGCTGACGCTTTACGTGCGGATGACCTCCAACCATCCGCTGATGGCCTGGTTTGACCAGATCGACGACGCCGGGCTGGTGGCCCTGGAAAGGCCCTCGTACTTCTTCGGCATGCTGCTGGGCGGCATGCTCCTGCTGCTGATGTACAACCTCACGCGCTTCGTCTACACGCGCAACGCCAGCAGCCTGTGGCTGGCCGCGATGCATGCGTCGCTGGGCCTTTGCGCCGCCGCCAACCTGGGGCTGGTCGCCTTCTTCCTGCCGTGGCTGACCTTCAACCAGTCGCTGGTGGCCGACCTCGCCGCGCTGGGCGCCGCCATCTGCCTGCTGGGCTTTGCCGGCAGCTTCTTCCAGGGCACGGTCAGCAGCCGGCTCAATCGCCTGCTGCAGGTCGAGGCGGGGCTGATCCTCGCGGTCGGCCTGCTGATCGCCTTCACCCAGGTACTCTGGTTCAGTTGGCTGGTCTACCTGCTGGTAGTGCTCTGCTCAGTCAGCGTGCCACTGGTGGCGGCCTGGCACTGGTACCACGGCTACCGTCCGGCGCGCCTGATCGTTGCCGGCATGCTGGTGTTCAACGCCGGTTTCACGGTGTTCCTGCCGGTGCTGTTCGGCGTCCGCCAACTCGATCCGGGTTGGCTGGTGCTGGGCGTCTTCAGCTTCGCCACCCTCGCCGGCTTCATCCTCAGCATCTCGCTCACCGAGCGCCAGCGCCTGCTGCAGCAGCTCAACCTGCAACGCCGCACCAGCGAGGCCGCCCACGCTGCCGAGCTGCAGGCGAAGGGCGACTTCCTGGCGAAGATCAGCCATGAGATCCGCACCCCGATGAACGGCGTGCTGGGGATGACCGAACTGCTCCTCGGCACCCCGCTCTCGGCCAAGCAGCGCGACTACGTGCAGACCATCCACAGCGCCGGCAACGAGTTGCTCTCGCTGATCAACGAGATCCTCGACATCTCCAAGTTGGAGTCCGGGCAGATTGAACTGGACGAGGTGCAGTTCGACCTCGGCGCGCTGATCGAGGACTGCCTGGCGATCTTCCGCGCCAAGGCCGAGCAGCAGAAGGTCGAGCTGATCAGCTTCACCCAGCCGCAAGTGCCACGCATCATCAGTGGCGACCCGACACGCCTGCGTCAGGCCGTGCTGAGCCTGCTGGACAACGCCTTCAAGCAGACCGACGAAGGCGAGATCCTCCTCGTCGTCGCCCTCGACGGCCCGGCCACCCAGCAGCGCCTGCGCATCGCCGTGCAGGACAGCGGCCGCCCGCTGGACAGCGCCGACCGCCAGGCCCTGCTCACCGCCGAATTGCACAGCCGCGACTTCCTCTCCGCCACCCGTATCAGCAGCCGCCTCGGCCTGATCATCGCGCGCCAGCTGATCCGCCTGATGTCTGGCGATTTTGGAATAGAGAGCGGCATGGAGAGCGGCAACAGCGCCGAAGGCGCAGGCAACCTGCTGTGGCTCAGCCTGCCGCTGGATCCGCAACAGATCGACCAGACCGGCGCCGACCTCGACAGCCCGCTGCAGGGTGCACGCCTGCTGGTGGTGGACGACAACCAGACTTGCCGCAAGGTGGTGGTGCAGCAGTGCAGCGCCTGGGGCATGAACGTCAGCGCGGTGTCCTCGGGCAAGGAAGCATTGGCCCAGCTGCGCACCAAGGCGCACCTGCGCGAGTACTTCGACGTGGTCCTGCTGGACCAGGACATGCCCGGCATGACCGGCATGCAGCTGGCCACCAAGATCCAGGAAGACCCGAACCTCAACCACGACATCCTGCTGATCATGCTCACCGGCATCAGCAACGCACCGAGCAAGATCATCGCGCGCAATGCCGGGATCAAGCGCATCCTCGCCAAGCCGGTGGCCGGCTATACGCTCAAGGCGACCCTCGCCGAAGAGCTGTCGCAGCGCGGCCCCAGCGGCGTGAGCAACTACCTCTCGCCGGCCAGCGAGCCCGCCTCGAACGTCCCTCCCAGCGACTTCCGCATTCTCGTCGCCGAGGACAACAGCATCTCCACCAAGGTCATCCGCGGCATGCTGAGCAAGCTCAACCTGCAGCCGGATACCGCCAGCAATGGCGAGGAAGCCCTGGCCGCGATGAAGGCCACCCAGTACGACCTGGTGCTGATGGACTGCGAGATGCCGGTGCTCGACGGCTTCTCCGCCACCGAACGCCTGCGTGCCTGGGAAGCCAGCGAACACCGCCCGCACACCCCGGTGGTGGCGCTCACCGCGCACATCCTCAGCGAACACAAGGAACGCGCGCGGCTGGTCGGCATGGACGGTCACATGGCCAAGCCGGTGGAGCTGTCGCAACTGCGCGAGCTGGTCGCCTACTGGGTCGGCGAACGCGATCGCCGCCTGCGCCAGCAGAGCGACGCCTTACCCTCCTGAGCCTTGATGAGCGATCCGGACGACACCAACTCCATGGGCGAAAGGGAACACGCCGAGTACATCGACGACGTCATGATCGACTTCAGCCAGAGCGGCTACTGGCGAATCAAACTGTTCCAGGCGCAATACGGCGAGAGGTTTCTCATCAGCCACGGATACCCCGAGACAATTCCTGAACCTCTTCGGGAAGCCTTCCGTAAACACGATCTGCGGTACTACGTTTCCAAAGTGGCAGACTGCCCTGACAAGTTTCTTGAAGGGTCCGTCATCTTCAAGTTCGAAGCAGCGGAGCATCCGGCCCTGGTCCGCTACTCCGGCAATTTCCGCACTCGCTCCGATAGCTTGCACTGACGCGAATGCGTTCTGGCATTTGCCCCGCCGCAATGCCATCGGCTTCCCCACCCGCTATGCTTTGCCCTGCCGCGCCCTCTCAATCCGGACGAGTCGTTCCCATGCAAGTGATGTTCAGCGTGTACCTGAAGATGCTGGTGCTCTACAGCCCCTTTTTCGTGCTCTCCTGCTTCATCAGCCTCAACCGCGGCTTCGCTCCCCGCGACCGCAAGCACATGGCCTGGCGCGTGGCCCTGGCGGCGCTGATCGCCAGCGTGCTGCTGTACCTGTTCGGACGCTACATCTTCACCCTGTTCGGCATCACCGCCGATGCGTTCCGCATCGGCGCGGGCAGCGTGCTGTTCATCTCCGCCCTGGGCATGGCCCAGGGCCGTTCGGCAGTGCAGGCGGACAACGTGCAGCAGGACGTCACCATCGTCCCGCTGACCATTCCCATCACCGTCGGCCCCGGCACCATCGGTGCGCTGCTGGTGATGGGCGTGAACCAGGACTGGGAACACAAGTTCCTCGCGCTGGCCGCGATCTTCCTGGCCTGCCTGACGGTAGGCATCACCCTCTACCTCTCCGACAAGATCGAGAAGATCCTCGGCGAACAGGGCCTGATGATCGTCAGCCGCCTGATGGGCCTGTTCGTCTGCGCCCTCGCCGCGCAGATCATCATGACCGGCGTGCGCGGCTACTTCCTCCCGCAATGACGCGCTCCTTTGGGGAGCGCCGCGCACCAAAGGACGTTCGGCGCACCAAAGCTGCGCACTGAAAAACCTCACCATTACGACAGAAAATCGCGTGCAGCCCATCTGCGCCAAGGCTTTTGCCTGTTTGGCACGGATGCTGCGATGGCAGCTTCGATCCCGCTCGGGGATCGCCCCATTTCCGGGGAAGCTGCCGCGCCGGCAACTCCCCGCCCCTGGATAGCCAAGGAGGCTGCCGCGATGAAACGTCGTCCGCTGTTGAAAAGTACGCTGGCCATGAGCGCCCTGCTGCTCACCGGTCTGTTCCCGTTCAGCTCCCAGGCCGCCGAGACCATCAAGGTCGGCATCCTGCATTCGCTGTCCGGCACCATGGCGATCTCCGAGACCTCGCTCAAGGACATGGCGCTGATGACCATCGACGAGATCAACGCCAAGGGCGGGGTGAACGGCAAGAAGCTCGAGGCGGTGGTGGTCGACCCGGCCTCCAACTGGCCGCTGTTCGCCGAGAAGGCACGCCAGCTGCTGACCCAGGACAAGGTCGCGGTGGTCTTCGGCTGCTGGACCAGCGTGTCGCGCAAGTCCGTGCTGCCGGTGTTCGAGGAACTCAACGGCCTGCTGTTCTACCCGGTGCAGTATGAGGGTGAGGAAATGTCGCCCAACGTCTTCTACACCGGTGCCGCGCCGAACCAGCAGGCCATCCCGGCGGTGGAATACCTGATGAGCGAGGACGGCGGCGCCGCCAAGCGCTTCTTCCTGCTGGGCACCGACTACGTCTACCCGCGCACCACCAACAAGATCCTCCGCGCCTTCCTGCACAGCAAGGGCGTGGCCGACAAGGACATCCAGGAGGTCTACACGCCGTTCGGCCACAGCGACTACCAGACCATCGTCGCCGACATCAAGAAATTCTCCGCAGGCGGCAAGACCGCGGTGATCTCCACCGTCAACGGCGACTCCAACGTGCCCTTCTATAAGGAACTGGCCAACCAGGGCCTGGAAGCCACCGAGGTGCCAGTCGTGGCCTTCTCCGTGGGCGAAGAGGAGCTGCGCGGTATCGACACCAAGCCGCTGGTGGGCAACCTCGCCGCGTGGAACTACTTCGAGTCGGTGAAGAACCCGGAGAACACCAAGTTCGTCGCTGACTGGAAGGCCTACGCCAAGGCCAAGAACCTGCCCAACTACAGCACGGCGGTGACCAACGACCCGATGGAGGCCACCTACGTCGGCATCCACATGTGGGCGCAGGCCGCGCAGAAGGCCGGTACCACCGACGTCGACAAGGTCCGCGAGGCCATGGGCGGGCAGACCTTCAAGGCACCGTCTGGCTTCACCCTGACCATGGACAAGACCAACCACCACCTGCACAAGCCGGTGATGATCGGCGAGATCGAGGACAACGGTCAGTTCAACGTGGTCTGGAAGACGCCCGAGCCGATCCGCGCCCAGCCGTGGAGCCCGTTCATTCCGGGCAACGACAAGAAGCCGGACTACGCGGTGCGCAGTAACTGATCCGGAGCGGGCCGAAAGCCCCTCTCCCCAACCCTCTCCCCGAACGGAGAGGGGACCGTATGGCGCAAGATCAAGCCAAGGCGTCAGCCGGCTCGGACAGTTCTCTCCCGGACGGGAGAACGGCAGTCAGATGCAGGCTGAAGCCAGACGTATCTGGCGGCACGGACAGCTCCCTCTCCCATCAGGGAGAGGGCTGGGGAGAGGGCGCAGCCGCCCACACCCGCCTCTCAGGGAAAACCGCCATGCCCACTGCCTTGCTCCACCTGCTCCGCCTCTGCGCCCTCGCGCTGGCCATGCTGCTGCCGCAGTTCGCCTTCGCCGGCCCCGCGCAGGACTTCGCCAGCGCCGACAACGACGCCCGCGCCAGATTGCTCGAACAATGGGCTGCCGCGCCCGACACCGACCGCCTGCCACTGCTCGACGCCATCCAGTCCGGCCGCCTCGCGGTCGATGCCCAGGGTCGTGCCTTCCTGCTCGGTGACGATGCGCAGTATCACCCCGCCGACGGTGGCGCCGCGCCGGTCGGCGAGCCCGACAAGCTACGCCTGAACAACCGTCTGCGCGGCCTGGTGAACACCGCCATGGCCAGCCACCAGTTGGTCGCCGATAGCGCCGAGGTGCGCCTGGAAGCCGCGCGCCAATTGCAGAAGAGCGCTCGCCCGGCGCAACGCACGCTGCTCGAATACCGCCTCAACGAAGAGTCCGACGACGACGTCAAGGCCGCCCTGCAACTGGCCCTGGCCAACCTGCAACTGGCCGACCCCGCTCCGGCGGTGCGCCTTTCCGCCGTGCGCCTGCTGGGCGAATCCGGCGATCCCCAGGCACGCACCCGCCTGGAGAATCTGCTCGATCCTGCCGTCGAGCCGGACGATTCCGTACGCACCGCTGCCGCCACCAGCCTCGCCCAGGTGAAACGCCGGCTGCTGATCGGTGACCTGTTCGGCCAGGCCTTCAGCGGCCTGTCGCTGGGCTCGATCCTGCTACTCGCCGCCCTGGGCCTGGCGATCACCTACGGCCTGCTTGGGGTGATCAACATGGCCCACGGCGAAATGCTCATGCTCGGCGCCTACTCCACCTACGTGGTGCAGTCGCTCTGCCAGCGTTTCGCGCCCGGCCTGCTGGAGCTGTACCCGCTGCTCGCGCTGCCGGTGGCCTTCCTGGTCACCGCGTGCATCGGCATGGCGCTGGAGCGCACGGTGATCCGCCATCTCTACGGCCGCCCGCTGGAAACCCTGCTCGCCACCTGGGGTATCAGCCTGGTGCTGATCCAGCTGGTGCGCGTGCTGTTCGGCGCGCAGAACGTCGAGGTCGCCAACCCGGCCTGGCTGTCCGGCGGCATCCAGGTGCTGCCCAACCTCGTGCTGCCGTGGAACCGCATCGTCATCATCGGCTTCGCGCTGTTCGTGCTGGCGCTCACCTGGCTGCTGCTCAATCGCACGCGACTGGGCCTGAACGTCCGCGCCGTCACCCAGAACCGCAACATGGCCGCCTGCTGCGGCGTGCCCACCGGCCGCGTGGACATGCTCGCCTTCGGCCTCGGCTCGGGCATCGCCGGCCTGGGCGGCGTAGCGCTGTCGCAGGTCGGCAACGTCGGCCCGGACCTGGGCCAGAGCTACATCATCGACTCTTTCCTGGTGGTGGTGCTCGGCGGAGTCGGCCAGCTTGCCGGCAGCGTGTTCGCCGCCTTCGGCCTGGGCGTGGCGAACAAGATCCTCGAACCGCAGATCGGCGCGGTGCTGGGCAAGATCCTGATCCTCGCGCTGATCATCCTGTTCATCCAGAAACGTCCGCAGGGGCTCTTCGCTCTGAAAGGGAGGGTCATCGATTGATGAACACACCAATGTCCGAACTGACTGCTTTTCGTAGGACCGAGGGGGGCGCCTCAGCCCTTGCTCGCGAACCCGCCCAGCTCCGACGCCGCCGGAAAATCTGTTCGCGAGCAAGCTCGCTCCCACACGATACGGGGGAGACTCGCCCATGAACCAGCCACTCACCGTGACGGCCGCGCAGAAGGCCGGCCCGAAACTCACCGCCGCCATCGTCGCCGCCGCCCTGATCGCGCTGCTGATCCTGCCGCTGCTGCACCTGCTGCCGGAGAGCCACGCGCTGCACCTCTCCGCCTACGGGTTGACACTCACCGGCAAGATCCTCTGCTACGCCATCGTCGCGCTGGCGCTGGACCTGGTCTGGGGCTACGCCGGCCTGCTGTCGCTGGGCCACGGGCTGTTCTTCGCCCTGGGCGGCTACGCCATGGGCATGTACCTGATGCGCGAAGCGGCCGGCGACCAGTTGCCCGCCTTCATGACCTTCCTCTCC
Source organism: uncultured Pseudomonas sp. (assembly GCA_966191535.1). Classification (GTDB taxonomy): domain Bacteria; phylum Pseudomonadota; class Gammaproteobacteria; order Pseudomonadales; family Pseudomonadaceae; genus Pseudomonas. Next base: position 17,999 of record CBIGPF010000071.1, on the reverse strand, counting down.
TGGACCGAGCTGCCCTGGTACTGGGCCGGCACCCAGCACTTCCTCTGGGCGCTGTGCCTGGTGGTGCTGGCGCCTGGCCTGCTGGCCCTGGTATTCGGCTTCTTCGCCTTCCGCTCGCGGATCAAGGGCGTGTACTTCTCGATCATGACCCAGGCGCTGACCTTCGCCGGCATGCTGCTGTTCTTCCGCAACGAGACGGGCTTCGGCGGCAACAACGGCTTCACCAACTTCCGCAGCATCCTGGGCTTCTCCATCACCGCGCCGGGCACCCGCGTGGCACTGTTCATCGCCATCGTCCTGCTGCTGGCGGCGAGCCTGGCCATCGGCTTCGCCCTGGCGCGCAGCAAGTTCGGCCGGGTGCTCACCGCCTTGCGCGATGCCGAGAACCGCCTGATGTTCTGCGGCTACGACCCGCGCGGCTACAAGCTCTTCGTCTGGACCCTGAGCGCGGTGATCTGCGGCCTTGCCGGCGCCCTGTTCGTACCGCTGGTAGGCATCATCAACCCCAGCGAGATGTCGCCGACCAACTCCATCGAGGCCGCCGTCTGGGTTGCCCTCGGCGGGCGCGGCACGCTGATCGGCCCGCTGCTCGGCGCAGGCGTGGTGAACGGCGCGAAGAGCTGGTTCACCGTGGCCTTCCCCGAGTACTGGCTGTTCTTCCTCGGCGCGCTGTTCATCGTCGTCACCCTGTACCTGCCACGCGGCATCCTCGGCCTGATCAAGCGGGAGAAAGCACAATGAGAGCAGTCCCCCACCTGATGCTGGAACCGGCCTACGATCCCAACCGTGACCCGGGCACCAGCCGCGATGCCATCGGCATCGGTGCAAGCGCCAGCGGCCAGCTGGACGTGCGCCACGGCACCATCCTCACCCTGGAAGACATCAACGTCAGCTTCGACGGCTTCCGCGCCCTGCGCGACCTCACGCTGTACATCGGCGTGGGTGAACTGCGCTGCATCATCGGCCCCAACGGCGCCGGCAAGACCACGCTGATGGACGTGATCACCGGCAAGACGCGCCCGGACAACGGCAAGGCCTACTTCGGCGAAACCCTCGACCTCACCCGCATGAGCGAGGTGGAGATCGCCCAGGCCGGCATCGGCCGCAAGTTCCAGAAGCCCACGGTGTTCGAGGCACTCTCGGTGTTCGAGAACCTCGAGCTCGCGCAAAGGGCCGACAAGTCGGTGTGGGCCAGCCTGCGGGCGAAGCTCTCCGGCGAGCAGAGGGACCGCATCGAGGACGTGCTCGGCACCATCCGCCTGCGCGAGTCGCGCAACCGGCCCGCCGGGCTGCTTTCCCACGGGCAGAAGCAATTCCTGGAGATCGGCATGCTGCTGGTGCAGGAGCCGCAATTGCTGTTGCTGGACGAGCCCGTGGCGGGCATGACCGACGCCGAGACCGCGTTCACCGCCGAACTGTTCAAATCCCTCGCCGGCAAGCATTCGCTGATGGTGGTGGAGCACGACATGGGCTTCGTCGGCAGCATCGCTGACCACGTCAGTGTGCTGCACCAGGGCCACGTTCTGGCCGAAGGCTCGCTGGAAGACGTGCAGGCGAACGAGCAGGTGATCGAAGTCTATCTCGGCCGCTAGCTCTGAATCGGTCGCACTCGCACCCGCATCTACACGGCGAGCTCACGACTACTACAACGGTGCACTCACGGCAGAGAGCCGAGGAACGAACCCATGCTGCAAGTCGACACACTGCACCAGTACTACGGCGGCAGCCACATCCTCCGTGGCCTGTCGTTCGACGCGAAGATCGGCGAGGTCACTTGCCTGCTGGGGCGCAACGGCGTCGGCAAGACCACCCTGCTGCGCTGCCTGATGGGCCTGGTGCCGGCCAAGGACGGCAAGGTCAGCTGGGAGGGCAAGCCGATCACCGGTTTCAAGCCACACCAGCGCGTGCACGCCGGCATTGCCTACGTGCCGCAGGGGCGGGAAATCTTTCCGCGCCTGACGGTGGAGGAAAACCTGCTGATGGGCCTGTCGCGTTTCAGTGCGAAAGAAGCCAGGACCGTGCCCGAGTTCATCTACGAGCTGTTCCCGGTGCTCCGGGAGATGAAGCAGCGCCGTGGCGGCGACCTCTCCGGCGGCCAACAGCAACAGCTCGCCATCGGCCGCGCCCTGGCCAGCCGCCCGCGCCTGCTGATCCTCGACGAACCCACCGAAGGCATCCAGCCCTCGGTGATCAAGGAGATCGGTGCGGTCATCAGGAAGCTCGCCGAACGCGGCGACATGGCCATCCTGCTGGTGGAGCAGTTCTACGATTTCGCCGCCGAACTGGCCGACCAGTACCTGGTGATGTCCCGGGGCGAGATCGTCCAGCAGGGCCGTGGCGCGGACATGGAAAGCGATGGCGTGCGGGGACTGGTGGCGATCTGAGGCCGCCTGTCGGCGGGTTCGCGAGCCATAACGATGGCATCCCACTCGCATCTGCGAAGAGCGCACGTGCTTCACCTGCAGGAGCGAGCGCGCTCGCGAACCATGGCCACACCGTGAGACGACCTGTCACTGGCGGACGGCGGCGACGGGTGGCAAGCTGGCAGGCCCCGTATTCGTTTCTCCTGGAGCCTGCCATGCCGATCACCCTGCGCCCCGCCGTCAACGACGACGCCGGATTCGCCGCGGTCTGTGTGGCGGCGGCCTATGCCCAGTGGATTCCCAAGCTGGGCCGCAAGCCGGGTCCGATGCTCGACGACTACCACGCGATCATCGCCGAGGACCGCGTGCTGATCGCCGAGCAGGACGGCGCGCCGGTCGGCCTGCTGGTAATGCGCGAGACCGACGAGGGCTTCCTGCTCGACAACATCGCCGTGCTGCCCGAGTGCGCAGGCCAAGGCATCGGCCGCGTGCTGCTGGTGCAGGCCGAGGAAGCTGCCGTGCAACTGGGCTACCAGTCGCTGTACCTCTACACCAACGAACGCATGGTGGAGAACATCGAGCTGTACGCGAAGAACGGCTACCAGGAATACGCGCGCCGGCTGGAGAACGGCTTCCGCCGGGTGTACATGCGCAAGCAGCTGGGCTGACTGATCCCGCGGCCTGGTGCTTCCCCCCGACGCCACTGTCAGCATGAACCCCCTGTAGGAGCGCGCCATGCGCGCGATCGCGGGTATCGCCCGCTCCCGCAGGAAAACTCTGCACCAATGCAGTGCGCCGAATCCCGTGATGCACCGCAACTGCGCCATACCTGACCGATCGGACAATCGTCCTGCCCTCCGCTGAACCCGCGCCGCCACTATCGTGCAGCACGACTGGCGGGCGCCACGCACTATCCTGGCGCATCCCGGCACGCTGATTGCTCTGTCCTGAGCATCCCTGGTTTCGCAGCTGCCCATGAACGCACCGGCCACCCTCTTCCACCCCGCCTGGCACGCCGAGCTGGAGCTGGCCTACGCCCGCATCGGCGACAGCACGCGGCCGGTGACCCGCCGTCATCTGGGGCCGCTGCGCGTGCAGAAGCACCTGTACGCCGAAGGGCCGCAGGTCTGCCAGCACATCATCGTGCACCCGCCCGGCGGCATCGCCGGCGGCGATACCCTGACGCTGGATATCCACGCGGGCGCGGACAGCTGGGCGCAACTGACCAGCCCCGGCGCGGCCAAGTGGTACCGCGCCAGCTGCCCGGCGAGACAGCACCTGGACATCCGTGTCGGCCCCGGTGCCACGCTGGAATGGCTGCCGCAGGAAACCATCGTCTATTCCGGCGCGCAGACTGAACTGGCCACGCGCATCGACCTCGAAGCCGACGCCCGGCTGTTCTACTGGGATGTGGTCGCCCTCGGCCGTCCCGCCAGTGGCGAGCGCTTCGACGATGGCCATTTCTCCGCCGCCCTGGACATCCGCCGCGATGGCCAGCGCCTGTGGCACGAGCGCCAGCGCGTGGAGGGCAACGACCGCCTGCTCGACTCGCCCATCGGCCTTGCCGGCCATCCGGTAATGGCGACGCTGATCGCCAGCGGGCAGATCGACGCGGCGTTGATCGAAGCCTGCCGCGCCGTCCCCTGCCAGGGACGCGGCAACCTCACCCAACTGCCTGGCCTGGTGGTCGCCCGCTGCCTCACCCAGGAGGCGCTGCACGCCCGCGCCTGGCTCATCGAACTCTGGCGCCGGCTGCGGCCGGCGCTGCTCGGCCGCGAGGCCGTTTCTCCCCGAATCTGGAGCACCTGAGATGGACCTGACCCCTCGCGAGAAGGACAAGCTGCTGATCTTCACCGCCGGCCTGGTCGCCGAGCGCCGCCTCGCCCGCGGTGTAAGACTCAACTACCCGGAGGCCGTGGCGCTGATCTCCGCCGCGCTGCTCGAAGGCGCGAGGGATGGCCAGACGGTCGCCGACCTGATGCACTACGGCACCACGCTGCTGAGCCGTGAACAGGTGATGGAAGGCGTGCCGGAAATGATCCCGGAGATCCAGGTGGAAGCCACCTTCCCGGACGGCACCAAGCTGGTCACCGTGCACCAGCCCATCGCCTGAAAGCCGCCAGCGAGCGACGCCCCCGAACTGAACCTGCCCGAAGGACGAATGCCATGCTCATCCGCGACGCCAGCCAAGCCGACCTCGGCAGTCTGCGCGACATCTACAACGACGCCGTGCTCAACACCACCGCCATCTGGAACGAAATCGCCATCGACGTGGCGAACCGCCGCGACTGGCTGGCGCTGCGCGCCCAGCAGGGCTTCCCGGTGTTGGTGGCCGAGGACGATGGCGAGGTAGTGGGCTACGCCAGCTACGGCCCGTGGCGCGCCTTCGACGGCTTCCGCGAGACGGTCGAGCATTCGGTCTACGTACGCGCCGACCAGCGCGGCAAGGGCCTCGGCCCACTGCTGATGCAGGCGCTGATCGAGCGCGCCCGCACCCAGGGCCTGCACGTGATGGTCGCGGCCATCGAGAGCGGCAACACGGCGTCGATCCGCCTCCACGAACGCCTGGGATTCATCACCACCGGGCAGATGCCGCAGGTGGGCCAGAAGTTCGGCCGCTGGCTGGACCTGACGTTCATGCAACTGATCCTCGACCCACGGAGCTCCCCATGATCCCTGGCGAATACGACATCCAGCCCGGCGAGATCGAACTCAACGCCGGCCGCCGTACGCTCAGCCTGACGGTGGCCAACAGCGGTGACCGGCCGATCCAGGTCGGCTCGCATTACCACTTCTTCGAGACCAACGACGCGCTGCTGTTCGACCGCGACGCTGCGCGCGGCATGCGCCTGAATATCCCTGCCGGAACGGCCGTGCGCTTCGAACCGGGGCAGAGCCGCGAAGTCGAGCTGGTCGAACTGGCCGGCGAGCGCAAGGTTTACGGATTTGCAGGACGGGTGATGGGCGCGCTGTGAGTCCGTGCCAAAAGAGGCCCTCTCCCCCGCCCTCTCCCTGAAGGGAGAGGGAGCTGTCCGTGCCGGCTGATGCATTGATTTCATCCTGCGCCGAACGGTCCCCTCTCCCTTCAGGGAGAGGGTTAGGGAGAGGGAGTGGTCCCGCCCCCATGCTGGGGCTCAGCAAGAAAACCGAATGACGCCAACCGCCAAGGAGCCCCGATGAAAATCAGCCGCCAAGCCTACGCCGACATGTTCGGCCCCACCGTTGGCGACCGCGTGCGCCTGGCCGATACCGGCCTGTGGATCGAGGTGGAGCAGGACTTCACCGTCTACGGCGAGGAAGTGAAGTTCGGCGGCGGCAAGGTCATCCGTGACGGCATGGGCCAGGGCCAGCGCTGCGCCGCCGAGGTCGTCGACACGGTGATCACCAACGCGCTGATCCTCGACCACTGGGGCATCGTCAAGGCCGACGTGGGCCTCAAGCAGGGGCGCGTTGCGGCCATCGGCAAGGCCGGCAACCCGGACATCCAGCCCGGCGTCACCATCGCCCTGGGCGCCAGCACCGAAGTGATCGCCGGCGAAGGCATGATCCTCACCGCCGGCGGCATCGACACGCACATCCACTTCATCTGCCCGCAGCAGATCGAAGAGGCACTGATGAGCGGAGTGACCACCATGATCGGCGGCGGCACCGGGCCGGCCACCGGCACCAACGCCACCACCTGCACCTCCGGTCCGTGGCACATGGCGCGCATGCTCCAGGCGGCCGATGCCTTCCCGATGAACATCGGCTTCACCGGCAAGGGCAACGCCAGCCTGCCGCTGCCGCTGGAAGAGCAGGTGCGCGCCGGTGCGATCGGCCTGAAGCTGCACGAGGACTGGGGCACCACCCCGGCGGCCATCGACAACTGCCTCTCGGTAGCCGACCGCCTCGATGTGCAGGTGGCGATCCACACCGACACCCTCAACGAGTCCGGCTTCGTCGAAACCACCCTGGCGGCCTTCAAGGGCCGCACCATCCACACCTACCACACCGAAGGCGCCGGCGGCGGCCACGCGCCCGACATCATCAAGGCTTGTGGCTTCGCCAACGTGCTGCCCAGCTCGACCAACCCCACCCGGCCCTTCACCCGCAACACCATCGACGAGCACCTGGACATGCTCATGGTCTGCCATCACCTGGACCCGAGCATCGCCGAGGACGTGGCCTTCGCCGAGTCGCGCATTCGCCGCGAGACCATCGCCGCCGAGGACATCCTCCACGACCTTGGTGCCTTCAGCATGATCAGCTCCGACAGCCAGGCCATGGGCCGCGTCGGCGAAGTGATCACGCGCACCTGGCAGACCGCCGACAAGATGAAAAAGCAGCGCGGCGCACTGGACGGCGACGGCGCGCGCAACGACAACTTCCGCGCGAAACGCTACATCGCCAAGTACACCATCAACCCGGCAATCACCCATGGCGTCGCCCATGAAGTGGGCAGCATCGAAGTGGGCAAGCTGGCCGACCTGGTGCTCTGGCGCCCCGCCTTCTTCGGCGTGAAGCCGAGCCTGATCCTCAAGGGTGGGGCCATCGCCGCGAGCCTGATGGGCGACGCCAACGCCTCGATCCCGACGCCGCAGCCAGTGCACTACCGGCCGATGTTCGCCAGCTACGGCGGCAGCCGCCATGCCACCTGCCTGACCTTCATCAGCCAGGCCGCGTTCGACCTCGGCGTGCACCACGAGCTGGGCCTGCACAAGGCCATCGGCGTGGTGAAGGGCTGCCGCAGCGTGCAGAAGACCGACCTGATCCACAACGCCTACCTGCCGCACATCGAAGTGGATGCGCAGAACTACCAGGTACGCGCGGACGGGCAACTGCTGTGGTGCGAACCGGCGGACGTGCTGCCGATGGCGCAGCGTTACTTCCTGTTCTGACAGGCCCCGTCCCGGCACGAACCGCACCGGCTACGCGACGCATTGCCAGCTTCCGTTGCGGTGCATTGATGGCTACCCTGCGCACCCCCTGGGAAAGAGTCCCGGGGGTTCGTATCTCAGGAGAGTCATGTGACATTCACCCGTATCGCCGCCACCCTGCTGGCCACGGCCGCCATCGCCGGCTGCACCGGCACCCCGATGAAGACCCAGACCTACAGCCCCGATCAGTACACCGTGATCGGCCACAGCGAAGGCAAGGCCACCGGCCTGATGCTGCTGGGCGTCATCCCGATCCAGCAGAACAACCGCTTCGTCCGCGCACAGGACGCCGCAATCAAGGCCAAGGGCGGCGATGCCCTGATCAATACCCAGGTGCAGGAAAAGTGGTTCTGGGCCTGGGTCCTGAACGGCTACACCACCACCGTTTCCGGTGACGTGGTCAAGCTGAACAAGTAAGCCCCGCTGCACCATGCCGGACTGGCGCGCAATGCCCGGTCCGGTTTCCACCCTTGCCATAAATCAAGCTTTTCCCGATCCCCCACCCCGCTTTCCACCGATTGAGATTCGTCTTATTCGGCTAGCTGAACGCGCGCTGAACAATGTGCCCACTGACCCGCCAGAGCCCTTACCGGCCGCGGGTCCGGCGTGGCGCGACGGCTCGTGGCCATGCCTCCCGACAGCAACTTCCAGCGATAACAGGACCCCGAATCGGAACGCTCCGATCGCCCGCCAGGACAGGCTCACACAGGCGCTGGAAACCCGCCCCGCATCGCCCCTTGGCGACGGGTGCAAGGAGGTTTGCAATGCGCTTTACCAAGACCCTTCTGGCCACGCACGTGGCCCTGGCCATCGCCGTCATCGGACAGGTGGGCCCGGCACAGGCCGATTGCACAAAGGTCGATGACACGACCCTGTCCTGCGATAACACCCTCTACTACACCAGTGGTTTTGACCCCAACAGTTTCCAGACTGTGATCATCGACACCGGCACCAAGATGGGGACTACCGGGATACCCGCGCTGGGCATGCCGCTACAGGGATTCGGCATCTACGGCAATAGCAGCCGCTATACCCTCGATGAGCTGTCGATCACGACCAAAGGAGCCATGGCGGACGCCATCCAGGCCAATAACGGGACCAATACCATCACCATCAACCAGCTGACCGTCTCCACCACTGGCAGCTCGGCCGATGGAATCAATGTCACCGAAAACGCCTACAACTCCACCGTCACCGTTGGCGACGATGCCATCATCAACACCTCTGGCATGGCTGTACGTGCCAACACATCGAAGAACGGTGGAACCAATCGGATCGTCATCGGTGACGGTGCCACGCTGAGCACGACGGGCGCCGGAAGCAACGGCTCGGATGGCAACGGTTACGCGGTCTATGCCGGCAACCGCGATTCCGGGTATGCCACCTTCAAGGGCGACGCCGAAGTCACCATCGGCGACAACAGCACCATCTCCACCTCCGGCAAGGCAGCCCATGCTGTCTTCGCGAACCGGGGTGGCGTGATCAACCTGGGCAATACCCAGATCAAGACTACCGACGCGAATGCTTACGGTATCTACGCGCAGACCCTGGAAGACATGAACGGCATGCGCGGCGGCAAGGTGCACCTGCAAGGCGACACTCAGGTCATCGTCACCGATGGCAACCGTGCCATGGCCGCCAACGGCGCCGACTCCAGCATCGTATCGGACAACCCGGCGCTCTACCTGCTCGACAGCAGTGCCGCCGTCGACACCGCCAACCGCAAGGGCGTAGCCCTCTATGCCGAGAACCAGGGCAAGCTCGACCTGAAGATGGCCGCCGGCTCCTACCTCAACGGCACCACCAGCACCGCCACCGACGGGGTGATCGACCTGGCCATGGACGGCGCTGCCAGCCAGTGGTTCATGACCGGCAACTCCAACCTCACCAACCTGACGCTCACCAACGGCGCGCAGCTGGTGTACGACCGCCACGACGAGCACGGCGCCTACACCTACAAGACGCTGACCGTGGACGGTGATTTCGCGGGTGGCGGCCACCTGGTGATGAACACCTACCTGGGCGACGACACCTCCGAGACCGACAAGCTGGCCGTCACCGGCAGTACCTCGGGCGAAACCCGGGTAACCGTGAACAACACCGAAGGTCCGGGCGCGCAAACCCTGGAAGGTATCCAGATGATCACCGTCGGCGGCACCTCGGCCGGCGAGTTCAAGTCCGACCGTGTGACCGAGGGCGGCTACGAGTACGTGCTGCGCCGCGGCGGCAGTTTCGTCGGCTCGACCGGCGCGAACAGCGACTGGTACCTGACCTCGTACAAGCCGACCGAACCGGAGCCGGAAGATCCCGACCCCATCGATCCGGGCCCCGGTCCTGGCCCCGATCCGGAGCCGGAAGATCCTGATCCCATCGATCCGGGCCCTGGCCCCGTCGATCCGACGCCCGTGCCTCCGGTTCCTCGCGACGACGACCGCGTGCGCCAGCCCGAAGGCGCCAGCTATACCGCCAACATGGCGGCAGCCAACACCCTGTTCCTGCACCGCCTGCATGACCGGACCGGCAACCTGACCTACGTCGATCCGGACACCGGCAAGGAAGTCACCTCGATGCTGTGGATGCGCAACGTCGATGGCTCCAGCCGCTGGGAAGACAGCACCGGGCAGCTGAAGACCGAGTCCAATCGCTACGTGCTGCAACTGGGCAGTGACCTGTACCGCAAGCAGACCGACAACGGCGACTGGGTCGTCGGTGTGCTGGCCGGCTACGCCAATGGCAACTCGACCAGCAAGTCGCGCATCACCGGCTACCGCTCGCGCGGCGAGATCGACGGCTACAGCCTGGGCGTCTATGGCACCTGGTACGAGAACAAGGACGACGAGAACGGCGCCTACGTCGACAGCTGGGTACTGTGGAACGACTTCGACGCACAGGTGAAAGGCGAGCAACTGGCCAAGGAGAAATACGACGCCAAGGGAATCACCGCGTCCATCGAGGCGGGCAAGACCTTCACCGTGGCGAAGACCGAGAGCGCCACCTACTACGTGCAACCCCAGGCACAGGTCGTCTACATGGGCGTGAAGGCCGACAACCACCGCGAGGCCAACGGCACCCGGGTTACCAGCCAGGGCGACGGCAACATCATGACCCGCTTGGGCGCCCGCGCCGCCATGCGCAGCAACCAGGCCGGTGGATTCGCCAACACCTACGGCGTGGAGCCGTACGTGGAAACCAACTGGATCCACAACACCGACGACTTCGGCGCGAAGATGGGCAACACCAAGTTCGAGATGGACGGTGCCAGCGACATCTTCGAAGTGAAACTCGGCGCCACCAGCAAGGTGAACAGCCGCGTCAACGTCTGGGGTGAAGTGGGCAAGCAATACGGCGACAACGGCTACCGCGACCAGGCGGTGACGCTGGGTCTGAAAGTCAACTTCTGACCTCGCCGTGAACAGGGCCGTCGCACACCCGTGCGGCGGCCTTTTGAATTCCCAGCAGGAGCGGGTCATACCCGCGATCACGGACATGGCCCGCTCCTGCTGGGAGATTCCTGCGCCCCTCCGAAGCCTGACATTTCGATCAACTTTTCCCCGGCACCCCGGTCAGACACCCCGAGCTGCTATGCTCTGCAGCTCGAAGAAAAAGGTGGAACCGCGATGACGGCGATGACGTCGCAACCGAACGAACGCCCGGGCATCTCGCCCGCTCTGGCCGCACTGCGCGCCGCCACCCAGGCCTTGCATGCCGACCTCGACAGCCGCTCCCCGCTCACCGCCGCGCTGACCCACACCGACTACCTCGATCACGCCGCCCGCGTGCTGGGCTGGATGCGCCCACTGGAGCAGTCGCTCTGGCCGCTCTGGCCGGACCACGAGGATGCCCTTCAACGTCGCGGCAAGAGCCAGTGGCTGGAGGCCGACCTGCTGGCCGGCGAGCGTTGCACCGACGCGCTGCCCGACTGCCCCGCCGCCCCGCTGCCGAACAGCCTCGCCGCAGCCTTTGGCATCGCCTACGTGGCGGAAGGCGCAACCCTCGGCGGACGAGTGCTCTACAAACGCCTCAAGGCACCGCTCGAGCCGCTGCCCCTGCGCTGGCTGCAAGGCTACGGCGAGCACACTGGCGAGCGTTGGGGCGCCTTCCAGCGCCTGCTGGCCGAGCATGTCACCTCGGACGAGGACATCGCCCGCGCCCAGGACGCCGCCGTGCGCGCCTTCACCTCATTCCGCGACTGGGTGCTCGAGGCTGCTCCCAAGCGGAAAGTCCCGGCATGAGCGATCAGACGGTCACCCTCGCCAACTGCGAGGACGAACCCATCCATGTGCCGGGCGCGATCCAGCCCCACGGCGCCCTGATCGCCGTCGACGCCGAGGGGCTCGTACTGGGCTTCAGTGACAACCTCGGCACCCTGCTGGGCATCGCCCCGACGCTGGGCGAGCCGCTGGCGGAGGCGGACGTCGGCCCCTGCGTGCTGGCGATGCTCGGCGAAGGACTGGCCGAGGAAGGCCCGTGGGTCAACAGCGTGGAAACGCGGATCAACCGGCGCTTCTTCGATGTGATCGGCCACAGCCATGATGGCGTGCGCTACCTGGAGTTCGAACGACGCGCCGCCGGTACCGCCTCCTTCACCACCTTCGCCCTCAACGCCCAGCGTCTGGTCAGCCAGCTGCAACTGCGCAACGACGTGGAAAGCCTGCTGGTCAGCGTGACCGAGGAAGTGCGGCGAATGACCGGCTACGACCGCGTCATGGCCTACCGCTTCAATGAAGACGACTCCGGTGAAGTGGTCGCCGAATCCCGCCGCGAGGACCTGGAAAGCTACCTCGGCCAGCGCTACCCGGCCTCGGACATTCCCGCCCAGGCCCGACGTCTGTACCTGCAGAACCCGGTGCGGCTGATCGGCGACGCGGCGTACCAGCCGGTGGCCGTGCGCCCCACGCTGAACCCGCACAGCGGCAAGCCCTTCGACCTGAGCTTCAGCACCCTGCGCAGCGTTTCGCCGATCCATTGCGAGTACCTCGCCAACATGGGCGTGCGCGCGTCGATGAGCATTTCCATCGTGGTCGGTGGCCGGCTGTGGGGGCTGTTCTCCTGCCACCACATGAGCCCGAAGGTGGTGCCCTACCCGATCCGCATGTCCTTCCAGGTGTTCTCCCAGGTGTGCAGCGCCATGGTCGAGCGCCTGGAACAGAGCCGCATCAGCGAGCTGCTGCGCCAGGCCTCCGAGCGCCAGCAGGCGCTGCTGCGCCGCACCCGCGACTCCGACGACCTGCTCAGCACCCTGGCCCGTCCCGGCGCCAACATCGCCGACCTGCTGCCCTGCGACGGCGCGGTGGTAATGCTCGGTGGCCGGACCAGCAGCATCGGTGGAGACTTCGAGGACCTGGCCGTCTCCATCGTCGCCCAGTTGCAGCAGGACGACGAGCTGGACCTGTTCCACAGCGACCGCCGCCTGGAGCTGCCCGATGGGCCGTACGACCCGCGCTACTGCGGCGTGATGGCGATTCGTTTCCACCGCCAGGAGTCGGGCTGGATCGTCTGGCTGCGCCTGGAGCAGGTGCACCGCATCCGCTGGGGCGGCAAGCCGGAGAAGATCGTCAGGACCGGCCCCTCCGGCCCGCGCCTGACACCACGCGGCTCGTTCGAGGCCTGGGAGGAAGTGGTGAGGGGTCGCTCCATGCCCTGGACCGGCATCGACCTCTCCATCGCCGAGAAGCTGCGCACCGAACTGGTGGAGCTGTGCCTGAACCGCGCCGGCGAGATCGACCGCATGCGCCAGCGCCTGATCGCCGTGCTCGGCCACGACCTGCGCAACCCGCTGCAATCGATCTCCATGGCGGCGGCGATGCTCTCCTCCAGCGACGTGCGCAATGCCGAACTGCGCCAGCACATCACCTACTCCAGCAGCCGCATGGAACGGCTGATCAGCCAGATCCTGGAGATGAGCCGGCTGCAGAGTGGCGCGGGAATGACTGTGAAACCGGTAACGGCCGATCTCTCGCGGCTGGTCCGTGACATCGTCCAGGAAACCGACGTGGCCTATCCCGGCCTGTCCATCGAGACCGCCATCGAGGACGGCGTGCAGGCGCAGGTCGATCCGGACCGCTACCTGCAGGTGATCGCCAACCTGCTGAGCAATGCCCGCCACCATGGCCGCCCTGGCCGCCCAGTGCTGGTGGAACTTCGCCGCCACGGCGAGCTTGCCCGGCTGAGCATCCTCAACGAAGCGGAAGCGCTGGACGAAGCGCGCCTGACCCATCTCTTCGAGCCATTCAAGCAGGACGCTGGCGGCCATGGCCGCAACAAGAGCGGGCTGGGCATCGGCCTGTACATCTCACAGGCCATCGTCAGCGCCCACGGCGGCCGTATCGACGTGGAGCAGGCCGACGGCATCATCACCTTCAGTGTGCTGGTGCCGCTCACGCCATCGGGCTGACGCCGAGCGGACTTGCAGGTGCGTGATCGCGGGCATCGCCCGCTCCTGCAGGAGAACCCCGATCCGCACAAACGCAAACGGCGCCCCGGGGCGCCGTTTTCATGCCGACAACAGGTTCAGCGCAGCTGGCTGTCCTTGCTGCCACGGCGGTTGTATCCGGCGTAGGCCGCCTGCTCCTTGTCGTGCTCGGTCTGGCAATTCACGCACAGGTGCACGCCGGGGATCGCCTTGCGCCGCGCCTCGGGGATCGGCGCATCGCACTCCTCGCAGTGAGTCAGGCTCTCGCCCTTGGGCATCTGGTTGCGCGCCCGTGCGATGGCGTCCTCGATGGTGCTGTCGATCTGCTCCTGAACCGCCCCGTCGTTTGCCCAGCCGCTGGCCATGGCGACCTCCGTCGATTGATCACTCTTCATACAGATATGAAGGGTGTCGGAAGCAATTGCAAGGGGCCGTTGTCCTGAGCCAAAAGCGGCGCATTACGCCAGCATTATCAGATTCACCTTACAGGCAGAGCGGAGCATGAAACCGAGAATGGCGGCCCTCCACGTCATCCAAGGAACCCATCATGCGATTCGTTTACGCACTGTTCGCCGGTCTGATGCTGACGGGGGCGCTGTCCGGCCCCGTGTCCGCTATCGAGGCCAGCGCCCGCCAGACCGATCCGCTGTTGCAGGATATCGAGCGCTATCTGCTGCTTTATGCAGCCACCGGCGACGATCGCTTTCTGACTCGCCTGGACAGCCTTGGCGTGGTGTTCGAAAGCCAGCTTGGCGAGCAAAAACAAGCCAGGACGCTGAAGGACATCTGGCAACTGCACCAGCAGACACTGAGCAAGGTGCGCGACGCGTACAGCAAGAAGGACGTCGATCTGAAAGAAGCGCTGCAGCAGACGCAGGAGGTCGCCGATCTGTTCGACAGCTTCCTGGGGAGTACGTCGGACAGCGCACCGTCGATACGCGGAGAACTGCGCGAACTGGCGTTGCTGGAAGCCCGCAAGGCCAACCGCAAGCTACTGGGCGAGCCGTCCGCGGCGCAGAGCGAGCGCATCGAAGCGCTGTGTGCCAGCCTGCAGTCCCACCTTGAGGCCTTGCCGGACAATCCCGCGCGCGACAGCCTGATGGCGCACTGGACATTCCTGCGCAAGAGCCAGGCGGCCGGCGGCACCCTGCTCTACCCGTTCAACGCGCAGATCGAGTACCTCAGCAGCCATCTGCCCCAAAGTTGAGTGGGGAACGGAAGGAGTCTTACTCCTTCACTTCCATGTATTCCCGCGCCCAGATCTGGTACTCCTCGGGCAGCGTGTATTTCTTCGCCAGTTCCGAGGCGGTCAGGTCGGAGGCGTGCACGCCGCGCTGCTCGCGCAGGCAGTCGTAGGTCGCCTTGATGGCCGCGAAGTAGGCGGCGTGGCCGTCGACCACGATGCGCACGCCCAGCTCGGCCAGACGCGCGTCGTCGCGCAGCTCCGGGTTGCCGTAGGACACCAGCATCAGCGGCACGGACAGGTGGCGGGAGATCGATTCCAGGTGGTCGAAGTCACGGATACCGACCATGCAGATACCGTCGGCGCCGGCAGCCTGGTAGGCCAGGGTACGGCGGATCACATCGTCCACTTCGAGCACTTCGGCGTTGGTGCGGGCAATGATCGCCATTTCCGGGTCGATGCGCGCTTCCAGCGCCGCGCGGATCTTGCCGACACCTTCCTCGACCGGGATCAGGTCGGTGGACTTGCGGCCGAACTGCGCCGGCAGCAGGGTGTCCTCGATGGTCAGTGCGGCAACGCCGGCACGTTCCAGCTCGACAATGGTGCGCATGGTGTTCAGCGCGTTGCCGTAGCCGTGGTCGGCATCGGCAATCACCGGCAGGCGGGCGACACGACCGATGCGGGTGGCCTGCTCGGTGAATTCGCTCAGGGTAATCAGCGCGAAGTCAGGCGCCGCCAGAACTTGTAGTGAAGCTACAGAACCGCCCAGGATGCCCACTTCGAAACCCAGGTCGCCGGCGATACGCGCCGACATGGGATCGAACACCGACGCGGTGTGATAGCAGGCTGAAGAATTCAGTAAGGCGCGGAAATCCTTGCGCAATTCGTGGAAGGAGGCTCTGTGCATGGTGGGATCCAACTGCGTGTACGGGGTGGGAGAACGGAAATCAGATAGTGGAAAACTCTTGTAGGAAAACTACAGGAACACAATGTAGCAAAACTACAAGCTACTCCCCAAGCCCTCTTTGCCACCATCGCTTCCCGACGGATACCCTGAATTTCGCCGAGTACTCGCGTACACTGCGCGGCCGTTTTTCTCCGGACACCTTGCACCATGTTCCCGACCTCCGCGTCCCGCGCCCTGGGCATCGACTTCGGTACCTCCAACTCCACCGTCGGCTGGTGGCGCCCGGACACCGAACCGCTGATCACCCTGGAAGACGACAAGATCACCCTGCCCTCGGTGATCTTCTTCAACGTCGAGGAACGCCGTCCGGTATACGGCCGCCTGGCCCTGCACGAATACCTGGAAGGCTACGAAGGCCGCCTGATGCGTTCGCTGAAAAGCCTGCTGGGTTCATCGCTGCTGAAAAGCGAGACCACCGTGCTGGGCAGCGCCATGCCGTTCAAGGACCTGCTGGGCCTGTTCATCGGCGAACTGAAGAAGCGTGCCGAGACTGTCGCCGGGCGCGAGTTCGAATCCGTGGTGCTGGGCCGCCCGGTGTTCTTCGTCGACGACGATCCCAAGGCCGACCAGGACGCCCAGGACACCCTGGTCGCCGTGGCGCAGAAGCTCGGCTTCAAGGACGTCTCCTTCCAGTACGAACCCCTCGCCGCGGCCTTCGACTACGAGCGCAGCATCGCGCGCGAAGAGCTGGTGCTGATCGTCGACATCGGCGGTGGTACCTCGGACTTCTCGCTGGTACGGCTGTCTCCGGAGCGCCGCGAAGTCGCCGACCGCCAGAGCGATATCCTCGCCACTGGCGGCGTGCACATCGGCGGTACCGATTTCGACAAGCAGCTGAGCATCCAGGGCGTGATGCCGCTGTTCGGCTACGGCAGCAAGATGAAGAGCGATGCCTTCATGCCGACCAGCTACCACCTCAACCTCGCCACCTGGCACACCATCAACGCGGTGTACGCACAGAAGTCCCAGCTGGCGCTGCAGAACATGCGCTACGACATCGTCGATGCCACCGGTATCGATCGCCTGTTCAAGCTCATCGAGCAGCGCGCCGGCCACTGGCTGGCGATGCAGGTGGAAGCGAGCAAGATCGAGCTGTCCGACGCCGATCGCCGCGATATCGACCTCGCTCGTGTCGAGGCCGGCCTGGTCGCCGAGCTGAGCCGTGAACTGTTCGAAGGCGCCATCGCCCCGCTGCTGGAGCGCGTGCGCGGCAGCATCACCGAGCTGCTGAGCTCGGCCGACGTGGACCCGGCGCGGGTCGATACCGTGTTCTTCACCGGTGGCTCCTCCGGCGTACCGGCACTGCGCCAGAGCGTGGCCGCCATGCTGCCCAATGCCCGCCACGTCGACGGCGACCGCTTCGGCGGGATCGGCAACGGCCTGGCGATCGAGGCGATGAAGCGCTACGGCTGAGCAGCCGCTCACTGACGGCGATGCCGCCATGCGCTAGTGTGGCGGCAATACCCCTCGCGCCCGGAGCCCGCCATGCGCACCGTTCAACTGACCAGCCTGCTGCTTCTGAGCGCCACGCTCTCGGCCTGTGGCCTGGGCGAAACCGCGGCCACCGCGGCCACCACCGCCAACCTGCAAGCCCAGCAGGCGCAACAGGCCCAGCAGCAGATGCAGCAGCTCAAGCAGCAGATCGATGCGGCCAACGTGCAGAACCAGCAGCGCCTGGACGACGCCCTGAAAGACGCCCAGTAACCCCGCCCCCGCAGATTTCTTGAACGCCGGAAGATGACCTAGGCTCCAAGTTGAGCGAGTGAGTTGCTCAACCAAGGAGAACACCATGTACAAGCGATCACTGCTGGCGCTGATGGTACTGGCCTCGGTGGCGGGCTGCGCATCCACCAAGGTGCAGAACCCGGTCAACTACATCACCTTCCGCGACCAGCCGCTGGTGCGCAACGTCGAGAAGGGGATGAGCCAGGAACAAGTCCTGAAGATCGGCGGCACACCGTCGTCGACCCAGAAACGCCTGATGAAGCCGGGCAGCTGCAACAGCTACATCCTCAGCAAGGATGGCCAGCAGCAACCGTTCTACGTGAGCTTCGACGGCAACGGCCAGGTGGATGGCTCGGGCTTCATGACCTGCTCGGAGCTGGACCGCCACGAACGCGACTACCAGCCGTGATGGCTTTGCTGGTGTGACGACAAG
>CBIGPF010000070.1:0-27222 GCA_966191535.1 uncultured Pseudomonas sp. | reverse complement strand
GCTCCTATCCCAAGACCCCTGGTCAGCATCGCTGGCCGGGGGTTTTGCTTTTGCGCGCCGGAAAGTCGCGCGATTGCTGCGTAGGCAATTCAGGCTGGCTGCACAAAAGCCACGAACACGGCCCGCTCTCGCAGCGGAGCCCCAACGAGCCTGGTGCGAGGCAATGCGCTTCTTCTTTATGGTGCCGCCCGCGCAACGAGCGAGCGTTTCTGGGGGGGCGCTCCAAGGGCCTTGGAAGCGCTCTGGGAAGCACTTTTCCGCCACTTCAGCCCACCTGATTTGCCGTGTTAAACGCGCCGGGAAACGGACTGATGGCATTTCATCCGACTGTCACATTGGTGTCATAGAGTCTTCATGCGGCCTGACGATACTGGCCCCCGTTCCATCCAACCCCATTCTCCTTAAGGAGCAAGGCATGAAACTCAAGCGTTTGATGGCGGCCCTGACTTTTGTCGCTGCAGGCGTAGGCACCGCCAGTGCGGTAGCCGCGATTGATCCGGCCCTGCCGGAATACCAGAAAGCCAGCGGTGTGTCGGGCAACCTGTCGAGCGTCGGTTCCGACACTCTGGCCAACCTGATGACCATGTGGGCGGAAGAGTACAAGCGCCTGTACCCGAACGTGAACGTGCAGATCCAGGCCGCCGGTTCTTCCACCGCGCCGCCGGCTCTGACCGAAGGCACCGCCAACCTGGGGCCGATGAGCCGCAAGATGAAGGACGTCGAGCTGCAGGCTTTCGAGCAGAAGTACGGCTACAAGCCGACCGCTGTTCCGGTTGCCGTCGATGCCCTGGCGATCTTCGTGCACAAGGACAACCCCATCAAGGGTCTGACCATGCAACAGGTTGACGCCATCTTCTCCTCCACCCGCCTGTGCGGCGCCAAGGCGGAAGTGAAGACCTGGGGCGACCTGGGCCTGACCGGTGACTGGGCCAACAAGCCTGTGCAACTGTTCGGTCGTAACTCCGTATCCGGCACTTATGGCTACTTCAAGGAAGAAGCCCTGTGCAAAGGCGACTACAAGCCGAACGTGAACGAGCAGCCGGGTTCGGCTTCCGTGGTTCAGTCGGTCAGCCAGTCCCTGAACGGTGTTGGCTACTCCGGTATCGGTTACAAGACCGCTAGCGTGAAGACCGTTGCCCTGGCCAAGAAAGAAGGCGGCGAGTTCATCGAAGACAACGAGGCGAATGCCCTGAACGGCACCTACCCGCTGTCCCGCTTCCTGTACGTCTACGTCAACAAGGCCCCGAACAAGCCGCTGAACCCGCTGGAAGCACAGTTCCTGAAAATGGTGCTCTCCAAGACTGGCCAGCAGGTTGTCGTGAAAGACGGCTACATCCCCCTGCCGTCCAAAGTCGCCGAAAAAGCGATCAAGGATCTGGGTCTGTAATCAGTCCTCCAACCGGGCGGAGATCGCCGCCCGGCATGGGCTGACGCTTACTCGACCGAGCCCACCAGCAAGGCTCTGCTGGTGGGCTTTGTCGCGTCACCTCCATGTCATCTTTCTGTCATATAGGGCCGCTAGGGTGTCACTCCATGAACGACATGGCCAACTCCCCGATGACTTCTTCTCTCCCCGAGCGGATCGATTTCAATACGCCTGCCCTGCAGCGCAAGCGCCGTATCCGGGCGCTCAAGGATCGACTCACCCGTTGGTACGTTCTGGTCGGCGGTCTCGCCGTACTGGCCGCCATTACCCTGATTTTCTTCTACCTCGCCTATGTCGTGCTGCCGCTGTTCCGCGGCGCCGAACTGGAATCGCGTGATCCCCTGGCTCCGGCCTGGCTGAAGACGGCCCAGGCGCCTCTGCTGCTGAGCATCGAAGAGCAGAACATGGTGGGCATGCGCGTTGCCGCCAACGGCGAGGTTGTGTTCTTCGACGCCAAGAAAGGCGACGAGATGGACCGCGTTGCGCTGAAGCTGCCCGCCGGCACCAGGGTCACCTCCATCGCCGAGGACCAGCCGGGTCATCCGACCGTCGCGCTGGGCCTGTCCAATGGTCAGGTGCTGGTGTTCAAGCACAACTACAAGGTCACCTACCCGGATAACAAGAAGACCATCACCCCGCACATCGACTATCCCTACGGCGAAGCGCCGATGAACCTGGATCCCCAGGGCCGTCCGCTGGAGCACGTGGCGATCGTCTCGGGTGACGACAGCCTGTTGCTGGCCGCGTCCACCGGTAGCGAAATGCTGCTGCTCAGCCTGACCCAGCAGGAAAACATGCTGACCGGTGAAAGCACTCTGCAGGAAGATCGCATCAACCTGCCGCAGATCGCAGAGCCGGTGAAAGCCATCTACATGGACCCGCGCAAGCAGTGGCTCTATGTGCTCAATGGCCGTGCCCAGGCCGACGTGTTCGACCTGAACACCCACCAGCTCAACGGCCGCTACAAGCTGCTGGATGACGCCTCCGCCGAAGTGAGCGCCAGCAGCCAGCTGCTCGGTGGCATCTCGCTGATGGTCGGTGACTCCAAGGGTGGCATCGGCCAGTGGTTCATGGCCCGTGGTGACGACGGCGAGCCGCGCCTGTCCCACGTGCGTGACTTCAAGCTGGGCGACCAGCCGATCTCCAGCATCGCACCGGAGCAGCGTCGCAAGGGCTTCCTGGCCATCGACAAGCAAGGCAACCTGGGCATCTTCCACAGCACTGCGCACCGCACGCTGCTGGTGGAGAATGTCGCTCCGTCCGCCGGCCCGATGGCCCTGTCGCCGCGCGCCAACCGTCTGATCCTCGAGCAGGGCGGTGAGCTGCGCCGCTTCACCCTGAGCAACCCGCACCCGGAAGTGTCCTTCAGCGCGCTGTGGGGCAAGGTCTGGTATGAGAGCTACGACAAGCCGTCCTACGTCTGGCAGTCCACCGCCGCGACCACCGATTTCGAGCCCAAGCTGAGCCTGTCGCCGCTGACCTTCGGTACTTTGAAGGCCGCCTTCTACGCAATGATCCTGGCCGCTCCACTGGCCATCGCCGCCGCCGTCTACACCGCCTACTTCATGGCTCCGGGCATGCGCCGCAAGGTGAAGCCGGTGATCGAGCTGATGGAAGCGCTGCCGACCGTGATCCTCGGTTTCTTCGCCGGCCTGTTCCTCGCGCCGTATGTAGAAGGTCACCTGCCGGGCATCTTCAGTCTGCTGCTGCTCACCCCGCTGGGTATCCTGGCTGCCGGACTGATCTGGAGCCGTCTGCCCGAACGCATCCGCCTGAGCCTGCCGGCCGGCTGGGAAGCAGCGATCCTGATCCCGGTGGTCCTCGCCACCGGCGCCTTCGCCCTGTGGATGAGCCCCCACCTGGAGACCATGTTCTTCGGCGGCGATATGCGCCTGTGGATCAGCCATGACCTGGGCATCACCTACGACCAGCGCAACGCCCTGGTAGTGGGCCTGGCCATGGGCTTCGCGGTGATCCCGAACATCTTCTCCATCGCCGAAGACGCCATCTTCAGCGTGCCGCGCAGCCTGACCTACGGCTCCCTGGCCCTGGGCGCCACGCCGTGGCAGACGCTGACCCGCGTGGTGATCCTGACCGCCAGCCCGGGCATCTTCTCCGCGCTGATGATCGGCATGGGCCGCGCCGTCGGCGAGACCATGATCGTGCTGATGGCCACCGGCAACACCCCGGTCATGGACGTGAACATCTTCCAGGGCATGCGCACCCTCGCGGCAAACGTCGCGGTGGAAATGCCCGAGTCGGAGGTGGGCGGGACTCACTACCGCGTGCTGTTCCTCTCGGCACTGGTACTGCTGTCCTTCACCTTCGTGATGAACACCCTGGCAGAGCTGATCCGTCAGCGCCTGCGCAAGAAATACGCGTCGCTCTAAGCGACGCCCGACGAGGCTACGTTCCGTGAAACAGAAACAGGAATCCGTCAAAGCGTGGTTTGCCAGCGGTTCTCCCTGGGTGTGGATGAACGCAGGGGCCGTGTCCATCGCCGTGATCATGACTATCGGCCTGCTCGCCGTAATCGCCGTGCGCGGTCTCGGCCACTTCTGGCCGGCGGATGTGATCGAGGCGACCTACACCGTCCCCGGTGAAGCACCCAAGACCCTGATCGGTGAGGAAGTGCAGATCGAGCAGGTGCCGCGTGAGCGTCTGCGCGGCGCAGGCCTGCCGGTACCGGAGAACGCTCCTGAGTTCATGACCCGCGAGCTGCTCAAGCTGGGCAACCGCGACCTGTACGGCAGCGACTTCTCCTGGGTGATCGGCGAGTGGCTGACCGACCGCCGTCATCCGGCCGAGCTGGTTACCCTGGAACGCCGCGAGTGGGGCAATTTCTATGGCTACCTGCTCAGCGTGAAGGAAAACGGCAAGGTGGTCGCTGAAGGCCCGGGCGCCATGGCCGAGCTGCAGACTCGTCTGAAGCGCGTCGATGAGCTCTACGCCCAGCTGTACCGGCTGGAGAAGAGGGACATCGGCGGCATCAACCACGGCCTGGAGCGGCTGCGTCTGAAGGAGCGTGGCCTGCAGCTGAACAACAAGCTCGATGCCACCGCCGAGGCTGACATCGCCGCTGGCCGCGCCGAGCTGAATGCCCAGTACAAGGTGCTGGAAGAACAGCTCAACGGCCTGCACCAGGAGTTCAACCGCGACAGCATCGTCATGCGCGATGCCACCGGCCAGCAGACTGAGATCAGTGTCGGCAAGCTGGTGCACGCCTACCAGCCCAACCAGATGGGCGTCGCCACCAAGCTGAGCTTCTACTTCAAGAAACTGTGGGAGTTCCTCAGCGACGACCCGCGTGAAGCCAACACCGAGGGCGGGATCTTCCCGGCCATCTTCGGCACCGTGATGATGACCCTGGTGATGGCCGTGATCGTCACCCCGTTCGGTGTGATCGCGGCGGTCTACCTGCGCGAATACGCTCGCCAGGGCCTGCTGACCCGCATCATCCGCATCGCAGTGAACAACCTCGCGGGCGTTCCGGCGATCGTCTACGGCGTGTTCGGCCTGGGCTTCTTCGTCTACGTGCTGGGCGGTTCGCTCGACCGGATGTTCTTCCCCGAAGCCCTGCCGGCGCCGACCTTCGGTACGCCAGGGCTGTTCTGGGCCTCGCTGACCCTGGCCATCCTCGCGGTGCCGGTGGTGATCGTGGCGACCGAGGAAGGCCTGGCGCGCATCCCGCGTGCCACCCGCGAAGGCTCCCTGGCCCTGGGCGCAACCAAGGCCGAGACCCTGTGGAAAGTGGTCCTGCCGATGGCCAGCCCGGCGATGATGACCGGCCTGATCCTCGCCGTGGCCCGCGCCGCCGGTGAAGTAGCGCCGCTGATGCTGGTGGGTGTGGTCAAGCTCGCTCCGGCGCTGCCGGTGGACGGCAACTACCCGTACGTGCACCTGGACCAGAAGATCATGCACCTGGGCTTCCACATCTATGACGTCGGCTTCCAGAGCCCGAACGTCGAGGCTGCGCGCCCGCTGGTGTACGCCACCGCGCTGCTGCTGGTGATGGTGATCGCCCTGCTGAACTTCTCGGCCATCGCCATTCGTAACCGCCTGCGCGAAAAGTACAAGGCGCTGGAAAACTGATTCTGCAGGCGGCGGGCCGTGCCCGCCGCCAAGCCTCCCAAGGAGACTGAACATGCAACATGAAACTGCATCCCACGGCATCGACATCGGCGCGCTCGGCCGCGGCGACCGCCATGGCATGAACCTGGAAAGCGAGACCGTCGCCCTCGAAGTGCCCGGCCTGAGCCTGTTCTACGGCGAGAAGCAGGCGCTGTTCGACGTCAGCATGAACATTCCCAAGCAGCGCGTGACTGCCTTCATCGGCCCGTCCGGCTGCGGCAAGTCGACCCTGCTGCGTTGCTTCAACCGCATGAACGACCTGATCGACGGTTGCAACGTGAAGGGCGAGATCCTCCTGGACAGCCACAACATCTTCGCCAAGAACGTCGACGTCGCCGAACTGCGCCGCCGCGTCGGCATGGTGTTCCAGAAGCCCAACCCGTTCCCCAAGAGCATCTACGAGAACGTGGTGTACGGCCTGCGCATCCAGGGCATCAACAAGAAGCGCGTGCTCGACGAAGCCGTCGAGTGGGCCCTCAAGGGCGCCGCGCTGTGGGATGAAGTGAAGGACCGCCTGCACGAATCCGCCCTCGGCCTCTCCGGTGGTCAGCAGCAGCGTCTGGTCATTGCCCGCACCATCGCCGTGGAGCCGGAAGTCCTGCTGCTCGACGAACCGTGCTCGGCACTGGACCCGATCTCCACCCTGAAGATCGAAGAGCTGATCTACGAGCTGAAATCCAAGTTCACCATCGTCATCGTGACCCACAACATGCAGCAGGCCGCGCGGGTCTCCGACTACACGGCGTTCATGTACATGGGCAAGCTGATCGAGTTCGGCGACACCGATACCCTGTTCACCAACCCGGCCAAGAAGCAGACCGAAGACTACATCACCGGTCGCTACGGCTAGTTTCGCGGTATTGCGTGCGCGGTAGAACTTCCCGGAGAACATTACAAGCCAGCGGCCCGGCGCCAGCGGCTTTCGCGGAGCGAACATGATCAACAAAGAAAGCCTCACCCATCACATCTCGCAGCAGTTCAATGCCGAGCTGGAAGATGTGCGCAGCCATCTGCTGGCCATGGGCGGCCTGGTGGAGAAGCAGGTCAACGATGCGGTGAACGCACTGATCGACGCCGACTCGGGCCTGGCCCAGCAGGTGCGCGAGATCGACGACCAGATCAACCAGATGGAGCGCAACATCGACGAGGAATGCCTGCGCATCCTCGCCCGCCGCCAGCCGGCTGCCTCCGACCTGCGTCTGATCATCAGCATCTCCAAGTCGGTGATCGACCTCGAGCGCATCGGCGACGAAGCCTCGAAGATCGCCCGCCGCGCCATCCAGCTGTGCGAGGAAGGGGAATCGCCGCGCGGCTATGTGGAGGTGCGCCACATCGGCAACCAGGTGCGCAAGATGGTGCAGGAGGCGCTGGATGCCTTCGCTCGCTTCGACGCGGACCTCGCCCTGTCGGTAGCACAGTACGACAAGACCGTCGACCGCGAGTACAAGACTGCCCTGCGCGAGCTGGTCACCTACATGATGGAAGACCCGCGGGCCATTTCCCGTGTGCTCAACGTCATCTGGGCACTGCGTTCGCTGGAGCGTATCGGCGACCACGCACGCAACATCGCCGAGCTGGTGATCTACCTGGTGCGTGGTACCGATGTCCGCCACATCGGCCTGACCCGCATGAAGGAAGAAGTACAGGGCACCGCTGGCAAGGTCGACAAGGCTGAATAAGCCACACGCCCGTACCAAAACGAACCCGGCCTTGCGCCGGGTTCGTCATTTTATGGCCGAGCGGTCCTGCACCAATGGCATGTAGCCACCCGGCAAGGCTATCCTTCGCCCTATCGTTTTCGGGAGATGCCGATGGGCAAGGTCAGTGTGCTGGTCGTGGATGACGCTCCGTTCATCCGTGACCTGGTGAAGAAGGGGCTGCGGGATCACTTCCCCGGTCTGCAGATCGAAGAGGCGGTGAACGGCCGGAAGGCGCAGCAGTTCCTCGCGCGCCAGCCCGTGGACCTGATCCTCTGCGACTGGGAAATGCCCGAGCTGTCGGGCATCGAGCTGCTCACCTGGTGCCGCGAGCAGGACAGCCTGAAGACCACCCCGTTCATCATGGTCACCAGCCGTGGTGACAAGGACAACGTGGTGCAGGCCATCCAGGCCGGCGTCTCCGACTTCATCGGCAAGCCGTTCTCCAATGACCAGTTGGTGAGCAAGGTGAAGAAGGCGCTGTCGCGCGCCGGCAAGCTGGAAGCGCTGGCGGCACAGGCGCCGCAGCGCAGCCTGGTCGGCTCCATGCCCAACGACTCGCTGGCCGCGCTCACCGGTGGCAAGGCCGAGGTGGTGCGCCCCGCGGCTGTATCCGCTGCACCGCGTCCGACTGCACCGGCACCGGCGGCTGCCGCTCCTGCCGCCCGTGGCGGCGCCAAGGGCCAGCAGGGCCAACTGCGTCTGCCAGCGGCGAGCCTGCCCTGTGTGATCAAGGCGCTCAGCCTCAAGGAGGCGTTGCTGGTGGTGAAACGTGGCACACCGCTGCCACAGGTGCTGGAAAGTGCCGTGCTGGACCTGGAGGAAGACAGCGATGTCGCCCGCCTCAACGGCTACCTGCACGCCGTCGCCGCGCTGGAGCCCAAGCCGGACAGCGAGTGGCTGCAGCTGACCTTCCGCTTCGTCGACCGCGATCCGCAGAAACTCGACTACCTGTCGCGCCTGATCGCCCGCGGCAGCTCGCAGAAGCATTACGTGCCGGGTGCCTGATCCGGTTACAAATCCTCCCGCCGGCAAGTTGGACTGTTTCACAGGCCGACCGGTGGCAGGTCGCGACGCAGGGGCGACGCTGCTAGTCTTGCCAGCGTCGCCATACCTATAACCAGAGTCGACATGCTAGGGCGCAGTATCCTCCTGTGCGGTCTCTTGGCCGCCTCCGGGACGGCTTCGGCCGTGACCATCTACAAGTACACCGACGCCAATGGCGTGGTCACCTACACGGACAAGGCCGTGGCGGGTGCGGCTGTGTTCGTTTTCCGCGATCGCATGGTCGAGCACCTGGAAGAGCAGGTGAAACTGGAGACGAAGAAGCACGCCGGCGGTGAAACGCTGCAGGTCCGCAACGACCTCTATGCGCCGGTGGAAGTCGAGCTGAGCGTGACGGGCGCGCAGAACGCCGTGGGTGTGCCGGAACGGCCGATCCGCTGGGTGCTGCCGCCGCGCAGCGCGATTCGCCTCGCCACCCTGACGCCGCTCGATCCCGCCAAGCCGCTGCGCTACAAGCCCAAGCTGCGCTATGCGCTGGGCGATCCGCGGCCGACACCGCTGTCGTACCAGTACGCGCTGCCGTGGACCGGCGGACCGTTCCGCCTGACCCAGGGTGCCAACGGCCGCTACAGCCACTTCACGCCCAAGGGCCGCTACGCCATGGACATTGCCATGCCGGTGGGTACGCCGATCATCGCGGCGCGCGGCGGTACGGTGGTGAAGGTCGAGAACGGCCAGGATGGACGGGGCAAGAACCCTTCCGGCAACTTCGTGCGGGTGCTGCATGACGACGGCACCATGGGCGTGTACCTGCACCTGATGCGCGGCTCGGTGCTGGTCCACGAAGGCCAGCGCGTCGGCACCGGCACACCGCTGGCGCAGTCGGGCAACACCGGTAACAGCAGCGGTCCGCACCTGCACTTCGTCGTACAGCGCAACGTGGGACTGGCGCTGGAGTCGATCCCCTACGACTTCTCCCAGCCGGTGGATACGCTGCCGAATTTCGCCGTAGTCCGGGAGCAGTGATTCCGTCCGTTTGGTCGTGATACACAGCGCTGGCCCGATCCTGCAATTGAGCAACGGCATCTGTCCTCAGCTCCGCACCACAAAAAAGGCTGCCCTCGGGCAGCCTTTTTCATTCAGGGGGGCGTTGCTCAGTCGAGCTTCACGACCTTGGCGAGGACGATCTTCGGGCCTTTCATCTTCTTCACGATGATGCGCAGGCCTTCGGTATCCAGCACTTCCTCTTCTTCCGGCACGCGCTTCAGGGTGTCGTAGACCAGGCCGGCGAGGGTGTCCGCCTCGACGTGGTCCAGGTCCAGGCCCAGCAGGCGCTCCAGCTTGAACAGCGGGGTATCGCCGCGCACCAGCAGCTTGCCGGGTTGGTAGGCGACGATGCCGCGCTCGGCCTTGCGGTGTTCATCCTGGATATCGCCGACCAGCACTTCCAGCACGTCTTCCATGGTCAGGTAGCCGACGACCTTGTGGTCGGCTTCTTCGACCAGCGCAAAGTGCGCGCCGCCCTGGCGGAACTGTTCCAGCAGGCGGGCCAGCGGCAGGTGCTTGGTGACCTTCTCCAGCGGGTGGGTCAGCTCGTCGAGGTCGAAGGACTCCGGCAGGCTGTCCAGCGTGGCCAGGGCCAGCAGCAGGTCCTTGATGTGCAGCAGGCCGATGAATTCGCCCTTCTCGGTGTCGTACACCGGGTAGCGGCTGTACTTGTGGCGGCGGATGGTGGCGAGGATGTCGTCCAGTGGCGCGTTACGCTCCAGATAGACCAGGTCTTCGCGGGAGTTGGCCCAGTCCACCACTTCCAGTTCGCCCAGCTCCACCGCCGAGGCCAGTACGCGCATGCCCTGGTCGCTGGGGTCGTGGGCGCGGCTGGAGTGCAGGATCAACTTGAGCTCGTCACGGCTGTAGTGGTGCTCGTGGTGCGGCCCCGGCTCGCCTTGCCCGGCGAACTTGAGGATGGTGTTGGCACTGGCATTGAGCAGCCAGATGGCCGGGTACATCGCCCAGTAGAACAGGTACAGCGGCACCGCTGTCCACAGCGACAGCAGCTCCGGCTTGCGGATTGCCCAGGACTTGGGCGCCAGCTCGCCGACGACGATGTGCAGGTAGGAGATGATGAAGAATGCGGTGAAGAACGACACACCGCGGATGACTTCCTCGGAGTGCACGCCGACGGCGGCCAGCAGCGGCTCGAGCAGCTCGGCGAAGGCCGGTTCGCCGACCCAGCCCAGGCCCAGGGAGGCAAGGGTGATACCCAACTGGCAGGCGGAGAGGTAGGCGTCGAGCTGGTTGTGCACCTTGCGCAGGATGGTGCCGCGCCAGCCGTACTGGTTGGCGATGGTCTCCACGCGGGTCGAGCGCAGCTTGACCATGGCGAACTCGGCGGCCACGAAGAAACCGTTGAGCACGACGAGGAACAGGGCGAACAGGATCAGGCCGAAATCGGCGAAATAGGTGAGGAAGTTGCTACTAGGGGAAGGGTCCATGGTTCTGTTGGTTCAAGAATGGACGGACAAGAATGCGGTTCGTGGGGCCTGGCTGGCAAGCCCGTATGTTGCGGCGTCAACGTCGAGCGCCATCATGCCCGGGTCTCGACCTGCTGCGGCGGGAAGTGGCAGGTGAAGCTGCTGCCCTTGCCTGGCACGCTGCTGATGTCCAGGGTGCCGCGGTGGCGCAACAGCACGTGCTTGACAATGGCCAGGCCCAGGCCGGTGCCGCCGGTGCTGGCGTTGCGGCTGGAGTCGACGCGGTAGAAACGCTCGGTCAGGCGCGGCAGGTGCTTGGGATCGATGCCGATGCCGCTGTCCTGCACGGCCAGGTGTGCGCCCTGTTCGTCGGCCCACCAGCGGATGCGGATTTCGCCTTCGTCGGGGGTGTACTTCACGGCGTTGAACACCAGGTTGGAGAATGCGCTGCGCAGTTCGGCCTCGCTGCCCTTGAGCTTCACCTTCGAATCCGCCTCCAGGCTGATGCGGTGCCCGCGCGTGCCGGACAGCGCCTGGGCGTCATTGCGGATCGACAGCAACATCAGGTCCACCGCCACCGGCTTGTTGTCCGCCGGGTAGTCGGTGGCTTCCAGCTTGGCCAGCAGGAGCAGGTCGTTGAGTAGGTTCTGCATGCGCCCGGCCTGCTGCTGCATCTGCTGCAACGCGCGGGTCCAGCGCGGGTTCACGTCCTCGACGTTGTCCAGCAGCGTCTCCAGGTAGCCGGCGATCACCGTCAGCGGTGTGCGCAGCTCGTGGGAGACGTTGGCGACGAAGTCCTTGCGCATCTGCTCCAGCTGATGGACGCGGGTCACGTCGCGCACCAGCATCAGGTGTTCGCCGGCGCCGTAGAGGGTGATGTGGAACTGCAGGCGCAGGTTGTCGTTGATCGGCGAGGAGAGCTCAAGCGGCTCGCGGTAGTCCTCGCCTTCGAAGTATTCCTTGAAGCGCGGATGGCGGACCAGGTTGGTCACCGGCTGGCCACCGTCCTGCGGGCTTTTCAGGCCCAGCAGGCGCTCGGCGGACTGGTTCCACCACTCCAGGTTGCCGTCGCGGTCGAGCAGGATCATGCCGTCGCGCAGCGCCGCGGTGGATTCCTGCATGCGGTCGATCACCGCCTGCAGGCGCCCGCGCGCCTTCTGGTTGCGCCGCTGCAGGTGGTAGATGCTGTCGAACACCTCGCCCCACAGGCCGTAGCCATCGGGCGGGGCCTCATCGGGCTGGTGGTTCTTCAGCCACTTGTGCAGGCGCAACAGTTGCCAGGTCGACCAGACGAGGTAGGCGCCCAGCGCCACGGCGATGGCCCAGCCGTACTGACCGGTGATCAGGCCGAGCAACGCGCCGGCGGCTACGACTAGCAGCAGGTGGCGTATCAGCACGCCACTCCAGTTCTGGGTCACGAAATTCCGTTCCTTGTGCCCGCCAGATGAGAAGCCGGGTCAGCTTTTGGTCGAGAAACGATACCCGGTGCCGCGCACGGTCTGAACCAGATTTTCGTATACCTCACCCAGCGCTTTGCGCAGGCGGCGGATGTGCACGTCGACGGTACGCTCCTCGACGTAAACGTTGCCGCCCCAGACCTGGTCCAGCAGTTGGCCACGGGTGTAGGCGCGCTCCTGGTGGGTCATGAAGAACTGCAACAGACGGTATTCGGTCGGGCCCATCTCGGCAGGCTTGCCGTCGATGGTCACGCGGTGGCTGATCGGGTCGAGCATCAGGCCGCCGACTTCGATCGGCGTCTCGCTGTCGCCGGCACCGGTGCGACGCAGCACGGCCTTCAGGCGGGCGACCAGTTCGCGGGGAGAGAAAGGCTTGGTGATGTAATCATCCGCGCCGACTTCCAGACCCTGGATCTTGTTGTCCTCTTCGCCCTTGGCGGTGAGCATGATGATCGGGATCGCCGAGGTCAGCTCGTCGCGCTTCAGGCGGCGTGCCAGCTCGATGCCGGAGGTGCCCGGAAGCATCCAGTCGAGCAGGATCAGGTCTGGCTTGCGATCGACGATCACCGCGTGAGCTGTCTGGGCGCTGTCGGCCTCGAGACATTCGTAGCCGGCCATCTCCAGGGCCACGGCGATCATTTCCCGGATCGGAGCTTCGTCATCGACGATGAGGATTGTCTTGCCAACCATGCTGAGGCCTCAGAATTTCTGTAATGCGCCGCATTAGATAACGGAAATATTTCATGAATGTGACACCCGGATGTTAGCCGAGCCTCGTCCCAGAGCGCTCGTCTATGCTGAGAGGGTCGCCGTGCGTTCACCGCGCGGCGCCGGAGTGCTGCGATGACGGTAGTGAGTGCGCTCTCCACGTCGCCCTGGCCGGCCCTGCCTGCAACCCCGCCTGCTGTTGCGCCGATGCTCGCGCCGTTTCCCTCACCAGAGGTCTCTCTTTCAAGGAGATGTGTGATGAAACTGCTATTCCCGGCCCTGGCACTGGGCCTGATGCTGCCGGCGGTGACCGCCCTGGCCGCCGCGCCCGGCACGGAGAAGAACGGCATGCTGGTCGATGCCAAGGGCATGACGCTCTACACCTTCGACAAGGACGGTGGCGGCAAGTCGGCCTGCAATGGCGGCTGTGCGCAGAACTGGCCGCCACTGATGGCCTCGGCCGACGCCAAGGCAACGGGCGACTGGACCATGATCAAGCGTGATGACGGCACCGTGCAGTGGGCCTACAAGGGCAAGCCGCTGTACACCTTCGTGCAGGACAAGAAATCCGGCGACATGGCCGGCGAAGGCAAGATGGGCGTCTGGCACATGGCCAAGCCCTGACGGCGCCGTTGTAGGAGCGAGCTTGCTCGCTCCTACAGGGCGGTTGTTGATCAGCGCAGGGCGAAGTCCAGCACGGTGCCGAGGAAGATCGCCAGCCCGGCCCAGTGATTGTGCAGGAAGGCCTTGAAGCACTTCATCGGCTCGCGGTCGCGGGTCGAGTGGAATTGCCAGGCGAAACAGCCGGCCGCCACGGCCAGGCCGAGGTAGTAGGTCAGGTGCATCGCCAGTTTGTTGCCGGCCAGGATCAGCAGCAGGAGCATCAGGCCCTGCAGGCTCAGGTTGATCACCCGATCGGCGTCGCCGAAAAGGATCGCCGTGGACTTCATGCCCATCTTCAGGTCGTCTTCGCGGTCGGTCATCGCGTAGTAGGTGTCGTACGCGACCGTCCACAGCACGTTGGCGAAGAACAGTAGCCAGGCCACCGCCGGCAGGGTGCCGCTCGCTGCGGTGAAGGCCATCGGGATACCCCAGGAAAACGCCGCGCCGAGCACCACTTGCGGGTAGTAGGTGTAGCGCTTCATGAAGGGATACAGCGCCGCCACCGCCGCGCCGCCGAAGGACAGCCAGATGGTCTGCGCGTTGGTGCACAGTACCAGCAGGAAGCTCAGCCCCAGCAGCGTGAAGAATGCGATCCACGCCTCGCGCACGGTGATCTTGCCGGTCGCCAGCGGGCGTGCCTTGGTGCGCTCGACGTGGCCGTCGAGCTTGCGGTCGGCGAAGTCGTTGATCACGCAGCCGGCCATGCGCATCAGCACGGTGCCGAGGACGAAGATCACCAGGTTCTTCACGCTCGGTACGCCACCGCTGGCCATCCACAGCGCCCACAGCGTCGGCCAGAGCAGCAGGTAGATGCCGATCGGCTTGTCCATGCGCGTCAGCTGGATGAAGTCCCAGGCGCGGGGGTGCAGGCGGGCAAGGGGTTTGATCAGGGCGACGAACATGGCGGCCTCCGGAAAACGATCCGGGAATTATACGGGCTGTTGTTCCACGCGGTGCCACAGCGATGGCAGGAAAACCTCGGCGACCAGCACGCCCAACCCATCACGGCTGAAGCAGGAGCGGCGGCCCCACAGGCGTTCGGTGCGCACTTCCGTCGGCAGGCTGGCGGCTGGGTAGCGGCAGACCTCGATGGGGCCACGCTGGAAGGCGCGGTCGCTGAACAGCAATTCGCCCAGGGAGCGCGTGCCGAGCAGGCGCAGATCGAATCCGGAGCCTTCCAGCGCCGAGCGCGCGGCCACGCTGCGGGCGAACACCCAGGGTGTGTCGTGGCCCTTCAGGTAAACCTCGCGCACCCAGCCCTGGCTGCCGTCCGGTACGCCCAGCGCGGCGCACTCGTCGGTGCGCAGGCGATGCCAGCCTTCGGCCAGCGGCTGCACGGCGAAATGGTCGGCGGAGAGGGCGGTCAGCCGGCGCGTCAGCGAGCCTTCATCGAACAGCCAGTCCTGGACCGCTGGGGTCGGCGCGGGATGCAACTGGGCGGCGGTGAGCCAGCGGGGCGGGTGGATCAGGGCGGCTTCGGGCACGGGTTCGACTGCGGTTGGCAAGGGACGCGGCAGCTTAACATGGCGCCTTTGCGTGGCCGATTGCGTTGTCTGCAAGAGTGCATTACGCCAAACCCCATCAAAGGATTGGCCGGCCATCCGGCGTTTTTCAAGGGACTTGCGCGCAGGCGGTATCGCCAGTACAAAGCCGAACATTGGATGCACTGACGTCCAAGCGACAAGAACATGAGGGTGATAGCTGATGAAGAAGTGGCAGTGCGTGGTGTGTGGCCTGATCTATGACGAGACCCAGGGGTGGCCGGAAGAGGGCATCGCCGCGGGCACCCGCTGGGAAGACGTGCCGGAAGACTGGCTGTGCCCGGATTGCGGCGTCGGCAAGCTGGATTTCGAGATGATCGAGATCGGCTGATCCCGCCAGGCTGTATTCCCGCGACGGCGGCCTTCGGGCCGCCGTCTGCGTTTCAGGCCCCGGCAAGCCCGCCCCTGACGCGGTAGACTGGAGGCGCGCCGGGTTGACCCTGCTGACGGACCCCGGCGTCGCGCCCGCCGTTGGCCGGAGCGCGGCGATACGCTAGCTTCACTGGGCAACCGCAGGAGGGCTTGGCTGATGCGCAAATGGCAATGCGTGGTCTGTGGCTTCATCTACGACGAGGCACTGGGCCTGCCGGACGAGGGCATCGCCCCCGGCACGCGCTGGGAGGACATCCCGGCGGACTGGGTCTGCCCGGACTGCGGTGTGGGCAAGATCGACTTCGAGATGATCGAAATCTCGTAAGCCCCTGCCAGAACGAATTCATGCGGCGGCCCCATGGCCGCCGTGCCGTCTTTACGAAGTGCCGTCTTTACCGAGTGGCGATTCTTGAGGTGAGAGAGTAATGAGCGACAACGCACCGCTGGTGATCATCGGAACTGGTCTGGCTGGCTACAACCTGGCCCGCGAGTGGCGCAAGCTGGACAGCGAGACGCCGCTGCTGCTGATCACCGCCGATGACGGCCGCTCCTACTCCAAGCCGATGCTCTCCACCGGCTTCTCCAAGGACAAGGACGCCGACGGCCTGGCCATGGCCGAAGCGGGCGCGATGGCCGACCAGCTCAAGGCGCGCATCCTCACCCACACCCGTGTCACCGGCATCGATCCGGGCCACCGGCGCATCTGGATCGGCGAGGAAGAAATCCACTACCGAGACCTGGTGCTGGCCTGGGGCGCCGAAACCATTCGCGTACCGGTCCAGGGCGACGCCCAGGACCTGATCTTCCCGATCAATGACCTGGAAGACTACGCCCGCTTCCGCAGCGCCGCCGCGGGCAAGCGCCGCGTGCTGCTGCTGGGCGCCGGCCTGATCGGCTGCGAATTCGCCAACGATCTCTCCAGCGGCGGCTACCAGATCGACGTGGTCGCGCCCTGCGAGCAGGTCATGCCCGGCCTGCTCCACCCCGCGGCCGCCCAGGCGGTGCAGCAGGGGCTGGAAGGCCTGGGCGTGCGCTTCCACCTCGGCCCGGTGCTGAACAGCCTGGTGCGCGCCGGCGATGCCCTGGAAGCGCACCTTTCCGATGGCCAGGTGATTGCCTGCGACCTGGTCGTCTCCGCCGTCGGCCTGCGCCCGCGCATCGACCTGGCGGCTGCCGCCGGCCTGGATATCAACCGCGGCGTGATGGTCAACCGCGAACTGCGCAGCTCCCACGCGAACATCTACGCCCTGGGCGACTGCGCCGAGGTCGACGGTCTCAACCTGCTCTACGTGATGCCGCTGATGTCCTGCGCCCGCGCGCTGGCGCAGACCCTGGCCGGGAAACCGACGCCGGTGGCCTATGGCGCCATGCCGGTGACCGTGAAGACGCCGGTGTGCCCGCTGGTGGTGTCGCCGCCGCCGCGTGGCAGCGAGGGCGAATGGCGGGTGGAAGGCTCTGGCCCGGACCTCAAGGTGCTGTGCCGGGATACCGCCGGTCGATTGCTCGGATATGCCCTTACGGGGGCCGCCGTGAGCGAAAAACTCTCCCTGAACAAGGAGTTGCCGGCACTACTGGCGTGACAGGCGTCGCCAATGGCGTTTTTGCCTTGGGAAAGAGCCCGCAAATTGTCAGACGATACTGGCGTACCAGCTTTCGGCGTGCCATTCTCCCCCCGTCTGCCGCAGCCTAGAGCCTGTACGGCAAGCCTGCGGTGCCTTGGGCGCTGTTGGGAAGACAGCACGGACACAACAACAACAAACCGTCAAAGAGGCATTTATGCGTAAACCAGAACTCGCCGCCGCGATCGCCGAGAAGGCCGACCTCACCAAAGAACAAGCCAACAAGGTGCTGAACGCGCTGCTGGATGAAATCACTGGCGCGCTCAACCGCAAGGACAGCGTTACCCTTGTCGGTTTCGGTACCTTCGTTCAGCGCCACCGTGGCGCCCGTACCGGCAAGAACCCGCAAACCGGCCAGCCGGTCAAGATCAAAGCCAGCAACACCGTTGCCTTCAAACCGGGCAAGGCGCTGAAAGACGCCGTCAACTGATCGTGTCTGACCCGGAGCCAGAGCGGCTCCGGGTTGCCTCCTCCAGTTACATAATCCCTCCAAAAGACCGGATGTAGTCCGTTTTCAAACTGGCTACAATGCGCAGACTATTGTCTCGAACGTCGAGGTTTGTGCATGAAATTCCGTCTACTCCTGTGGATGCTCGGTCGCCTGATGGCCAAGGCCAGCCGCGAAAACCCGGCGTTCCAGAAGCAGCTCGAAGGCAAGGACCTGGTGTTCCAGCTCCACACTCTCGACGGCAAGGTCGCCCGTCACTACATCGTCAAGGACCTCAAGGTCAGCGCCCGCCGCGGTACCCACCCGCAGCCCGCCTTCGCGCTGGGCTTCAAGGATGGCGCCTACGGCTTCGCCACCATGACCTCCAAGAACCCGCAGCTCGCGTTCATGCAGGGTATCCAGAACAAGGACATCCAGATCCAGGGAAACCCCGGTCTGGTGATCTGGTTCCAGGGCCTGGTGAAGTATCTGAAGCCGAAGAAGAAGGCCGCAGCGGGCAGCGACAAGAAAGCCGCCTGAGGCGCTGTCGACGCACAGAAAAAAGGCCCCTGACGGGGCCTTTTTCATGTCTGCATCGCGACGGCTTCAGCGTTGGTACATTCAGTGCGCGGGATTGAACTGGCTGGCCAGCTCGCGCAGCACCGCTTCGGCGTCGAGTACCTTGCGCACGGCATCCTCGGCCTTCTCGCGCGGGATATCCAGGCGGTCCAGCAGGTCCTGCGGGATGTCGGTCTCCGGGCCGCTGCCGATGCCATGGTTGCGCAGCAGGCGGGTCGCCAGACAGACCAGGTTGGCATAGGCCGAGCAGTCGCCGGCGTACGACGGGTCGTGCTGGAAGCGCAGCGCGGTGTAGATCTCTTCCGGCATGTCCCAGGTGCGCATCAACCAGGCGCCGATCTGCTCGCGGGTAATGCCCAGCAGGTGCTGCTCGACGAGGTTGTGCTCGACGTGCGGGTTCACCTCCAGGTGCCGGCAGATCAGCGAGAAGTGCGGCGGGAAGATGTGTGCCAGGACCAGGTAGCCGATGCTGTGCAGCAGGCCGCCCAGGTAGGTCAGGCCGGCTTCCGGACGCTCGGCACGCGGCACGGCGCGGGTCAGGCCTTCGATCACCGCAGCGGTATAGATCGCCTGGTGCCAGTAGGGCGTGGCGTGCTGCGGCTGGTCCTTGGGCAGGCTCAGGGTCTTGCCCAGGGCCAGGCCCAGGGCAAGGTTGATCACCAGGTCGAAGCCCAGCACGCGGACGATGGCATCTTCCACCGAGCGGATCTTGCCGGGCGCTGCGTAGTAGGGCGACGCCGCCCAGCTGACGACCTGCGCGGCCAGTGCCGGGTCGGTCTCCACCACGCCGGTGATGTCGTCCACCGTGGCATTGGGATCGACGCGCAGCTTGATGATTTTCTGCGCGGTTTCCGGCAGCGGCGGAATCTCGATGGTCTCCTCCAGGCGCTGCTGGATGCGGCGGGCGGTGAACGCCTGCACGGCCTGGGTGATTTCCTTGCGGTCGTCGTCCGGGCGATCGAGGTTCGGCCGGATCGATTCCAGTGCCACGCCGAAGCGCGCCGCGCTGGCTTTCTCCAGCAGGCTGCGGAATGACGTGGTGGGAATCTCCAGCAGCGTGCCCGGCGCGCCGGACTCGATCAGCAGCTGGGGTTCCTGAAGCAGGCGTTCGTCATACAGGCAGGGCGAGCTGGTCAGCGGCGGCAGCGCCGGCAGGCGACCGAGCTGGTGCTTGCCGAGCATGCGCTCCAGGCGATCGGGCTTGACCGCCACCAGCTTGCGGCCGGTGAGTTCGGCCAGGCGATTCAGGTCCAGCAACTGGCTCTGCGGGAACAACACCAGCAGGGTGCCAACGGCATCTTCCAGCAGGCTGGCCTGCACCCGGCGTGCGGCCGGATGCGTAGTGGCGTCGCAGACTTCGCGAGACGGAATGCCCAGCTTGGCGAGCAGCTGCAGGATGACCTCGGGGGCCTGCGAGGAGTCGGATGGGGCGCGTGCGGCGTCGCTCATGAATGTGATCCGGTTATCAACGGCTGGGTCGGAGTATAACCACGCAGTCAGCGTGACCGAGCAGTCAACTGACCGATGAGAGTGAAATAGATCACACTTGTCCGTATTGCTGGCCGTGCCGTAGCCAACGTGCCAGCAACGGGCTGACCGATTGCGGCCAGTGCGCCAGCAGGGCCTGGGCGGCATCGCGCACCGCCGGCAGCAGGTCGGCGTCGCGCATCAGGTCGGCGACCTTGAACTGCAGCAGCCCGGTCTGGCGGGTGCCGAGCATTTCGCCGGGGCCGCGCAGCTCCAGGTCCTTCTCGGCGATCACGAAGCCATCGCAGGTCTCGCGCATGATCCCCAGGCGCTCACGGCCGATCTGCGACAGTGGCGGGTGGTAGAGCAGCACGCAGTGACTTGCCGCGCTGCCCCGGCCGACGCGGCCGCGTAGCTGGTGCAGTTGGGCCAGGCCCAGGCGCTCGGGGTTTTCGATGATCATCAGGCTGGAGTTGGGCACGTCCACGCCGACTTCGATCACTGTGGTGGCGACCAGCAGTTGCAGCATGCCTTCCTTGAAGGCCTCCATGACGACGGCCTTGTCCGCCGGCTTCATGCGTCCGTGGATCAGGCCCACGCGCAGTTCGCCCAGCGCCGAGGAGAGCTCCTCGTAGGTGGTTTCCGCGGCCTGACAGGTCAGCTCCTCGGATTCCTCGATCAGTGTGCATACCCAGTAGGCCTGACGACCCTCCGCACAGGCCGCGCGCACTCGCTCGATCACTTCGATGCGGCGGCTGTCGGCTACCAGCACGGTGTTCACCGGCGTGCGGCCGGGCGGCAGTTCGTCGAGGATCGAGGTATCCAGGTCGGCATAGGCGCTCATCGCCAGGGTTCGCGGGATGGGCGTGGCAGTCATGATCAGCTGGTGCGGGCAGAGCCGGCCGTCGACGCCTTTCTGGCGCAGGGCGAGGCGCTGTTGCACGCCGAAGCGGTGCTGTTCATCGATGATCACCAGGGCCAGGCGCTTGAACTTCACTTCGTCCTGGAACAGTGCGTGGGTGCCGACGATCATCGGTGCGCCGCCGGCGATCTGCTCCAGAGCGCTGGCGCGGGCCTTGCCCTTGAGCTTGCCGGCCAGCCAGGCGACCTCGATGCCCAGCGGCTGCAGCCATTTGGTGAAGTTGAGGAAGTGCTGCTCGGCGAGAATCTCGGTGGGCGCCATCAACGCCACCTGGTAGCCGGCTTCCAGCGCCTGCAGGGCGGCGAGGGCGGCGACCACGGTCTTGCCGGCGCCGACATCGCCCTGCACCAGGCGCAGCATGGGTTCGGGCTGGGCGAGGTCGTAGGCGATCTCCGCGCCGACGCGCTGCTGTGCGCCAGTGGGCTTGAAGCCGAGGTTCTGCAGGTACAGGGCCGGCAGGCGCTTGGCTGGCGGCAATTGCGGCGCGGCCTGGGAGCGTACGCTCTCGCGCAGGCGTTGCAGCGACAGCTGGTGGGTCAGCAGTTCCTCGAAGGCGAGACGGTGCTGCGCCCAGTGGCGGCCTTCGGCGAGCTCTTCCAGGTCCGCGTCCGGCGGTGGCCGGTGCAGGTAGCGGATGGCTTCGTCCAGCGGGCCGAGGCGATAGTCGCGGGCCAGTTCTTCCGGTAGCCAGTCAGGGAGGCTCGACGGGCCCAGGCGCGCCAGGGTCTGCTCGCTGAGTTGGCGCAGGCGCTGCTGGGTGAGGCCTTCGGTGGTCGGGTAGATCGGCGTGAGTGTCTGCTCCACCGGTGCCGCGGCGGCGTCGGTGAGCGAGCGGTACTCGGGGTGATAGATCTCCAGGCCCGAAGCGCCGGGGCGCGCCTCGCCGTAGCAGCGCAGGTGCGTGCCGCGCTTGAGGTTTTCCTTCTGCGCCTGGCTGAAGTGGTAGAAGCGCAGGCTCAGGGTGCCGGTGCCGTCCTGCAGGCGTACCAGCAGGCTGCGGCGCTTGCCCATCACCACGTCGGCGCCCGACACGACGCCTTCGACCACCGCGTCCTGTCCCGGGCGCAGCGCGCCGATGGGGGTAATGCGGGTACGGTCCTGGTAGCGCAGCGGCAGGTGGAAGAGGATGTCCTGGAGGTTCTCCAGGCCGACTTTCGCGAGTTTCTCTTCCAGTGCGGCGCCCACGCCCTTGAGCGCGGTGACCGGGACGTTCGACAGATCGGTCATGCCGGCTCGGCTTCACCCTTGACGGTCGGCTTGGCGACCGAGCACAGGCGGATCGAGTCGGCCAGCACCTCGATGGCGCGCGGGCGCGGGAAGCTGGCGCGCCAGGCGATGGCGACGGTGCGGAAGGGCACTGGCGCGCTGAACGGGCGCACTTCCAGCACGCCGGGTGCGTAGTGATGGCTGTCCACGGCGGAGAACGGCAGCACCGATACGCCCAGGCCGGAGGCGACCATGTGGCGGATGGTTTCCAGCGAGCTGGACTCCACGGTGGTGTGCTTGTTCTCACCGCCCTTGTGGGTGGTCGGGCAGGCTTCGAGTACCTGGTCGCGGAAGCAGTGGCCCTCGCCGAGCAGCAACAGGCTCTTGTCGTTGAGCAGCTCCGGTTCGATGGTCTTCTTCGCGGTCCAGGGGTGGTCCGCCGGCATCAGTACGTAGAAAGGCTCGTCGAACAGCTGCAGGGTCAGCACATCGGCTTCCTGGAACGGCAGGGCGATGATGATCGCGTCCAGCTCGCCGGTGCGCAGCTTGTCGCGCAGGATGTGGGTGAAGTTTTCCTCGATGTACAGCGGCATCTGCGGGGCGACCCGGTGCAGCTGCGGAATCAGGTGCGGGAACAGGTACGGGCCGATGGTGTAGATGGCGCCGACCTTGAGTGGCGAGGTCAGCTGGTTCTTGCCGGCCTGGGCCAGCTCGCGGATGCCCTGGGCCTGCTCCAGCACCTTCTGCGCCTGCGCCACGATGCCTTCGCCGACCGGTGTCAGGCGCACCGCACTCTTGCTGCGCTCGAAGATCAGAACGCCGAGTTCGTCTTCCAGCTTCTTCACGCCCACCGACAGGGTCGGCTGGCTGACGTGGCAGCGCTCCGCGGCGCGGCCGAAGTGTTGCTCCTGGGCAAGCGTGACGATGTAGCGCAGTTCGGTAAGGGTCATGGCGACTAAGTCCGTTGAGGTGGCCCAAGCATAGCGGCTGCACCGCCGCGAACCAACCGCGCTAAACTGCCGAGCTTTGATTCGCGGAGCCAAGCATGAGCAAGAGCACCTTTCCCAGTCTGATGATCGTCGGTTGCGGCGACGTCGGCAGCCGCCTGGGACGCCAACTGGCCGCGCGTGACTGGCGCGTCCATGGCCTGCGCCGTAACGTTGCCGCGCTGCCGCTGGATGTGCTGCCGGTGGCCGGTGACCTTGGCCAGCTCGAGTGTCCGGATACCTGGCCGGTGGGCAAGCTGGACTACCTGGTGTTCTGCGCCGCCGCAACCCAGCATGACGAAGCCGGCTACCGTGCAGCCTACGTCGAAGGCCTGCGCAACACCCTCGGCTGGCTGCAGCAGCGTGGGCAGGTGCCCAAGCGCCTGGTGTTCGTCTCCAGCAGCGGTGTGTACGCCCAGCGCGATGGTGAGTGGATCGACGAGACCGCGCCCGCCGAAGCCCAGAGTTATTCCGGCAGCGTGATGCTCGAAGCCGAGCAGGTGGCGCTGCAGAGCGGCATTCCCGCCAGCATCGTGCGCCTCACCGGCATCTACGGTCCCGGACGCGAATGGCTGCTCAAGCAGGTGCGCGAGGGCTATCGCGTGGCCAGCGAGCCGCCGCTGTACGCCAACCGCATCCATGCCGAGGATGCTGCGGGCCTGCTTGCCACGCTGCTGGAGGCCGACCACAGCGGCGTCGCGCTGGACGACTGCTACATCGGCGTCGACAACGACCCTGCGGCGCTGCATGAGGTAGTCGGCTGGCTGCGCGAGCAACTGGGTGTCACCCATTGGGCCGACGAGCAGACCGTACGCCGCGC
Source organism: uncultured Pseudomonas sp. (assembly GCA_966191535.1). Classification (GTDB taxonomy): domain Bacteria; phylum Pseudomonadota; class Gammaproteobacteria; order Pseudomonadales; family Pseudomonadaceae; genus Pseudomonas. Next base: position 3,722 of record CBIGPF010000070.1, on the reverse strand, counting down.
CGGCAGCAAGCGCTGCAGCAACGCCCGCGCCCGCGCGCTGGGCTGGGAGCCGCGTTACCCGAGCTTCAGCGAAGGCTACGCGGCCACCCTCGCCGGAAAACAGGACTGAGATGGACGCCAACCGGCTGCTGGCGCGCCCCTGGTTACCGGGGGTGGAGTTGTTCCATGCGGACTTCTCCGGCCAGCCGTTCGGACGTCACAGCCACGATGCCTTCGCTATCGGCGCCATCCTCCAGGGCGCTGGCGGTTACCAGTGCCGCGGTGCGCACCATGTGCTGCCGGCCGGCACACTGTCGCTGATGAACCCGGAGGAGCCGCACACCGGCAACGCCGAATCCGAGCGGCTGGTCTATCGGATGCTCTACATCGAGGAATCGCGGCTGCTGCCGCTGCTTGGCCGCAAGCAGCTGCCGCGCGGTTTCCAGGCACTCAATCCGCACGATGACGGGCAGGTGGCGGACGCGCTGCGGCGTGTCGCCACGGAGTTCGAGCGCAACGATGCGCTGGCGCTGGAAAGCGAACTGCTGGCGCTGCTGGAGCTGGTGTTCGTCCGCCACGGCGGCATGCGCCCGACTGCCTCTGCGTCGCGCGATGGCAGCGTCACCGCCAGATTGCGCGACTACCTGGAAGCGCATTACCGCGAGGCGGTCAGCCTCGACGAGCTGGCCACGCTGCTGCAGCGCCATCCGCGCCACCTGATCGAAGCCTTTCGCACCGCCTACGGCGTGCCGCCGCACACCTACCTGCTGCAACGGCGGATCCGCGAGGCCAAGCGCCTGCTGGTGGCCGGCGAGAAGCCGCTGGAGGTCGCGCTGACCCTCGGCTTCTACGACCAGGCGCATTTCTCCGGCACCTTCCGCCGCTTCACCGGCGTCACGCCCGGTCGCTTCCTGCGCGCCACGCGCACCTGACTTTCTTCCAAGACCGGCGAGCCCTGGCGCTTCCAAACTGCACGGCGCCGCTATCCGGGAGATCGCCATGTTCGCCGCCTTTGCGCTGGTCGCCAGCACCCACTTCGCTGCCCTGCTGTCGCCAGGGCCGGACTTCTTCCTGCTGATCCGTGCCGCGCTGCTGCGCGGTCGACGCCATGCCGATGGCTGTGCGGCGGGCATCGCCCTGGCCAACCTGGCGAGCATGCTGCTGGTGCTGTTCGTCCTCGGCCTGCTGCCGGACGTGGCCAGCCACGGGCTGCGGGTAGTGCAGCTGCTGGGCGGTGCCTACTTCGTCTGGCTCGGCGCGCAGGCGCTGCTGGCGCGGCGGGAGCTGGAAATTCCTACGGTGACGGGCGAGCAACGTAGCGGAGGATTCCTGCGCGGGATGCGCGAGGGACTGCTTGCCAGCAGCCTGAATCCCAAGCTGCCGATCTTCTACACCGGGCTGTTCGGCGTACTCGGGCAGTTCCACCTGCCGAGCTGGGCGCTGGGCGTCTGCGTGCTGTGGATGGGCGCGGTGGTGCTGCTGTGGGACATGGCGCTGGTGCGCCTGCTGGATCGCCCGCGCTGGCGCGGCTGGCTGAAGCGACGGGTCACGGCGCTGGACCGCCTCTGCGGTGGCCTGCTGCTGGTGCTGGGGGGCTGGCTGCTGTGGAGCGGGCTGCGCTGACTTCCGTCAATCGAGCCCCCGCGTGGATCAGTCGCGCTCCAGGGTCCAGACCTTGTTGCCGGGCGCGTACTGCGGCATCTCGTCGGCCTGGGCGTGGTTCACCGCCTCGAACAGCTCCAGCGTGTCGCCGTCGCGCTCGAACAGGTACTCGCGACCTTGCTGGCCCTGTTGCAGCCAGATGCTGTCGTTGTCGCCGCTCATGGCCGCGCAGTCGCCGGCCAGGCACAGCGCGTAGCGATCGAAGCCGGGCATGCCGTCGAGGTTGCCGTTGGGGGCGAACTTGACCTTGCTACCCTTGCCTTCGCCTTCCTGGATGATCCAGGTGCCCTTGAGGTAGGCCGCGTACAGGGCGTTCTCGAAGGTGCTGCCTGCCGGGCCTTGTGCCGCAGCCTGCTCCTTGGGGCGCAGGAAGCGCTGCTCGGGCCAGTTGTCGCTACCCACCTGCACCAGTTCCTTGCCGTCCAGCTCCAGTGACTCCTGGTTGCTGCCGTAGAACTCGACGCGGTAGTGCTTGGGATCTTCGGCGGTCAGTTGACCTTCGCCCAGCTCGAAGCCGTTGCTGAAGGTGGCCTGGTTGGCCTTGGTGTCCAACTTCCATTCCAGGTTCGGGCCGTAGGCCAGCAGCGCCTCGCGCAGCTTGCCACCCTTGCCGGCGGCATCGATGGCGGCCTGGTTGACCCAGATGCCGGAAGGGTCAGGCGGGGTGCCGGCGCAGCCGGTGAGCAGGCCGAGCAGGGCGCTCAGGATCAGGGCGCGACGCATGTTTGCTCCTTGCAGACAAAAGAACGGGGCCCTGAAGGCCCCGTTCGGGAGGTGCGGCTTATTCCAGGACGACGATGGCGTCCATCTCGACCTGGGCGCCCTTGGGCAGGGCGGCGACGCCGATGGCGGCGCGGGCCGGGTAGGGCTGAACGAAGTACTTGCCCATGATCTCGTTGACCTTGGCGAAGTGCGACAGGTCGGTGAGGAAGATGTTCAGCTTGGCGACGTCGTGCAGGTAGCCGCCGGACGCTTCGATGACGGCTTTCAGGTTCTCGAAGACCTGGACGGTCTGCTCTTCGAAGCCCTCGACCAGTTCCATGGTTTTCGGGTCCAGCGGGATCTGACCGGAGACATAGACGGTGTTGCCAGCCTTGATCGCCTGGGAGTAGGTGCCAATGGCGGCTGGTGCCTTGTCGGTGTGGATAACGGTCTTGGTCATGTCGACTCCTTGGGGTGGGATCAGCTGCGCATGCGGGTGATGCGGATCACGCCCTTGAGCGCGCGCAGCTTCTTGATGACGCGGGCCAGGTGCACACGGTCATGCACGCTGACGACGAGCTGGACCACGCTGATGCGACCGTCGCGCTCGTCCATGCTGATCTTCTCGATGTTGCCGTCGGCGGCGTTGACGCTGGTCGCCAGCAGGGCGATCAGGCCGCGCTGGTGTTCCAGCTCGACGCGCAGTTCGACGTTGAATTCGCCGGTGACATCCTTGGCCCAGCTGAGCTGGATGCACTTTTCCGGATTGTGGCGGATTTCGCTGATGTTCCGGCAGTTCTCCAGGTGCACGACCATGCCCTTGCCGGCGGACAGGTGACCGACGATCGGGTCGCCGGGGATCGGCGTGCAGCACTTGGCGTAGCTGAGCACCAGGCCTTCGGTACCGCGGATCGCCAGCGGCCCTTCGGCGCTGGGAGCCTGCTCGCCTTCGCTGGACAGCAGGCGGCGCGCGACCACGTAGGCCATGCGGTTGCCCAGGCCGATCTCTTCGAGCAGGTCCTCGAAGACTTCCATGCGGTATTCGTTGAGCACGCCCTGGATTCGCTCCTGCGGGATCTTCTCCAGGTGGCTGTCGAAGCCGGCCAGGGTCTTGTTCAGCAGGCGCTCGCCGAGGTTGATCGACTCGGAGCGGCGCTGCAGCTTGAGCGCGTGACGGATGTGCGTGCGCGCCTTGCCGGTGACCACGAAGTTGAGCCAGGCCGGGTTAGGCCGGGTGCCCGGCGCGGTGACGATCTCCACCGTCGCGCCGCTCTGCAGCGGTTCGGACAGCGGCGCCAGGCGGCGGTTGATACGGCAGGCAATACAGCTGTTGCCGACGTCGGTGTGCACCGCGTAGGCGAAGTCGACGGCCGTGGAGC
>CBIGPF010000069.1:0-27407 GCA_966191535.1 uncultured Pseudomonas sp. | reverse complement strand
TCTTGGTCGCCCAGGACAGTGCAAAGGTGCTCTTGAAATAGGTGACGTGGATGATTGGCAGCACCCCGGCGCCGAGCAGCACGATCAGCCAGTGGTCACGCAGTACTTCCACCAGGGGCAGCTTGACGGTCTTCTTCTGCTGCAGCACACGCTTCATGTCCTCCGACTCTTCCAGCTTGAGGCGGATGACCATGCCGACGACGACCAGCGCCGCGGAAATCAGGAAGGGTATGCGCCAGCCCCAGAGGATGAAATCGGGCGTGGGCAGGCTGCTCAGCGCGAAGAACACCAGTGTCGCCAGCAGGTTGCCGGTGGGCGAGCCCTGCTGGGCGAACGCGGCATAGAGGATGCCCTTGCCCTTGGGGGCGCTTTCGCTGGCGATGAGAATCGCGCCGCCCCATTCACCGCCCACGGCAATGCCCTGGATCACCCTCAACAGCACCAGGCCTATGGGCGCCCACACGCCGATCTGTGTGTAGACCGGCAGCAGTCCGATGCATGTCGTCGCGATACCCATCATGATCAGGGTGATCACCAGCGTGGTCTTGCGGCCGATGCGGTCACCCAGATGGCCGAAGATGATTCCGCCGATCGGCCGGGCGATGAAGCCGGACCAGAGGGTGACGAAGGACAGCAGCGTGGCGAGTCCCGGGTCCATGTCGGCTGGGAAGAACACCTTGCCGAACACCAGGGCGGCGGCCAGGCCGTAGATGTAGAAGTCGTACCACTCGATGGTGGTACCGATGAAGGAGGCGATACCGGCCTTGCGGGCCTTCCGGTGCAGATCGGCGTCCGCGGGAGGAGTCGTGCGTGGCATGGGCAAATCCTGCTTATTGTTTTTGTCGTCGACGCGCAGGCCCGGCTCGCGCCCATCCAGGAGATGAGACGAGGTAGAGTCTGGCGTGTTTCGGTATTGGCCCGGGTTGGCTCGGAGTCTATTCGGGGACCTTGAGGATCAATAGTTTTTTAATCTTATGGTGTGATAAGCGATTCCATATCGACCCCGGACTCCATCTCCTGCAGGCAGGTCTTGAGTGTGGCGAGGAAGCTCTGTGCGGCTTGCGGTGCGTCCTGTGTCGCGAGGATGGCGTGGATTTCCGACAGCGCGCCGGCTTGCTGGATCTCCAGGTAGCGCACCTCGTTCTTCCACGCCAGGCACAGTGTCTCGGGGAGCAGGGCCACGCCCATGCCCAGGCCGACCATGGCGGCGATGGTCTGCCACAAGCGTGCTTCATGGCGGATGTAGGGGCTGAAGCCGGCGTCCACGCAGCGGGCGATGATCAGGTCGTGATAGTGCGGCGACAGGCTGCGCGGGAACAGGATGAACGCCTCTTCGCGCAGTTCGGCGAGATCGACACTCGGCTGTCCGGCCAGGCGGTGCCCAGCCGGCAGGCAGCAGAGAAAGGGATCGGCGACCAGGCACTCGGAGACGATTTCCGTCGGCAGTTTGGCCCAGTGCACGAAGCCGATATCGATCTGCCCTCGCTGCAGCGCCTGCGCCTGCTCCGAGGTGTTCATCTCCATCAGCACCACCTCCATGTTCGGGTGCTGTTCCTCGAAACGCGCCATGGCCCTGGGCCGGCCGCGGTAGAGCATTGAATTGACGAAACCCACGCGTAACTGACCGACCGCGCCCTCGGCTGAAAGCTGCGTCAGGCGCTTAACCTTCTCGGCCTGCAGAAGCAGGTTGCGTGCCTCATCGAGCAGCACCTGGCCGGCGTTGGTCAGCTTCACCGACTTGTTGTTGCGCACCAGCAACTGGATGCCCAGCTGTTCCTCCAGCTTCTTGATATCGAAGCTCAATGCCGGCTGGGAGATGAACAGGCGGGCGGCAGCGCGGCCGAAATGCAGCTCTTCGGCGACGGCGATGAAGTAGCGCAGTTGCTTGAGGTCCATGACAAGGCGTCCGGTTTCTACGATTTGTTTTTCTTATCGTGGATGATTTTTATTGTATTGGATACTTATCGTCGCGTGCTCCTAGTCTCGGTCCCACAACAAGACTTGGAGACGCGCCATGACCGCGATGCCCGACGTACGCCCCGAAGACGCCCTGAACATTCCCGATAGTCGGGGCATGAACCTGTATGCCTGCGACCCGTCACTGCGGCGCCTGCTGGAGGTCTACCTGCCGCCGGAGGTACTGGCGCAGTGGCAACCGACCCTCGAACGTCTCGGTTCGCGGGCTGGCGATGAGCTGGACGTCCTGGCGCTCTCGGCGGACAAGAACCCGCCCGTGCTGGCGTCCCGCACCCGTCGTGGCGAGGACCTGCAGAGTATTCTCAAGCATCCGGACTACGTAGCTTTGGAGCGCGTGGCTTACTCGGAGCTGGGCCTGGCGTCCATGAGCCATCGCCCGGACGGCGCGCTGCCGTTGGTGAAATACGCGCTCACCTACCTGTTCGTGCAGGCCGAGTTCGGCCTCTGCTGCCCGGTCAGCATGACCGATTCGCTGACCCGCACCCTGCGCAAGTTCGGAGCCCCCGAACTGGTGGCGCGCTACCTGCCGTCGCTGGCATCGCAGGATTTCGACAGCCTGTACCAGGGCGCAATGTTCATGACCGAGCAGGCTGCCGGTTCTGACGTGGCCCGCACCCGCACGGTCGCGCGACAGGAGCAGGGCGAGTGGAAGCTCTACGGTGACAAATGGTTCTGCTCCAACCCCGATGCCGACCTGGCGATGGTCCTGGCCCGTCCCGAGGACGCGCCTGAAGGCATGAAGGGCGTGACCCTGTTCCTGCTGCCCAAGCATCGACCTGACGGTTCGCGCAACGCCTATCGGATCATGCGCCTGAAGGACAAGCTGGGTACCCGCTCCATGGCCAGCGGCGAAATCTGCCTGGAAGGTGCCACGGCGTACCTGATCGGGGAGGTCGGCCGCGGCTTCCAGCAGATGGCGGACATGGTCAACATGTCGCGTCTCTCCAATGGCGTCCGCGCCGCGGGTCTGATGCGTCGGGCCCTGAGCGAGGCGCTGTTCATCGCCCGCCACCGTCGTGCTTTTGGCAAGCACCTGGTCGACATGCCGCTGATGCAGAAGCAGTTGCTGAAGATGATGCTGCCCGCCGAGCAGGCGCGCTCCATGTTCATGCAAATCGCCACCTTGCTGCCGCGCGCGGATGCCGGCGACGCTGCGGCGCAGAAGTGCGTGCGGATCCTGACCCCGCTCATCAAGTTCCGCGCCTGCCGTGATGCACGACGTGTCACCGGTGATGCCATGGAAGTGCGTGGCGGGGTGGGCTACATCGAGGAGTGGAGCGACGCACGCCTGGTTCGCGACGCACACCTGGGTTCGATCTGGGAGGGCACCAGCAACATCGTCGCGCTGGATATCGCCCGCGCGGTGACGCGGGAGCAGGCTCTGGAGCCGCTGCACCAGTACCTGCGCGGCCTGTTGGCGCAGAGCAACCTGCCGGATGCGAGCCGCGCCCTTTTCGACGCCTTGCTCGAGCGCAGCGTGGCGCTCATGGCGGAAGTGGCCGAGGCGCGCCAGGACGAACAGGTGCGTCAGGCAGGCAGCGGGCTCTACCACATCACCAGCGCCATCTTCATGGCCTGGGAAGCGGGCCACCAGGCCCGCGATCAGCGTCGCCTGGCGCTGGCTCACCTGGTGCTGCGGAACAAACTGCTGCCGCGCGATCCGCTGGCTCTGCAGGGCTGGATGGACGAAGCGGTGGTACTGGCCCGCCTGCTCGACGAGAGCGAGATGGGCCTGGACGAAGCCATGCAGCTGCTGCCGGCCTGATCTCCCGCAACCGACAAGAATCGACAAGAGAGTTGCCATGAACCACGACACCGGTGCCCTGCGTGGCCTGAACGTCATCGACCTCAGCCGCGTGCTGGGTGGCCCCTATTGCTCCCAGGCCCTGGCCGATCACGGCGCAGACGTCATCAAGCTGGAACCCCTCGGCGGCGACGAGACGCGCGGCTGGGGGCCGCCCTTCGAGGGCGACACGGCGGCTTACTTCCGCGGCGTCAACCGCAACAAGAAAGGGATCGCCGTCGATCTGTCCAAGCCGGAAGGCATCGAGCTGCTGCTGCAGCTGCTGGAGGGTGCCGACGTGCTGATCGAGAACTTCAAGCCCGGCACCCTGGCGCGCTGGGGCATCGACTACGCGGAGGTCCTGAGCCAGCGCTTCCCGCGGCTGATCCATTGTGCGGTATCGGGCTTCGGTGCTGATGGTCCGCTCGGCGGGCTGCCCGGTTATGACGCTGCGATCCAGGCCATGGCCGGGTTGATGAGCGTGAATGGCGAGGCCGAGGAGGGGCCATTGCGTATCGGCTTGCCGATCGTCGACATGGTCACCGGGCTCAATGCCGTTGCCGGCATTCTGCTGGCCCTGCATGAGCGAGAGCGCAGCGGAAGAGGGCAGTCGGTGGACATCGCCCTGTACGACTGCGGCGTCTCGCTGCTGCACCCGCACCTGCCGAACTACTTCGCGTCCGGGCGTACGCCGCAACGTACCGGCAATGCTCACCCGAATATCGCCCCCTACGACAGCTACCGCACGGGTGGCGAGCCGATCTTCCTCGCGGTGGGCAACGATCGGCAGTTCGCGAAGCTCTGCGAGTACCTGGGTGCCGGCGACCTGGTCGAAGACCCTCGCTTTGCCGACAACGGCCAGCGCTCAGTCAACCGTGTGGTCCTCAAGCACGCGCTGGAAAGTCACCTGGCGGCGCACGATGGCCCCGAGCTGGCTGAGCGCCTGATTCGTCTGGGCGTTCCCTGCGGTGCTGTCGCCACCGTGGATCGCGTTGTCGAGCATCCACATACCCGGCACCGCGGTTTGGTGGTGCAGATGGGCGACTACCGCGGCATCGCCTCGCCGGTGAAGCTCTCGCGCACGCCCGCCAGCTATCGCAGTGTCCCCCCGGCGCTGGGCGAAAGCACCCGTGCAGTGCTGGAGGAGCTGGGTCTGGCACCCGAAACCATCGCTGCCCTGTACCAGCGCGGCATCGTCCGCGGCTGAGTCTTTCGGGCGGCCAGTGGCCGCCCTTCGAATCTTCGTCTTGGAGAACGCCATGAGCGCTAGCCAGGGGGCTGTTCGCCCCGAAGAACCGCTGCTGCTGGTGCGTCCGCGCAAGGGCGTGGCGCTGCTGCGGCTGAACCGGCCGGTCCAGCTGAATGCGCTGAACATGAGTCTGCGCGAATCGCTTGCGCGGCATTTCCGACAGTTGGAGGAGTGCACCGAGACACGAGTGATCGTGATGACCGGGAATGCCCAGGCCTTCGCTGCGGGCGCCGATCTCGGCGAGCTGGCCGAGGCTTCGGTGCTGCAGGTCTATCAACGTCACGTCGAGCGGTACTGGCAGGCGATCTCCGCCTGCCGCAAGCCGATCATCGCTGCCGTCAACGGCTATGCCCTGGGCGGTGGCTGCGAGCTGGCCATGCATTGCGACCTCATCGTCGCCGGTACCTCCGCCAGCTTCGCCCAGCCGGAAATCCGCGTCGGTGTGATGCCCGGTGCCGGCGGGACTCAGCGTCTGCTGCGGGCGGTGGGCAAGTACCAGGCATTGCGCATGCTGCTGACCGGTTGCCGGATCAGCGCGGCGGAAGCCCTGGCCATGGGGCTGGTCAGCGAAGTGGTGGATGACGAACAGGTGCTGCCGCGCGCCCTGGAACTGGCCGGGCTGATCGCCGGCATGCCGCCGCTGGCGCTGGCGCAGATCAAGGAGGTCGTGCTCGCCGGCATGGACATGCCGCTGGAGCAAGCCCTGGTGCTGGAGCGCAAGGCGTTCCAGTTGCTGTTCGATTCCCGCGACCAGAAGGAAGGCATGCGCGCCTTCCTGGAGAAGCGCAAGCCGGAGTACCTGGGCCAATGAGCACATCGGACATTACCTGTATCGGCATAGTCGGTGCCGGCGCCATGGGGCGCGGAATCGCCCAGGTCATGGCTCAGGCCGGTCTTGCCACACGGCTGTTCGATCTGCGCCCCGGCGCCGCACAGCAGGCCAGGGAACAGGTGGAAAGCGACCTCGGCAACCTGGTGCGCAAGGGCAAGCTGAGTGCCGAGACCATACAGCGCACGCTGCAGAATCTGCAGGTCGTGGACAGTCTGGCAGCACTGCGTGGCTGCCAGCTGATGGTCGAGGCCATCGTCGAGAACCTGGAGGCCAAGCAGGCGCTGTTCCGCCAGATGGAGGCACTGGCCACTGACGACACCCTTCTCGTCAGCAATACGTCCTCGCTATCGATCACTGCCATCGCTGCGGCCTGCCGCGACCCGGGGCGCGTTGCCGGGCTGCACTTCTTCAATCCGGTACCGCGCATGCGCCTGGTGGAGGTGATCGATGGCCTGGCCACCCGCCCCGAGGTGGGGGAACGCCTGCTGGCGCTGGTGACTGCCATCGGCCATCGGCCCGTGCGCGCAAAGGATACGCCCGGCTTCATCGTCAACCATGCAGGGCGTGCCTTCGGTACCGAGGCGTTGCGCGTCCTTGGTGAGGGTGTGGCGAGTGTCCAGGTGATCGACACGGTGCTGCGCGAGGGCGCCGGTTTCCGCATGGGGCCCTTCGAGTTGCTTGACCTGATCGGCCTGGACGTCAGCGTGCCGGTGATGGAGTCGGTGTACCGCCAGTGGTACGAGGAGCCGCGCTTCCGTCCGCACCCGCTGCTGCGCCAGATGCTGGCTGCCGGACACCTGGGGCGCAAGAGCGGAGAGGGCTTCTATTGCTACCGCGAAGAGCAACCACGGAGCGACGCGGCAGATACGGCAACACCGCCCTGCGAGAACCTGCCACCGATATGGCTGGGTGCCGACGACGCGCAGGACCGGGCGCGCCTGCTGGCCCTGCTCGAGGGCCTCGGTGCGGACGTCGAGCGTGGCGAGCAGCCATCCGCCGAAGCGCTGTGTCTGCTGGCGCCGCTGGGTGACGATGCCAGCAGCGCTGCGCAGCGTTTTGCCGTGGACCCGGCGCGAGTCGTGGCCGTGGACGTCATGGCCGACCTGGAGCGCCTGCGCTGCCTGATGCTCACGCCGGCCACTGACGACGCCACGCGTGATGCCGCGCACGCACTGTTCTCTCGCGATGGCGCGCGGGTGGCGCTGATCCGCGACAGTGCCGGTTTCATTGTCCAGCGTTGCCTGGCATCGATCGTCAATCTCGCCTGCGAGATCGCCCAGCAACGCATTGCCGAGCCCGTCGATATCGACCTGGCGGTACACCTGGGCCTGGGGTACCCCCGCGGCCCGCTCGCCTGGGGCGACGAACTCGGTGCTGCGCGTCTGCTGCATATCCTCGAACGCCTGCACGCTCTCAGTGGTGACCCACGCTACCGGCCCAGCCCCTGGCTGCGTCGCCGTGCGCAGTTGGGCCTTTCCTTGTGCCAGGCAGAGCCCCAACTGCCGGTCTGACCTTCTCGACGAGACCATCACCATGCTCGATGCCTATCTCTATGCTGGCCTGCGCAGCCCCTTCGGTCGCCACGCCGGCGCTCTGTCGCGGCTGCGTCCGGATGACCTGGCCGCCACGCTGCTGGCCCGCATCATGCAAACCTCCGGCTTCTCCAGCGATGACCTGGAGGATGTCATTCTCGGCTGTACCAATCAGGCCGGCGAGGACAGCCGCAACCTGGCTCGCCACGCGGTGTTGGCGGCCGGCTTGCCCTGGCGGGTGCCCGGGCAGACGCTGAACCGCCTGTGCGCCAGCGGCCTTTCAGCCGTGATCGATGCCGCTCGGGCGATTACCTGCGGCGAAGGCGAGCTGTACCTGGCCGGCGGCGTGGAAAGCATGTCCCGCGCACCCTTCGTCATGGGCAAGGCGGATAGCCCGTTCAGTCGTGCCGTGAACGTCTTCGACAGCACCATCGGCGCGCGCTTCGCCAACCCTCGCATCGTCGAACGCTATGGCAACGACAGCATGCCGGAGACCGCTGACAACCTGGCCCGCGAGATGAGGATCGGGCGCGAGGCGGCGGACCGTTTTGCCGCTGCTTCCCAGGCTCGCTACCAGGCCGCGCTGGAGGCGGGGTTCTTCGCCGGGGAAATCCTGCCCATGGAGGTTCCGGGTAGGCGCAAGGGCGAGACCCTGACGGTGGCCCACGACGAGCACCCGCGGCCGCAGTCCGACCTGCCGGCGCTGGCACGGCTGCCGGCATTGTTCCCCGGTGGTGTCGTCAGTGCCGGCAACGCCTCGGGCATCAACGATGGTGCGGCGGTTGTGCTGCTGGGCAGTCGTGCCGTCGGCGAGCGTCACGGCATTCGCCCGCTGGCGCGCATCCTGTCTTCGGCCAGCGTCGGCGTGGGGCCGCGCATCATGGGCATCGGTCCGCACCAGGCCATTCTTCGCGCCTTGCAGCGCGCCGAACTGAGCCTGGAAGACATCGACCTGATCGAAATCAACGAGGCTTTCGCCGCCCAGGTGCTGGCCTGTCTGAAAGCGCTGGGCCTGGCCTTCGACGACCCACGCGTCAACCCCCATGGCGGCGCGATCGCTGTGGGTCATCCCCTCGGTGCCTCAGGTGCCCGGCTTGCGTTGACCGCCGCCAGAACCCTTCAGCAACGCAACCAGCGTTACGCGGTGGTCAGTCTCTGCGTGGGCGTCGGACAGGGCGTGGCCATGGTCCTGGAGCGCTGTTGAAACCCTGAAAGGAAAGGGCGCAGCAGCGCCCCGCCAACTGCTTGGAGAACACATGAACAAGAACAACAACGGTACTGTTTTCCTTCTCGCCACTCTGACGGCCGGCTGCGGCCCGGCACTGGCCGACGGCTTCCTGGAAGACGGCAAGGCCAGCCTGGGTATGCGAAATTTCTACATGAACCGCGACTTTCGCGACGGCGCCGGGCGCTCGAGGAGCGAGGAGTGGGCCCAGGGGCTGCTTCTGGATTACCGCTCGGGCTACACCGCCGGAACCTGGGGCGTCGGGCTCGACGTGCTGGGCAAGTTGGGTGTCAAGCTCGACTCCAGCCCCGAGCGCAGCGGTACCGGCTTGCTGCCCGTGCAGGACGACGGGCGTGCAGCAGATTCCTATGCGCGGCTCGACCCCGCTGCCAAGCTGCGTCTGTCGCGCACGGAAATGAAGCTGGGAGCCCTCATACCCAAGTTGCCGACGGTTCAGCCCAACTACGGACGACTGTTCCCGCAGGTGTTTCAGGGGGGCTTGCTGACGTCGAGCGAGCTGAGCGGCCTGACCCTCAATCTGGGTCGCCTGGATGAAGTGAGCCAGCGTAACGAAGCCGGAACCAGCGACCTGGCGTTGTTCAACCGCAATCGCCGCTTCGCCGCGGCGGCGCGATCCGACCATTTCTACCTGGGTGGCGTCGACTACCGATTCGCCGCGGACTGGGTCGGCAGCTACCACTACGGCCAGCTGGAAGACGTCTACGACCAGCATTTCGTTGGCCTGAAAGGCCGTACTCCACTGGGGCGCGACAGCCTGGACGCCGATCTGCGACTCGCCGTCAGCCGTGATGCCGGCGCCGGGCGCGGCGGGCGTATCGATAACCGCGCGCTCAGTGGCCTGCTGACTTACCGGATGCACAATGGCAATGCCTTCGGAGTGGGCTATCAGCGGATGGACGGTGACAGCGGTTTCCCTTACCTGGATGGCACTGATCCGTATCTGGTCGACTTCGGTCAGTACGGGGATTTTGCCGAGGCGGGAGAATCGTCCTGGCAACTGCGCTATGACCATGATTTCGCGCCCCTTGGTCTGCCCGGCCTGAGTTTCATGGCACGCTATTTCAGCGGCCGCGATGCCGAGCCCACTGCCGGCGGCGGAAGCCGGGAATGGGAGCGCAATTGCGATATCAAATACGTGTTGCAGGGCGGGCCATTGAAGGGGCTGGGGCTGACCTGGCGTAATGCGACCTATCGCTCCGACTTCAGCCGCGACGTAGACGAGAACCGTGTCTACCTGAGCTACGAGCTGGCGTTGTTCTGAGCGCGGGAGGCAGGCGCGTCGGCTTGCCTACCGGACCGGCCGGCCGCGCTTGCGACTGTGCACGGTGACTTTGCTCAGGCGCCAATAGCCTTGGCCAGGGCGCTCGCTTATAGTCGCGCCCCCAGCGAAGCCCCCAGCCCATCCAGGCCTGGGTTTGGCGGCGCAACAACCAAGGCGCGAGGAGCACGCCAGTCATGAAAACAGAACAGGGCATCCTGCGGCTTTCGATCATCGTGACCGTGCTGCTGGCCGGTTTCGGGATTATCGTCGGCCTGCTTTCGGGATCCTTTTCCATCGTCTTCGATGGTGTCTACTCGCTGGCGGACGCCAGCATGAGCGGCCTGGCACTGATGGTGGCGACGCTGATCCGCCGCCACACCACCGAGGGCGATGCCAGTCGGCGCCTGGCCGAGCGCTTCAACATGGGCTTCTGGCACCTGGAGCCGATGGTGCTTGCGCTCAACGGCACGCTGTTATCCGGCGTCACGCTGTACGCGCTGATCAACGCCATCGGCCGTCTGCTCAGCGGCGGCCATGCGCTGGAGTTCGGCTTCGCTATCCTCTATGCGGCAGTCGCCACGCTGGTCTGCTTCGCCCTGGCGGCGGTGCAGTTCCGTGCCAACCGGCGTATCGGGTCGGACTTCGTCGCCCTCGACGCCAAGTCCTGGGTGATGTCCGGAAGCATTTCCCTGGCCTTGTTGATCGCGTTCCTGGTCGGTGACCTGGCCACCGTGAGCGGCTACGCGCACATCGGTCCCTATGTCGACCCGGCGGTGCTGGCACTGATCTGCCTGGTGATCCTGCCGATTCCCTTCCTGACCATTCGCCAGGCGTTCAAGGACATCCTCCTGGTCACTCCGCCGGAGCTCAAGGAGCACGTCGACGAGGTAGCCGCGGCCGCCGTCTCCCAGCACGGCTTCGTGGCCTACCAGGCCTATGTCGCCAAGGTCGGGCGCGCGCAGCAGATCGAGCTGTACTTCATCGTTCCGCCGAACTGGCCAGCGCAGACCCTGGCCGAATGGGACAGATTGCGCGACGAGATCGGCGAGGCCATCGGCGGCGAAGGTCCGAACCGCTGGCTGACCATTGCCTTCACCACCGACCCGCTCTGGACCCGGTAAACGCGCGAAGGTCATGTGATCGCGGCGATTCGCGCCGCGATCACATGGCCGCGACACTTGCCCAGCGTTCGCGCGGCAGCTCGTAGCAGAGCCATGACGCTGGCGTACCGGAGAGGTCCAGCTCTGCCTGGTACGCCAGCGTCGCGCCCAGTTTTGCCGTGCCTTTCTGCGAGCGGATATTGCTCGGTGCGATGTGGAACCACACGCGCTCGAAACACCGGAAGGCGTGGTCGAGCATCAGCGTCTTCAGCTCACGGTTGGTGGCGCCGCCCCAGTAGCGGTGGTTGATGAAGGTGAAGCCGATGCCGATGTCGGCCGGCTGGTCCGGCACCGGGTAGTAGCGCGAGCAGCCGATGGCCTCGCCGCTGCGCCGGTCGAGGATCAACAGACAGCCACCGGCCTGCACCAGGAAGCGGAAGTACGGCTCGAAGACGTCACGGCGATGGCGCTCGGTGGCCGGGTGGCCGGCCCAGGTTTCCGGTGAGTTGGCAGCAGCGTAGAGCGCCTCGAAATCATCGGCACGCAGCGGGCGCAGTTGCAGGCTGTCGCCGAGCAGGGTCGGCTGGTCATCGAAGGCGGTCATGCCGGGCTCCAGGGTGGCTGGAACCCAGCTTACGGACAGAGTGGTCTGTCGCCGAGTGCCAATCGCAGACACTTCGACGGTGCCAATCGGTCCTCAGTCGGCGCAGATGCCGAGGATTGCCCTTGCTGCCGCGTCAGTGCCGCGCGACGCCTGCATCTGTTCGCGCACGGCGCTCAGGCGTTTTGCCATGGCCTGGTCGGCGAGCAGTTCGGCGAGGGCTGCGGGCAGCGCCGCCAGCGGATTCTCGAAGCGCGGCAGGTAGCGCGCCACGCCCACTTCGTCGGCGCGCCGGGCGTTGTCGTGGCCGTCCCAGCAGTAGGGGATGATCACTGACGGCAGGCCGAAATACAGCGCCTCGCAGAAGCTGTTGTTGCCGCCATGGTGGATGAACAGCTGGCACTCGCGCAGCACCGCCGGCTGCGGGTACCAGCTGTCGAGGTAGACGTTGTCCGGCACCGTGTCGTAGTGCTCGCGGTAAGCACCGACGTTGATCAGGAAGCGGTAGGGCAGCTGCGCCACGGCATCGATCAGCCGGCGCATCATCGCCACGTCGGCGGCGCCGAGGCTGCCGAAGCTCACGTAGATCAGCGGTGCGTCGTCATGCCGGGGGAATTGCGGCGGGATGTACGGCGCCTCGCTGCGCACGCAGCCGTCGAGGTACAGGTAGCGCTCGGTCGGCAGCGGTTTCTCGCGTTCGTAGCGCACCGGCGTCGGCGACAGCAACAGGTTGAGCCAGGGCGAGTCTTCGAGAAACTGGCCGGCGGGCAGGGCGGGGTGGCCACACTCGGCGAGGAAGCGGGCGAAGCGCTCGTGCGCTGGCCTGGTCGCTTGCAGGTAGTGTTCGCGGTAGGTCGTGCAGGCCTGCGCATCGCTGCTGCTGGCACCGGACAGGTAGGGCGGCACGGCGGCGTCGGGCAACTCGGTTTCCGCGCAGGAGACCATGCGCACCCACGGGCAGCCGGCGGCGGCGATGGCCGGGAAGCTGACCACGTTGTCCAGCACGATAGCGTCGGGCTTGAGCCGGGCGAGCAACTGCTGGAGCGGCTTTTCCGACTCGATGGCGGTGTCGATGATGGCTTCCCAGGCCGGCGCCACGTAGCTGTCGATCTGTGCCAGGGGCGGCTGGTCGAAGTAGGGCACGTTGCGCTCGATGAAGCGCTCCCAGTAGTGCTGGTGGTCGGCGGCGGAGAGCGGCGAGTCCAGCTGCAGCGGGTATTCGGCGAAACCGTACTCGGCGAAGATGCCCTGGAAATGCGCATGGCAGATGAACACCGGGCGGGCGCCGAGCTCGCGCAGGGCCTGGGCGATGCCGATGCAGTTCAGCGCGGCGCCGAAGCTGGCCTCGGGGAAGAAGGCGATGGTTCTTGTTCTTTGCGTCATGGGCACATCCAGGTGTTGCTCACGGGCACTGCGTGAAACTGATACTGCATTTTTTCGTTAAAAAAAACACCGTGAGAGAAAAATAATCAGTGACGACCCACGGCGAACGACTGCGGAATCCCGCGGTTGGCTGTCTGCGGGCGCTGCGCGAAGGACAGCCGCAGGTGCAGGCGCATCAGGTCGGCGGCGACTTCCAGCTGGCCGCGCTCGATCTGCTCGATGATCCGCAGGTGCTCGCGCAGGGCTTCCTGCAGACGGTGCACGCTGACCATCGGCAGCAGGTTGGGCAGCCGGCGCAGGCGCTGGTGCTGCAGCAGGGCGTCGCCGACGAAGCGGTTGCCGCAGCCCAGGGCGATCAGCTCGTGGAAGCCGATGTCCAGCTCGCGGAACTGCGCTACGTCGAAGCGCTCGATGGGCGCGCCGAGCAGGTCTTCCATGGCGCCGCGCAGCAGGGCGAGACGCGCGAGATCGGGGTCGAAGCCGGGCGCCAGCAGCGCTTCGGGCTCGAGGATCAGGCGGTAGCGCAGGCTGTCTTCCAGTGCCGCGAGGTTGTTCAGCAGCGGGCGGAACGACCAGCTCTGCCCGGCGCCGCGCTCCAGCACCTGGTCTTCGCTGAGCTGCGCCAGCACCTTCTGCGCGGCGGCGCGACCGATGTCGTAGCGGCGCATCAGCTCGCTGGCGCTGAGGCTGTTGCCGAGTCGCCCGGCCATGCGGTCGCGCAGCACCGAGGCGGCCAGCGCCTGCTCCTCGGCCTGGGGCAGGGCGGGACCGAGCACCTGGGCGGACGGGTCGGCACTCAGGCGATAGCCCTTGCCCGGCTCGTGGGCCACCAGTTGCTGCTCCAACAGCAGGTCCAGGCCTGCGCGGATCAGCGTGCGCGACACGCCGAAGGTGCGCGCCAGTTGCTGCTCGGACAGCCCGTCGCCATCCCCAAGCCCGGTGTCCTGGGCGTGCTCGATGATCCGCCGGGCCAGTTCCAGGTGGTTGGTGCGCGGTCTTTTCTCGGTGTCGTTGCTCAAGCGGGTTCTCTCCAGCAGGCCCCGGCAGGCGTGTCGCCGCGGGGCGACCCCTTATGCCACAGCGTGGGTGGTCCAACAAGAATGCAAGAAATGGTTGACTTCGCCAGTCGTTCGGTTTTTATTTTGAAAAAAAGACATGTAGTACGCTTTTCGTTCCGCTGCCGTCGACACAACAACAACCAATCGTCAGGTGCGCAAGATGAAGCTGAAGACCATGCTCTACGCAGGGGCAACCCTCGCGCTCACGCTGTCCGCCACCACGGCCAGCGCCAAGGATCTGGTGATCTCCATCTGGGACGGCTACATGGCCCCGGACAATCTGGAGAAGTTCCAGAAAGCCACCGGGCTCGAAGCCGACAAATCCCTCCACGCCACCAACGAAGAGATCATGGGCAAGCTCATGGCCTCCGGCGGCGAAGGCTATGACGTGGTGTTCGTGTCCTCGCCCTTCGCCGAGATCCTGCACAAGCAGGGCCTGCTCGCCGAGATCGATCCGGTCAAGGTGCCGAACCTGAAGAATCTCTACCCCGAAGCGCAGAAACTCGAGTACGACGTCGGCAACCATTTCTCCGTGCCTTACACCTGGGGCACCACCGGCATCTGCTACCGCTCGGACAAGGTCACTCCGGCGCCTTCCAGCTGGAGCGACCTGCTCAAGCCCTCCGATGCCTTGAAGGGCAAGACCACCATGCTCGCCACCGACCGTTGGCTGCTGGGCGCGGGCTTCCTCGCCAACGGCTGGTCGGTGAACGACGGCAACCCGGACCAGATCAACGCGGTGCGTGACCAGCTGATCGCCACCAAGAAGCGCCTGCTGTCCTTCGACGACACCACCTTCTACTCCAAGCTGGCCTCGGGCGAAGCACTGATGGCCCACGCCTGGGATGGTTGGTGCAACTACGGCACCCAGGCCAACGAGTCGATCAAGTTCGTCGTGCCCAAGGAAGGTTCCGACCTCTGGGTGGACACCATGGTCGTGCTGAAGAGCTCGAAGAACCCCGAGGCCGCCTACCGCTTCATCAACTTCATGCTGGAACCGGCGAACCACGCCTGGGTGGCCGAGAACATCCTCTACAAGGTACCCAACCAGGCCGCGATGGCGACGCTCAAGCCGGACCTGCTGGCCAAGTACCCGAACCTCACCACCACGCCGGCCGAGCTGGTCAAGCAGCAGCAGTTGCGTGACGTCGGCGGCTCCACGCAGAAGGCCTACACCCGCGCCGTGACCGAGATCATGGCGGCGCAGTAAGGCCGATGGGGCGTCGCGCTGGCGCCCCGCAACCCTCTCCGGAATAACCCTGAAGCACCCCGCCTGGCGTGGGGTTGGGGGAACTACGCATGACCGCTTTGTCCGCCGACCGGAAGCTCTCGGCCTGGCTGCTCGCGCCCGGCCTTGGCTGGCTGGCCCTGTTCCTGCTGCTGCCGTGCCTGCTGGTGCTGGTCTACAGCTTCCTCGAGCGCGGTGCCTATGGCGGCATCGACTACGTGTTCACCTGGGAAAACTACCGCCGCGCGGTGGACCCGCTGTACCTCGACATCCTCCTGCGCTCGGCGAAGATCGCCGGCCTCGCCACGCTGTTCGCGGTGCTCATCGGCTATCCGGCGGCCTACGCCATCACCCGCAGCACGCCGCGCCGCCAGGCTGTGTTCCTGTTCCTGGTGATGTTGCCATTCTGGAGCAACTACCTGATCCGCACCTATGCCTGGATCGTGCTGCTCAACCGCGAAGGCCTGCTCAACCGACTGTTCAGTCTGCTCGGCTACAGCGGTGAGCCGATCAGCCTGCTGTACACCGACGCCACCGTCGTGCTCGGGCTGGTCTACAACTACATCCCCTTCGTCATCCTCGCCATCTACAGCTCGCTGTCGCGCATCGACAACGAACTCTGGGAAGCCTCGCGGGACCTCGGCGCCTCCGGCTGGACCACCTTCCGCCGGGTGATCCTGCCGCTGTCAGTGCCGGGCGTGGCCGCCGGCGCGGTGTTCGTCTTCGTGCTCTCCATCGGCAACTTCATCACCGCCGACCTGCTGGGCGGCAAGCAGGTCCAGATGGTTGGCAACCTGATCTACGCGCAGTTCCTCACCGCCCGCGACTGGCCGTTCGGCGCGGCGCTGAGCTTCTTCCTGATCGGCATCATGATGCTGCTGCTGTTCATCCAGGCCATGGTCTCGCGCCGGGCCCAGGGCGCGGAGGGCGAACGCCATGCGTAACTCCTCTGGCATTGCCCTTGGCGCGCACCTGTGGCTGGTGTACGCCTTCCTCTATGTGCCGATCCTGGTGCTGATCCTGCTGTCGTTCAATGCCAGCGGCCTGCCCACTGCGTGGGGCGGTGCCTCGCTGAAGTGGTACGCCAAACTGCTGGCCAATACCTCGATCCAGCACGCGGCGCTGAACACCCTCATCGTCGCGCTCACCTCCACCTTCATTGCCTGCGTGCTCGGCACGCTGCTCGCTCTCGGCGTGGAGATGCGCGCGCGGAACAACCCCGGCAAGAAGGGCGCGAACCTCGCCGATACGCTGCTGATGGCGCCGATGATCATCCCCGACATCGTCCTGGCCATCGCGCTGCTGAGCTTCTTCAACCTGCTGAAGATGAGCCTGGGCCTGCACTCGATCATCCTCAGCCACGTGGTGTTCAACATCGCCTTCGTCTGCGCGGTGGTACGCACGCGGCTCAAGCACTTCGACTACTCGATCCTCGAAGCCTCCATCGACCTGGGCGCCGGCTGGTTCACCACCGCGCGCCGCGTGCTGCTGCCAGCGATCTTCCCCGGCGTGATGGCCGGCGGCCTGCTGGCATTCACGCTGTCGGTGGACGAATTCATCATCGCCTTCTTCAACTCCGGCTCCGGCAGCGCCTCCACCACGCTGCCGATGCAGATCTACTCGATGATCCGCTTCGGCGTGACCCCGGAAATCAACGCCCTCGCCACCCTGGTGATGCTGGTCAGCTTCACCGCGCTGTTCGCCTCCCAACGTCTGAACAAGGTGCCCAAAGCCCATGACTAAGTCATCCGACCTGCTCGTGCTGGAGCAGGTGAGCAAATCCTACGGCGAGGGCCTGACGGCGGTGGACCAGGTGTCGCTGAGCATCCGCGAGAACGAGTTCTTCGCGCTGCTGGGGCCGTCGGGCTGCGGCAAGACCACCCTGATGCGCATGATCGCCGGCTTCGAGACGCCCAGTTCCGGCGCCATCTATCTCAATGGCCAGGACATCTCGCCGCTGCCGCCGAACAAGCGCCCGCTGAACCTGATGTTCCAGTCCTACGCGCTGTTTCCCAACATGACCGTGCGCGGCAACATTGCCTACGGTCTGGAGATGGAAAAGCTGCCGGTCGCTGAAATCCGCCAGCGCGTCGATGCAGTGCTGGAAACCGCGCAGCTCGGACCGCTGGCCAACCGCCGGCCGGACCAGCTCTCCGGCGGCCAGCGCCAGCGCGTTGCCCTCGCTCGTGCGCTGGTCAAGCGCCCGCGCGTGCTGCTGCTGGACGAACCGCTCGGCGCGCTGGACAAGAAGCTGCGCGAGAAGATGCAGCTCGAGCTCAAGCGCCTGCAGCACGAGAGCGGCATCACTTTCATCATGGTCACCCACGACCAGGAGGAAGCCCTGGTCATGTCCGACCGCATGGCGGTGCTGCGCGACGGCAAGGTCTGCCAGTGCGGCAGCCCCAGCGAACTCTACGAGAACCCGGGCAGCCGCTTCGTCGCCGACTTCATCGGCGTCAGCAACCTGATCGAAGGCCGCCGCGTGGGCACCAACCGCCTGCAGGCCGGCGACCAGGTGCTGAACATCGAGACTACCGCCGAGTCCAGCCCGGAGAGCGTGACCCTCGCGCTGCGTCCGGAACGTCTGCGCGTGCTCACCGACGCCACGCCGGCCACCGACAACCAGATTCATGGCGAAGTGGCCGAAGTGGCCTACCACGGCCTGGATACCAACCTGCACGTGAACACGGCGCTCTCCAGCAAGCCGCTGATCGTCCGCGTGCCGTCGTCGGACTACGACTTCTTGCGCCTTGCCGCCGGCATGCCGGTACGCCTGGGCTGGGATGCGCGGCATGGCCGCGTGCTGACTCACTGATCGCCTAAGAACAAGACTGACGGGAGAGCACCATGAGTAGTGAACGCAAGGTCATCGCATTCTTCCCCGAGGCCGCCTACGGCCCGGCCCTCAATTCAGTAGGTATCGCCCAGGCCTGCGAGGCGATGGGGCACAAGGCGGTATTCCTCACCGATCCGGGGATGACCGGGGTGTACTCCGCCTACGGCTTCGAAGAGCACTACGTGAACATGTCCGAGCCGATGCCGGCCGAGGAGATGGCGCGCTACTGGACCGACTTCATCAATGGTCACATCCCCAACTTCCGCAAGGCGCCGATCGATCAGCTCGACAACTACGTGAAGGAGTGCTGGGAGGCCATCGTCTCCACCTCCAAGTGGGCGCAGAAGGAGCTGCCGGCGATCCTCGACCGGATCAAGCCCGACCTGATCTGCGTCGACAACGTGATCCTCTTCCCGGCCATCAAGCACTACGGAAAGCCCTGGGTGCGGATCATCTCCTGCTCGGAAAACGAAGTGCACGACCCGGATATCCCGCCGTACCTGTCGGGCATGAGCGTGGACGACAAGGACGGCCACGCGCGCTTCCAGAAGCGCTTCGAGGAAGTGATCGCGCCGATCCACGCCGACTTCAACGACTTCCTCGCCGAGTGTGGCGAGCGTCCGTACCCGCTGGGCACTTTCTTCGAAGAGTCGCCTTACATGAACCTGCTGCTCTACCCGGACCCGGTGAAGTTCGAACGCCGCCATCCGCTGCCGGCGCGGCAGTTCCACTACCTGCAAGGCTGCGTGCGCACCGACAAGCCCTACGACATCCCGCAGTTCAAGGCGCACAACGACAAGCCGCTGCTGTACGTGAGCTTCGGCAGCCTGGGTTCGGGCGATGTCGAGTTGCTCAAGCGCCTGGTTACCACCATCGGCAAGCTGCCGTACCGCGCGTTGTTCAATGTCGGCGAACACGTGGAGAAGTACGACGATCTGCCGGACAACGTGATCGTCTCCAACTGGTACCCGCAGCCCTCGGTGATCGCCCAGGTCGACGGGGTTATCCACCACGGCGGCAACAACAGCTTCACCGAGTGCCTGTTCTTCGGTAAGCCGGCCATCGTCATGCCCTACGTCTGGGACGGCCACGACAATGCCATGCGAGCCCAGGAAAGCGGCCACGGCCTGCGCATGGACCGCTACGACTGGAGCGAGGAAGACCTGGCGCGCAATCTCGCCCAACTGCTGGGCGACGAGCTGATGCAGGGACGCCTGGCCCGCACCAGCGACTACATGCGTTCGCGCAAGGGCCCGGAAGATGCCGCGCGCATCCTCGACCAACTGGCTCAGGGCAAGGCGGTGAACCATGCCTGAGTTCAAGGCCGCTGCCTTCAATGGAGAGAGCACTGCGCCGCACATCCGCGGCGCCCGCGACTACGACGACCTGGTGGACTGGGGCGTGCAGTCCGACGCGCTGGAAGGCGTCTCGCACTCCAGTGGCCGCCTGCTGTTCAAGGGCCCGAACAACAGTCCGGAAACCGGCCTGTGGGTCTGCACCCCCGGCCGCTGGCGGCTGTCGATACCGCGCGACGAGCTCTGCCACTTCGTCTCCGGCCGCGCCACCTACCGCTCCGACGAGGGCGAGGTGATCGAGGTCGAGGCCGACACCCTGGTGCTGTTCCCGGCCGGCTGGACCGGCGAGTGCACCGTGCATACCACGCTTCGCAACCTCTACATGCTGGCGTGATCCGCCAGCGGCTTTTTCTTCAGGAGTGAACGATGAAAACCCCCGTTATCTATCGCCCGCTGCAGGTCACCGAACTCAAGGATTGGGGCGTGATCCCGACCATGCTGGAGGGCGAGTCCCGGGTCAGCGGCGTGGTCCTGCACAAGGGGCCCGAAGGCCAGTCCGAATGCGGTATCTGGCACTGCACGCCGGGCAAGTGGTTCTGCCACGTGACCAGCGACGAGTTCTGTCACTTCCTCGAAGGCCGCTGCACCTACGTGCATGAGTCCGGCGTGGTGATCGAGATCGCGCCGCACACCGCGGCCTTCTTCCCCAAGGACTGGAAGGGTGTGTGCACCGTGCACGAGACCATCAAGAAGGTCTACATGATCCGGTGATGCCATGAACCTGCCTTGCGAAACCACCCGTGCTGCCGCTCGCGAGACCTTCCTCGCGAGCAGTGGCCTGGCCGACGCGGCCATCACTGCGCTGCCGGCGGACGCCTCGATGCGGCGTTACTTCCGCCTCGACGGCAAGGGATTGCTGCTGATGGACTCGCCACCCGGCGCCGAGCCGCTGGCGCCCTACCTGCGGGTGGCGCAGCTGCTGCGCGATTGCGGGCTGTCGGCGCCCAGTGTGCTGGCCGCCGACCGCGAACTGGGCCTGGCGCTGGTGGAGGACTTCGGCCAGGCCACCTATACCCGGTTGCTCGCCGACGGCCACGACGAGGTGGCGCTGTATCGCCTTGCCGTGGACGCCCTGGTGCGCCTGCACCGTGCGGGTCCGCAAGCCGCCGAAGGCGTGCCAGCCTATGACGGGCAGAAGCTGGGCGATGAAGCGGCACTGTTCATCGACTGGTACGCGCCGCTGCTGGTGGGTGAAAAGGCCGCTGCGCAGATTCGCGAGCGCTATCTGGCGGAGTTCGCTGCGCTCTGGCGCGACGCGTCACTGCGCCGGAAAGTACTGGTGCTGCGCGACTACCACGTCGACAACCTGATGCTGCTGGAGGGCAGGGCGGGTGTGGCCGCGTGCGGGCTGCTCGATTTCCAGGATGCACTGTTCGGCGCGCCGGCCTACGACCTCATGTCCCTGCTCGAAGATGCGCGCCGCGACATTCCTGAAACCCTGCGCGTGACCCTGCTCAGCCATTACCTCAGCCAGCGCCCGGAAGTGGACGCACGGCGGTTCATGGCCGATTTCCAGGTGCTCGCCGCACAACGCCACGCCAAGGTGCTGGGCATCTTCGTGCGCCTGGCCAAGCGCGATGGCAAGCACGGCTACCTCAAACACCTGCCGCGCGTGCTGCGGCTGTTCCAGCGCGCGCTCGACAGCGAACAGCTGCACCCCCTGGCGGCGCTGCTCGACACCCATTTGCCGAACTGGCGCCAGCCGCTGGAGAGCGACGTGATTGCCCAGCGCCTGTCTTCATCCGAATCCCTGCGGAGCATTCCATGACCGACTTTCACGTTGATCTGCCCCTGCATTTCATCGGCCCGCATTACCAGGGCGTAGCGACGCAGCGCCTGCGCGACATTATCAATCCGGCCGACCTCACCCAGGTCGGGCGCATCGCCCTGTGCGACGCGGCAGACGTGGATGCTGCCATCGACGCGGCCAACGCGGCCCAGCGCGAGTGGAAGCGGGTGGACGCGAAGTCCCGCGCAGCGATCCTGCACCAGCTGGCCAACACCATCGAAACCGACCAGGCCACCCAGCGCGAAGTGGCGCGGCTGATGACCCTGGAAATGGGCAAGCCATTCCCCGAAGCCATGGGTGAGCTGGCGAACTGCGCGCCGATCTTCCGCTACTACGCCGAGATGGCCCGCGACGAGGCCGGCAAGGTCGCCGGCACCACGCAGCTCGGCTCGTTCCAGCATGTGCGCTACGAACCCTACGGCGTCAGCGTGCACATCATGCCGTTCAACTTTCCCATCCTGCTGATGTGCTGGACCCTGGCCGCTTCGCTGGCGGCGGGCAACGCCTGCATCGTCAAGCCGGCGGAAAGCACCACGCTGTGCACGCTGAAGTTCATGCAGCACTTCAAGGTGCTGCCGGCGGGCATGGTCAGCTGCGTGCCGGGCGACGCCAGCACTGCGCAGCGCCTGGTGCAGTCCGAGCGTACCCACGCCGTGGCCTTCACCGGCAGCGTCGCCGCCGGCAAGGCGGTGGCGGTGGCCTGCGCCGAGCGGATGAAACCGGCGGTGATCGAGGCCGGCGGCAGCGACCCGATGATCATCTCCCGCCACGCGCCGCTGGACGTCGCGGCGGCCGGCGCGGTGACCGCAGCCTTCCACCTGAGCGGGCAGATCTGCACCTCGGCGGAGCGCTTCTATGTGGTCGATGAAGTCCATGACGAGTTCGTCGCGCGCTTTGCCGAGCGCACCCGCGCGTTGCGCATCGGCCACGGCCTGGAGCGTTCCGAGATCGGTCCGATGGTCAGCGAGGCGGCCCGCGCCAAGGTCATCCGCCTGGTGGACGACGCCATCGCCAAGGGCGCCACGCTGGTCTGTGGTGGGCGCATTCCCGAGCAGCTCCCGGTGGGCTGGTATTACGAACCGACCATCCTCACCGACGTTACGCCGGCGATGGCAATCTTCCACGAGGAGTGCTTCGGCCCGGTGGCGGCGATCTGCAAGGTGACGGACTTCGACGAGGCGGTGCGGTTGGCCAACGACTCACCCTTCGGCCTGGGCGCCTCGCTGTTCTCCACCGACCTGGCCGAAGCCATGGAGGCGGCGGACCGCCTGGAGGCGGGGATGGTCTGGGTGAACAACCCGCTGATCGACAACGATGCGTTGCCGTTTGGTGGCTGGAAGATGTCCGGCATGGGCCGCGAACTGGGCCGCCAGGGCCTGGATGCGTTCCGCCGTTCGAAGATGGTGATCATCGACCACCAGCCGCAGATCCACTCCTGGTGGTACCCCTACAGCGACGAGGTGTTCTACCAGGGGTGAGTTGCTCTCAGGTTGGCGCGCGGCCGAGCCTTTCCAGCAGCCGCGCCTTCACCTCCGGCCACTCGCTATCGATGATGCTGAAGCGCACCGAGTTGCGCTTGCGGCCGTCGGGCATGATGCGTTCGTGGCGAACGATGCCTTCCTGCACCGCGCCCAGGCGCAGGATGGCGGCGCGGGATTTTTCGTTCAGTTCGTCGGTAGTGAATTGCACGCGCACGCAGTCGAGTTCCTCGAAGGCGTAGGTGAGCAGCAGGAGCTTGGCCTCGGTATTGATCGGCGTGCGCTGGGCCGACAGGGCGAGCCAGGTGTGGCCGATCTCCAGCTTGCGGTTGGCGTGGTCGACCTTCCAGAAGCGCGTGCTGCCGACGATCCTGCCCGCGCGGCGATCGAGGATGGCGAAGGGCAGGACGCTGCCTTCCTCCAGCCCCTTCTCGGCCTTGGCGATATAGCCCGCGACGGTGTCAGGACCCGGCACCACGGTGACCTTGAGGTTCCACAGTTCGCCGTCGGTGGCGGCGTCGAGCAGGGCCTGGGCATGTTCCGCGCGCAGGGGCAGGAGTTCGACGTGGTGGCCGGTCAGGTGAGGGCAGGTGAGGGCGTGCATGCGAGAAACTCTGGGTTGGACGCACCACAGCCTACCGGATGCCGACGCTTTTCTGTAGGAGCGGGCCACGCCCAGTTCTTGCTCGCGAACCGCCCAACGAGGGCGCTGCCGGTGACGCTGTTCGCGAGCAAGCTCGCTCCTACAGATGGGCGCTGCATACCGGTGTTTGCCGGTGGGATTGGAACCCGCCGCGCGGGATGTCGCGGACAAGGTTCGCTCCTGCGTCGCCGGGAGCGCTGGCGTCACCCTGTAGGAGCGGGCCACGCCCGCGAACAGCGCCGGCAGGGCGTTACGCTCACGCATGCCTGATCTGCAGGTCCTTGATCACGCACACCGAGGCATCGGTCGCCAGCGTCGCGTCGGTGAAGTCGATCTGGTTGTAGACCCCACCGTGGAAGTCGAACACCTGCGCCGCCCAGCTGGCATCCAGTGGCATTGACGGCACCGCCGAATTGCGCCCGTTGCAACTGGCCTGCACCGTCAGCATCAAGCTGGACGTGGCGAGGATCAGGATGTCGAACTCCGCCCCCAGCGGCACGTTGTCCAGCACGGTGCTGTTCACCGGCGTGGTCTGGTTGAAGTTCTGGCGAAAGCCCATGGTCAGCTTGCCCTTCTGCCAGAACACCTTGAGCAGCGGGCTGTCGTCGTTCTTCACGTGCATCTGCGCGACCACCACCTTTTGCGCCGAGTTGACCTGGGTGACCTTCATCAGTTGATGGTTCACGTGCTCGGTGGCGCTGGAGAGGCTCCAGTAGATGGGTTCCTTCCATTCGCAACGGGTACGGTGGACGCTCTTGCTCGCCACGCCCCTGGTCGGTGCGGTGAGCTGCAGGCTGCCGTCGGGCAGCAGACTGACCAGCTCCGGGTACTGCGCCAGGGCCTGCGGGCCGGGGATCTCGATGGAGACGCTGTCCGTCGGGGTCTTGCCCACGGGCAGGGCGATATTGAGGTTGTCGATGTTGACGGTCATGCCAGGCACTCCTGCTGCGGTGAGGATGCCGGGTTTGACTCTATGGAGTTCCCCGCGCGACGGATTTTCGGTCAGGCGGTCATGGCAGCACGTTTGTAGGAGCGAGCTTGCTCCTACAAAGGGAATTCCTGCTAACCGGTGAAGCGATAGCCCTTGCCGCGCACCGTGACGATCAGCGGCTGTAGCGGGTCTTCACCGAGCTTGGCGCGCAGGTGGGCGATGCGCACGTCCACCGAGCGGTCCATGCCGTCCCAGGCGATGCCGCGCAGCGCCAGGAGCAGGTCGTCGCGGCTGAGGGTCTGGCCGGCGTGGCTGACCAGTTGCCAGAGCAGGTCGAACTCGGCGCCGGTGAGGTCGACTCGCTCGCCATCGCGGTGCACTTCGCGCTGCCGGGCATCGAGTGCCAGGCCGGAGCGCTCCAGCCGATCAGCCGACTCGGTGGCGAATCGCGGCCTGCGCAGCAGGGTCCGCACGCGGGCCAGCAGCAGGCTCGGGCGCACCGGCTTGCAGACGTAGTCATCGGCGCCATTTTCCAGGCCGTCGATCTGTTCGGTGTCTTCGGAGCGCGCGCTGAGCATGAGGATCGCGCCCTGGTACTGCGGGCGGAGGCGCCGGCAGATGGACAGGCCGTCCTCGCCGGGGAGCATGCGGTCGAGGATCACCAGGTCCGGGCGTTCGTCCAGTACGCGGTCGGCGGCGCGCGCACCATCGGCCTCGATGCAGGCGCGGAGTCCGTGGTGCTCGAGGAAGTCGCGGGTGAGGGCGGCGAGGCGCAGGTCGTCCTCGACGATGAGAATGCGGGCTGTGGTCATGAGTGCGAGAAGAAGAGGGCGCGTGGCAGCTTGTGGCCGCCACGCGCTGCGCGGTCAGAGTTGGACGCGCGCAATCGAACCGTCTACCGACAGCCGAGTACCGTAGGGTTCCGACAGCGCCGCGAAGCGCTGCAGGATCGCGTGTGCATGTTCGCCTTCGGCCAGCCGTGGTCGGCCACGGCGGTGTACCGCCTCGCCCAGGCCCAGGCTCACCGGGTGCAGTTCGATGCCGGTAAGGCGGCCGCCGTCGAACTGGCAGACCGGCACCAGGCTTTCCCAGAAGCGCGCATCGGAAGGGAAGCTGCGGGTGTCGTTCTGGGTGCGCTGCAGGAACACCTTCGATGGCGTCTGGTTGCGGTCTACGCGGAACTGCTCGTAGCTGTCCGCCGGCAGGCGCTCCACCAGCTCGTTCTGGCCGATGAAGTTGCCCAGGCTGTAGAAGATCGGCTTGCCGTTGTAGATCTCCATGCCGCGCAGCAGGTGCGGGCCGTGGCCGACCACGATATCGACGCCGGCATCGATCATGCGCCGTGCTACCGGCTGGATGAATTCGGCAGCCACTTCCAGGTCCCACTCACCCTTGGCGTCGTGGCCCAGTTCGTGGGCGTGGATGCTCAGCACCACCACGTCGGACATCAGCCGCGCTTCCTCGACCCAGCGCAGGATGTCGTCCATGTCCTTCTTGCGCGGCAGGGTACGCAGGCGCGCGCTCTCGCCCTGGCGGAACAGCAGTGGGGTGAAGGGACCGAATACCGCCAGCGACGGATCGGGAATCGGGTGGGCGAAGCCGAGGTCCACCGCGCCCTGGTAGAGGCGGTCCAGGCCGAGACTGGCGATGATGCCGCGCATGGCGTCCATCTGTGCGCCGTCGAGCTGGTGCACGGTGTCGTAGCGCAGCGGGTTGAGACCGGGGCGGCCGGGCATGTCGCGGGTCTGCTCGCTGGCTTCCTGGCCTTTGCCGAAGGTGGAGGTGCAGGCCAGCAGCGAGACGGTGCCGGCAGGCTTGGTGCAGTACACCGGGCGGCGGGCTTCCTCGAGGTTGCGGCCGGTGCCGGCGAACAGCAGCTCGCGCTTGTCCAGCTGGGCATGGGCGGCGTGCAGGCCGGCAATGCCGTAGTCCAGGCTGTGGTTGTTGGCGGTCGAGAACAGGTCGATGCCGCCGTCCACCAGCTCATCGAGGATCCACGACGGCGCGCCGAAGTGCGAGCCGCCGCTTTCCAGCACAGCGTCGCCCTGGAAGTCGTTGGGCAGCACTTCCAGGTTGGTGAAGCTGACGTCGGCGCCGCGCAGCAGGTCGAACAGCGGGCGCAGGGTTTCGTCTTCGCGGCTGTTCAGGCGGCGTTGCAGGATGCTGTCGCCGGTCAACGCAATCTTCATGGTCCACCTCATGGTCGGGAATCGCTGATGGCGGCGGACTTTAGGGCAATGCGCGGCCTGGGTCGGCTGAATCCTGGGTATCGCGATAGCCGTCGGTTATCACCCGCAGAGCCGCACCCGCAAAGCCTCGCGTGCGGCGAGATGCCGGCGTTTTCATTCTGGCTATGGGCATCACTTTTTTTCAGAAGTCAGCGTTGTGACAGCGCTCTTACCATGCGACCGCCTCCCGGCCCACGAGCCGCGGAGCAGGGGTGGCACGGCTTGCCGTGACCAGCACGATCCAGGCGGAGAGCAGCATGAAAAAAACAATAACCGGCGCCGCGGGCTTCAAGCCGCACGCGCTGGCGCTGGCTACCAGCATGGCCCTTGGCGGGGCATCTTCGGCTCAGGCAGTGAGCTTCAACGTGGGGGAAATCGAGGGTCGCTTCGACTCGACCCTGTCGATCGGCGCGAGCTGGGCGATGGACAGCCCGGACAAGAAATTCATCGGCACCCGCAACGGCGGCACGGCATCCAGCCAGACCTCCGATGACGGCCGCCTGAACTTCAAGCGCGGTGAGACCTTCTCCAAGATCTTCAAGGGCCTGCACGACCTGGAGCTGAAATACGGCGACAGTGGCCTGTTCCTGCGTGGCAAGTACTGGTACGACTTCGAGCTGAAGGACGAGCACCGGCCGCTCTACGACATCGATGACAGCGGCCGCGACACCGCCGCACAGTCCTCCGGCGCCGAGTTGCTCGACGCCTTCCTCTACCACAACTACGAACTGAACGACCGGCCGGGCACCGTGCGCCTGGGGCGCCAGGTGGTGAGCTGGGGTGAGAGCACCTTCATCCAGAACGGTATCAACTCCATCAACCCGGCAGACGTCGCTGCGCTGCGTCGGCCCGGCTCCGAGGTGAAGGAAGCGCTGATCCCGGTGAGCATGCTGTATT
>CBIGPF010000068.1:0-28394 GCA_966191535.1 uncultured Pseudomonas sp. | reverse complement strand
TTATTGGAACTGGTGAGTAGCCAGTTAATGCACAGAATAGCTTTACTCTCAGGAGTTCTCTCGGTGTTCTCGCAAAGAAAAGTGATTCGGCACTAATTAGGATTTTGGCTTCTTTCTTGGTTTTGAATTCGCGCCGCATTTTTAGAGTGTATCTAAGAAAGTTGATCAGGTTTAGTGTGCCGATTTCTTTTCTTGCGCGTGCGCCGGTAATGAGGTTCGGCCTAATAATGCTGTGAGAGAATTCAATGTTATGGCCGTCGCGGGACTCGCCGGTGCAAGGGTAAACGCCGCTTCTCAGAAATAGCTCCGGCTCGTTTAGCATCAGGCTCTGAAACGATGTTGTGCCAGTTTTATGCGTTCCGACGTGAATGAGCAGTATCTTGCGAGACATCAATCACCTCCATTTGATCGCGAGGGAGCATACATCAAGGGCAACAGTTTCGCTTCTGGGCCATTAGGGCTCTTCGGCCAAAGTTCCAGATTTTTCTTGGAGACGTCGATGACAATCACAGAGGCGCAGCTCCTGCGCATCTACCCCAACGCCTGCCAGAGAGCTGGCGTGATCGTTTCTGGAGTCTGACCATAGCTCGAACCAATGTCTCCGCTGCTGGCGGAAAGAACGTGCTCGCCTTTCGTGACCTGCTGGTTTGGTCAGAAGGAACCGGTACCAGCCGATGCGTTGGGCACCCGAATATCCTTGTGACCATGAATAGCCAGGGCCTGACGTCGCCGGCCGGCACCAACTGCTGTTCCGTTGTTGCAAGTCCCCAGCAATAGACCAATTGAGCGTGGCGATAAAGGACCTCATCAGCCGTAAAGGTGCGAAGCCTGGAGCCGTCGCGAAGCTCATCAAGACGATCCATTCGACACTAGGCAAGGCGAGCGGGATGAAGCTCGCCGAGGCTGAAGCCGTCTTCAGGCGGCTCCACGATCAGGGCTTTGTTAAGGTGAGCGGAGAGAAGGTTGCCTACTCATTGCCTGAGCGTATCTAACCGCCTCGTCGGTTGATCGTTGCGCCATCTTGAAGAATTGCGTTCAGCGCTCTTAGTGGGTTGCATCAATCGCACGGTGCCCATGCGACGTCCTCCGCAGTTGCAGACTGAGCGCGCGCGAGCCCAAAACAAAACGCCCGATGCACTGCATCGGGCGTTTTGTTATCGGCGATTCTCGAAGCCGGGACCGCCGCCGTGGCCGCCACCGCCGGGGCCACCGTTACCGCCATGGCCTCCGCCACCAGGACCGCCGAATGGCGGGAAGAACGGCCAGCAGCCGGAGAGCAGAACAAGGGAAGTCAGAAGAGCGGCTTTGGTCAGCTTGGACAACATCGAGACACCATGGAAGCGTGGAAAAAATCGGCGCTGAGTAGACCCTTCGGCGGCGATGGTGTCTCGAACAATTTGGTATCGGCAAGGTAAGTATTGTGTCGGTGCTGATGCTTTCTACAGGAGTCGTCATGAAATGGATGCTTGCCTGGCTGGACCTCTCGCTGTTCGCGTTGAATACGTGCGTGCCAGAAGGGAATGACGCTCGAGGAGGTTGGCAGGCTGATCGACCGGAGTGATCTCGAGCCGAAGCAGAAAGGGCTGTACAAGGACATCGGCCAATGGGCTCACCGGCGTCCGATGGTGGTCGGGGACGAAGCCAGGAGAAGGCGGTCCGGGATTATGCTGATGAGGTCAGGGCAGCCTGCCCGCGGATCATGAGCAATCTGTCGACGCGATGAGTTGCTGCAGTGGAGTGCACCTCGGCGGCACTCCAGGGCGAGTCAGGATATTGCGGGATCTATTGCTTTCCCGTTATCCCGCATTACCCGCAATACCCATCCATCTTCTGCCGGTTCCCTTCCGTAGGATTCGCCTGGTACTGCTGTCGCCAGAACTGGCACGGCGCACTGTTGAAGCGTCTTTCCTGCTCCGACTTCTCGATCTGTCGATTCTGCTGCTCCTGCACGGCCTGCTGACGCTGCTGGTATTGCTGGAACATTTCTTCGTTGCTGCGCGGTGGCGGAGGAGCCGCAGGTGCTGTCGAGGCGGGCGCAGCGAGGTGGGTGACGAGCGCGGGCGGGGCGTCGCGCCAGACCAGCCAGGCTGTGGCGGCGACGGCCAGGCAACCAAGCCAGATGCCGGCGGCGATTGCGATGGTGAGTTTCCAGAAACCGAGGGTGGGCTGTGACATGGATTGAGGCTTTGCAGGGCTGAACCGCACTGATAACCCATCAGGCCCCTGTAGGGGAAGTGGTTACCCGCGGCGCCGGGGCGTCGCGGGCGAGGGGTTACTTCGGTGCAGCGGCAGACTCGTAGGCTTCGAGGGCGCGCAGGGAATAGATGTAGGCGGCGCCGGCGTTGAGGGAGATGGCGGTGGCCAGGGTCTGGGCGATCTCCGCTTCGGTGGCGCCAGCCTTGCGTGCGGCTTCGGCGTGGACGCCGATGCAGCCGTCGCAGCGGGTGGTGATGGCGACGGCGATGGCGATCAGTTCTCGGGTCTTGGCATCCAGGGCGTCGCCATCAGCTGCGGCGGCTTCCAGCGCCTGGTAGGCGGCGATCATCTTCGGATGCTTCTTGCCCAGGGCGCCGAAGGCTTTTTTCACGGCAGGAACGTACTCGGACCAGTTGAACAGCATGATGCTTCTCCTTGAGGCCGGGAGGGGGTGTGGCCTTGAAGCTTAGTCTGCGTCAGCCGGCGTGCCGCGTATTGTCTCTTTCGCTCAGATTTTTCATCGATGCGCTCGACCGTCGCTGCCTGCTGAGGCGCTCGCAGGTTCAGCGGGCGTCGAGGATTTCGTAGCGCTGGCGCGCGCTGCCGGTGCCCACTTCGACTTCGTCACCGGGGTGGCGATGGAGCAGGGCATTGCCCAGCGGCGCGCGGGTGGTGATGACGAGAATCTCGGTGCCTTCGTACTGCACCTTGAGCCCGGCGCCGTCCGGGCCGATGAAGACCCAGCGCTGCTGGTCCTGCTCGTTGACCAGTTGCACCAGCGCGCTGGTCTGGATGCCCAGTTCTTCGTCGAAATCGCGCAGTTGCAGGTTCTCGAAGAGCGACAGCGCCTGGCGGATTTCCTCCACGCGGCGCGACTGGCCGGCCGCGAGATAGGCCGCCTCCAGGCCAAGGGTATCGTACTTGTTCTCGGCGATGTTCTCCTCGTGCGTCGCGGTCTCGTGGGCTGTCTGGGCGGCACGCACGGCGACGGCCAGGTCTTCGGAGAGACGGGCGAGGATCAGTTGGTAGGCGCGTTTCTTGTCCATGGCGACGGGCTGGAAATAAAGGCGCCTATCGTAGGGGCTTTGCGGAGCTCTGCGAAGGCGCTTTCAAGATTTTCCCGTGGCGGCCGATAGAACGGCTGAATTCCCGGAACAAAGGACATCCGGCATGAGCCTTTCCATTACCCCAGCCATACAGACGTTTGCCACCCAGCTGCGTGTGGCGAGTGACACCAGCACAACGGCAGGCACTGCTGCCGAGAACACCAGCACCGACAGCCCGCGCCTGCAGGCTGGCGGTACGGCTGCCAGCGGCAAGAGCAGCAAGAGTTCTGCAAGCTCCGGCAGCTCCAGCACGACAGTCGAGCAACTGCAGAAGCGCCTTAAGGAACTGCAGAAGCAGTTGCAGCAGGAACAACGCGAACTGGCCGAGGCGCAGCAGCGCCGCTACTCCTCGGACGCCGAGCGGACAGCCGCGCTGATGGCCCTGCAAAGCCGCATTGCCAGCACCAGTGCGGCCATGCAGCAGACCGCTGCGGCGCTCGCCGAGGCGATCCGCAGGGCCGGTGGCAGTGGCGCTGGTTCGATGGTCAGCGCCAGCGCCTGAGGTCGATCAATAGCCGGTGAGGATGTTGACGATCACGCCGGTGGCGATGGCCACCAGGATGTAGTCGCCGTTGACGTACAGCCAGCGATGGTCACGCGGCGGTGCGTACAGGTGGCGGGCATGCCAGTCGGTGACCCAGTAGCGGTCGCCGCGATAGTTCGGCTCCACGACCACGCCGCGGCGCCAGTCGCGATGGGGAACCGGCATGCCGGCCTGCGGGTGGTAGTCCGGGTTGCGATAGGCGTGGGCGTTGTTCTGGCCTGGGCGTGCCTGCTGGTTGTGACCGCCCTGGGACGTGCGTTGCGGCTGTTGCTGGGGCTGTTGGCGCTGCTGCTGTTGCTGTTGCGGCCCGCGGTTGTCCTGCCGGTTCGGGCCGTTGTCCGGACCGGGGCCGGGCTGGGCGAAACTGGCCAGCGGGCTGCCGAGCATCAGGGCGGCACAGAGCAGGGCGACGGACTTCTTCATGGTGTTCTCCTGGCGCAACCGGCAAGGCGGTGCGTATTTCCACTTTCATCCCCGGACGATCCGGGTACTTCATCAGACCGCAGGTCTGCGTCAATGAATGCCAAGGCTAAGTAAAAGTCTGGTAAAGAGTTTTTCCGGTTTGTCAGCGAGCGGATACAAAGCGCCGCCTGACCGGGCCCTGCGTCCGGATAAGTCTGTTCGCTTTGTGCGGTTGCAGCATTTGATGGTATGTTTGCAGCAAATGCACTGGATGGAGTTCTGCCATGAGCGCTCTGCTGAAGGAAAATCCGACTGCCGATGCCGTGCTGGCAAAGGCGGTGCTGACGGCTCGCGAGCATCTGGCGATGACCCAGCAGGAGCTGGCGGCCATCGTCGGCGTGGACCGCAGCGCAGTGAGTCGCTGGAAGCAGAACGGCTTGCGCGTGGACAGCAAGACCGGCGAGCTGGCCCTGCTGCTGGTGCGTATCTACCGTGCCCTGTTCGCCCTGTTTGGCGGCAACCATGAAGACATGCGCCACTTCCTGCGCACCGAGAACCGTCACCTGGGCGGCGTGCCGTTGCAGTTGATGGAGCAGGTGCAGGGGCTGGTCGCGGTGGTCGAGTACCTGGACGCCATCCGGGGCAAGGTCTGAATGTCCGTTGCAGCCGGCGCCCGTCTCTGGGCGAAGTATGAGGACTCGGTCGTCGCGCCCATTCGTGGACGCCTGGTACGACTGGTGGAGAGCCAGGGCCAGGTGGCGACGCTGCAACTCGTCGATACCCTGGAAGAGCAGGCGCTGCTCGAAGAGCTGCTGGAAACCAGCAAGCCGCGCATGCCGCCGCCCGCCGAACCCTTGCACTATCTGTTGAAGACGCCATTCCGCTATCCGCCGCTGCGCTGGGGTTCGCGCTTTGGTCGACGGCACGAGCCGAGCCTGTTCTACGGCGCGCTAAAACTGGAAACCGCGATGGCGGAGTCGGCCTTCTACCGCTTCGTGTTGTGGGAAGGGATGGCCTCGCCGCCGCCCAGCGGGCGGATTCTTTCCGAGCATGCTTCCTTTGAGGCGCGCTTCCAGGTGCAGAAAGGGGTGCGCCTGCACCTGCCGCCGTTCCGTGAGCACGAGGCGCTGCTCGATCCGCAGGATTACAGCGTCACCCAGGGGCTGGGCAGCGCCATGCGCGACGCCGGTGTGGAAGCGTTCGAGTATCGTTCGGCGCGTTGCCCGCAGGGCGGTATCAATGTGGCGTTGTTCGTTCCCGCGGCCTTCACCGAGAAGCGCCCGCGCAACCTGATGCCCTGGCTGTGCGAGACCACCTCGGAGTATGTCGCCTTCAAGCACGCCCAGGTGCCCGACAGCCCGCGACTCTACCGGCGCGACCAATACCTGGTGGACGGCAGGCTGCCGCATCCGGCCTGACCGTTCATCGTTTTGCCACTGTCGCGTCATGTTGGTCGGTGTATGTTGCGGGATGGCCAAGCAGGGAGCGCCAGACCATGGATATACGGATAGCCGTCCATCCCAGCGACGATCGTCGCTGGCGCGTGTACCTCAACCAGTTCTTCTACGACTGCAACAGCCGCAGCGCGGCCGAGCGCATTTATGCGCGGGTCAGTGCCGCCGAGCAGCAGGCGATTCAGCTTCCCGAACCACCTCGTATCGTCCGGCCGCAGCGTGTGCCGCGGCGCCAGGTTCAGATCGCATGAAATTCTCCGGGTATCGGCGTCGGAAGACGGAGCTTCCGGCGCGCGCGTCGCCCGGCTGAATGCACTGTCTACCTGAGAACACTTCCTATCCACTGCCCTGAAACGGGGCGGTCGGCTGCTGCGTGGCGCGCACTTGTGCACAATGCTGACGCACTCTGTCAAGCCCCCGAAACATTGCATCTGGCCACCTCGCGAATTTCCTTGCGTTTTTTAACTTGTTGAAAAATAAAGGAAATTTCTATTGGTGAAAAAATCACCAATCTGTCATACGGCCCCAGTTCACTGGGGGTATGGGCTGTTTTCAGCAAGTTCTCCACTGAGTTATCCACAGCTTCTGTGGATTGTCCCGAGCGCTTGCTCAGGAGCCTTGTCCCAGGGCCCTTACAGAGGACGAAGGCTCATCGGGCGGGTGACTGTTAGACTGGCGCGATCCATTGCCACACCCCGGAGTCCTGCATGCCCCTTGATCTGTCTGCTCTGTTGCTTGGTGCGCTCGCCGGACTGTTGCCCATGGCGGCGCTCGCCTGGCGACTGCAGGCACGCAGGGTGGAGGTGGAGCAGGAAGCAACCTTGCTGCGCGAGCGCCTGGCCACTGCGCAACTGGCGCAGGACGGGCTGTCCGCCCAGGCCGACGCGGATCGCGATGCCTTTCAGCGCCTGAGCGGCCGGCATGGTGAGGTCGCCGCCGAGGCCGCGGCGCTGCGCCGTGAGGTCGAACTGGGCAAGGAGGAACGCGCGCGTTTGGGGAATGCCGAGCAGGATTGGCAGGCCGAGCGCGCCGACAAGGAAGTGGAGTTGCGTCGCTTGTCGGCGGAGCACGCGGCGCTGTCTGCCGAGCTTCGCGAGCAGCAGGAAAACCATCAGCAGCGCCTGGGCGACCTGCAAGCTGCGAAGGATGACCTGCGTGCCCAGTTTGCCGAACTGGCCGGGAAGATCTTCGATGAGCGCGAGCAGCGCTTTG
Organism: uncultured Pseudomonas sp.; assembly: GCA_966191535.1. GTDB lineage: Bacteria > Pseudomonadota > Gammaproteobacteria > Pseudomonadales > Pseudomonadaceae > Pseudomonas. The sequence continues at coordinate 21,480 of CBIGPF010000068.1, read as the reverse complement.
CCGAGTCCAGCCAGCAGCGCCTCGGGCAGTTGCTCGATCCGCTCAAGGAGCGGATCCAGTCCTTCGAGAAACGGGTGGAGGAGAGCTACCAGGCCGAGGCCCGCGAGCGCTTCTCGCTGACCAAGGAGCTGGAGCGCCTGCAGCAGTTGAACCTGCGCCTGGGTGAGGAAGCCACCAACCTGACCCGCGCGCTGAAGGGGCAGAAGACCCAGGGCAACTGGGGTGAACTGGTGCTGGAGCGCGTGCTCGAACATGCCGGCCTGGAGAAGGGCCGCGAGTATGAAACCCAGGTCAGCCTGCGCGCGCCGGATGGCGAGCGCTTCCAGCCGGACGTGCTGATCCGCCTGCCCGGCGACAAACAGGTGGTGGTGGATGCCAAGGTCAGTCTGACCGCCTACCAGCAGTTCATCGCCGCCGACGACGAGGTGATCCGCCAGCAGGCGCTGAAGGCCCATGTGCTGTCGTTGCGCAGCCATGTGAAGGGGCTGTCCGACAAGGATTACCGCCGCCTCGAAGGCCTGCACAGTCTCGACTTCGTGTTGTTGTTCATGCCGATCGAGGCCGCTTTCTCGGCGGCGCTGCAGGCCGAACCGAACCTGTTCCAGGAAGCCTTCGAGCGCAACATCGTGATCGTCAGCCCGACCACCCTGCTGGCAACGCTGCGGGTGATCGACAGCCTCTGGCGCCAGGAGCGGCAGAACCAGAACGCCCGCGAGATCGCCGAGCGAGCCGGGGCGCTGTACGACAAGTTCGTGCTCTTCGTGCAGGACCTGGACGAGATGGGCACCCGCCTGCAGCAGCTGGACAAGACCTATGCGGCGGCGCGCAACAAGCTCTGCGAAGGGCGCGGCAACCTGATCAGCCGCGCCGAGCAGGTGAAGCTGCTGGGCGCGCGGGCCAGCAAGAACCTGCCGACGGACTGGCTGGAGCGGGCGCTGAGCGATGATGCGCCGGTGGTGGAGGAGGGCGAGTAACGCGAGTCTGCGTGTTGCCCGAATACCTGATTCCCCTGTAGGAGCGGGCCATGCCCGCGATCGCGCGCATGGCGCGCTCCTACCGGCACGCATCTTCAGAACAGCGAGTAGGGCTTGCCCGCCGTCCCATCGGCGAAGCGCCGCAGCCGGAAGGCGTGCAGGTCCATGCCGGACTCGCCGGTGTGAATCCACTGACTCATCAACTGACCGACGATAGGCCCCATTGCAAAGCCATGGCCGCAGAAGCCGGTGGCGATCAGCAGACCCGGCACTTCCGGCGGAGCGTCGAGCACCGGGATGCCGTCGGGTAGCACGTCGATCAGGCCAGCCCAGCTTTCCACCACCTTCACATCGCGCAACGCGGGGAACGCCCTGGCGAGGTGGGTCTGCGCCTGGAAGACGCGCGAGGTGTTCGCCTTGACCTGCGGATCGCGTTCGCCGAGGACCGGGCCATTCACGCTGCGCTCCGAGCCGGGCAGGCGCTGGCGAAGGTCGTGGAACAGGGCGCCGTTGAGCTTGAAGGAAAAGCCTGCGCGGTGCTCCGGCAGGTGCGGCAGGTAGTGCCTGGCGCCACGCAGGTAGTCGAGGTTGAGGTCGATGTCGGCCTGGGTCTCGTCAGCGAGATTGATGCTGCCGTCGGCACGCTGGCGGAAGCCGATGCCGTGGCCAATGAAGCTTTGCGCGCCGACATCCGGCCCGGGGCTGGTGCGCGAGACGGTGCAGCGCACGGCCTGTTGCGGCAGTGTCAGTCCGAGGCTCTGCACCAGGCGCCAGCTGCTGGCGCCGGCGCAGACCAGCAATTGCCGGGTCTTCACGTAGCCGCGCTCAGTCTGCACGCCGCAGATGGCGCCGGCGGCGCGGTCGATGCCGGTGACGCCGCAGCCTTCGACGAACACGGCGCCGCGTTCGATGGCACGCAACGCGTAGGCAGGGGCGACACGTCGCGGTTCGGCCTGGCCGTCGTTGGCGGTATAGAGGGCGCCGAGTGCGGGATCGCTCAAGGCCGGCATCATTTGAGCGACTTCCGCGCGGCCCAGCAGGCGGGTGCCGAGGCTGAAGTTGGCCGCGACCTTCAGCCAGTCCTCATACTTGTGCTGTTGCTCCGGCGTTTCGGCCAGGTACAGGCAACCGCCCTGGCGCCATTCCAGCGGCAGTTGCAGCGCTTCTTCCAGGCGCTCCCACAGCGGGATCGCCGCCATCATCAGCGGTACTTCGGCCGGGTCGCGAGCCTGCTGGCGGACGAAACCCCAGGCGCGGGTGGACTGCTGGCTGGCGAGGCCGGCCTTGTCCAGCACCAGCACGCTCAGGCCAAGGCCCGCGAGCTGCCAGGCGGTGGCGCAACCCATGATGCCGCTGCCGGCGATGACCACGTCCACCTGCTCCGGCAGGCGCTCCACGCGGGAGGAAAGGGCGGGGTGAAGCGGATAGGTTCCCATCGGCATACGGCGGCATCCCTGAATCGAGTAACGGATGCCGCAGTATGCGATCGGCGTGCGCCGCGCATCCACTGCGCGGGCGCGCCGGCAGGCGTTACGAGGCGCGCGCGGCCCGGCTGGCGGCGGGCGAGCGGGCCAGGTAGTCCAGCGCTTCCTGGGTGTTGGCCTCATGGTCCGGGTGGTACCAGGGCTTGAAGTAGCGCAGGAAGCTGGTGGCGACGGAGCTGATCTTCGGCAGCACGCCATTGCGCGATCCATCGCGCCAGATCGCGGCGAAGGAGCGCGGCCTGGCGATGCTCGGGTCCTGTCGCGACAGAGTGCGGGTGCCGAAGGCGAACAGGTAGATGATCAGCGGCAGTACCACGAACATCCACAGCTGGCGGCTGACGAAGCTGCCGCCCAGGTGCACGTGCAGATCGTGGGCGACGTTGCGGTGCTCGACCTCTTCGGCGCCGTGCCAGCGGAACAGGTCCAGCAGCACCGGGTCAGCCTTGGCGCGGTCCAGGGCGTCCGCTTCCAGGATCCATTTACCCAGTACGCAGGTGAAGTGCTCCACCGCCGCGACGATGGCGCAGCGCTGGCCGATCCACCAGCGCTTGAGCCAGGCGGTGCGGTTGAACAGGGTCAGGCCCAGCGGTGTATCGCTGAGCAACTGCTCGAACAGGTAGTCCATGACCTTCAGGTAGCGCGTGGTATCGATACCGTGATGGCTCAGGTAGCGCTCCAGCGCGCCGTTGTGGGCGCGGGCGTGCATCGCTTCCTGGCGGATGAAGCCCTGCACGTCATCGCGCAGCGGGCCTTCCTTCACGAACGGCAGGGCCTTGTTGTACAGCCGGCAGAACCACAGCTCGCCGGCCGGCAGCATCATGTGGATGACGTTGATCGTGTGGGACGCCTCGGCCTCGCCGGGAATCCAGTGCAGGGGCGAGTCGGTGTAGTCGAACTGCACCTTGCGTTGCACCAGCTTGTGATGATGGTCGTTCATGGGCGTTCTCAGGCAGTCAGGTTGAGGCGGGCGAACAGGCGTGACAGCCAGGGCATGAAGCGCCATTGCAGGGCGCCCAGGTGCACTTCGCTGCCGACCTTCACCACCGGCTGGTTGCGTTCCACCGCGCGGGTGATGCGTTCGCCGACGGTGTCCGGGCTGAGCCGGCGCCGACGGTAGAAGCGCTGCACCCTGGCGCGGTGCTTCGCCTGTTGCTCGTCATCCAGGCCGGCAAAGCGCGTGGCCTGGACGATGCCGGTATCGACGAAGCCCGGGCACGCCGCGCTGACGCCGATGCCATCGCCCGCCAGTTCGGCGCGCAGGCACTCGCTGAGCATCAGCACCGCCGCCTTGCTGGTGGCGTAGGCCGGGTAGTTGCGCGACGGTGCGAAGGCCACGCCGGAGGCGACGTTGACCAGGTGCCCCGGCTTGCCGCTCTCGACCATCTGCCGGCCGAACAGCCGGCAGCCGTCGATCACGCTCCACAGGTTGATGCGCAACAGGCGCTCCCATTCCTCCGGGGTGGTCTTGAGCATCGGCCCGGCCATGCCGATGCCGGCATTGCTGACCACCACGTCGGGCACGCCGAGGCTGGACTTCACCCACTGGGCGAAGCGCTCCATGGCGGGGCTGTCGCCCACGTCCACGCAGTAGCTGCAGGCACTGGCGCCCACCGCGCGGGCCAGCTCGGCGCTGCGCTCGGCGGCGGCCGGGTCGATGTCCGCAGCCAGCACGCTGGCGCCGCGTTCGGCGAAGCTCAGCAGGGTCGAACGGCCGATGCCGCCGCCTGCACCGGTGACCACCACCAGCTTGCCGGCGAACGGGCCGGCGCCGGGTTTCAGCGCGGCACGCTGCAGTTCCGGCGTGGCTTCGCCACCGTCGATGTGACTGACGAATTCGTCGATCCAGTTGCCCAGCTGGGTAGGCTCGGCGAGCAGTTGCCAGTGCCCGGCGGTGACGTCGCGGCGCCACAGGCGCGGCGCCCACAGTGAGAGTTGCTGGAACAGTTGCTGGCCGACGTAGCGGTCGCGGGTGGGCACGATGAGCTGCACCGGCACCTCGGTATGGCGCTTGCGCGGCTTGAAGATCGAGGGGATGAAATTGGCCCGGTAGAGCTTCACGCCGTGTTCGCCGTCGCTGGCCTGGTGCGGGTTGCGCGCCGGGTTGCGGATGCCTTCGACCTTGCGCAGGTACTGCGGCCAGGCCTTGGCCGCGCCGAAGCGCCAGGACAGCGACGGCAGAAACGGCAGGTGGAAGTAGTAGATGTACCAGGAGTGCAGCAATTGGCTAGCCATCTGCAGCAGCGCGCGTGGCGTCTTGCGGCGCAGGCGGTCGCGCATCCAGAAGCCGACATGGTCCAGGCACGGACCGGAGACGCTGGTGTAGGAAGCGATGCGCGCGCGCAGCTGCGGATCGGTGACACTCTCCCAGGTCTGGATCGAGCCCCAGTCGTGGGCCACCAGATGGACCGCGCACTGCGGGCTGACCGCATCGAGCACCGCCTTGAGATCCTGGCTGAGCAGTTCCAGGCGGTAGTCGCGGGTCTTGCGCGGCTTGTCCGATTCGCCGGCGCCGCGCACGTCGTAGGCGACCAGTTGATAGCGCCCGGACAGCTGGCGGATCAGCGGCAGCCAGACTTCATGGTTGTCCGGGTAGCCGTGGACGAACAGCACCATCGGCAAGTGCGACTCGCCCCAGCGCCACACGGCCAGGCGCACGTTGCCCGATTGCACCTCGAGGCGTTCCGGTGCCGGCAGGGATTTTTCCAGCATGGCGTTCATGCCACCTCCCGCCGCGCCGGAGCGCTGATCAGGCCGCGGGCGATCCAGCGGCGCACGTGGGGCAGGTCGTCGTCCAGCCAGTAGGCATCGTCCTCGGTGACCACCAACAGCTCTTCGAACTTGGCACCCACGCCGCGCAGGCCCAGGTGTGGCTCCACCGCCCAGAGGCCGGGCGTCGGCGCGTGTTGCGAGCGGTCGTTGCTCGACCACAGCGGCGACCAGCCTTCGCGGCGGCCAGTGATCAGGGCGTTCTTCATCAGCGTGGCGATGTTGCGCACGCCGAAGCGTGCCAGCGAGGGGCCGCTGTCCCGCGCGCCGAGTTTTTCCACGCGGTGGGCCAGCACTTCGAAGGGGTAGGCCTTGTGCCGGGGCAGGGTGCCCTGGCGCTGACAGAGGCGGTCCACCGACTGGCTGACTTCGGCCAGGGGCAGGCGCTGGCGGACCTGTTCGACGATCAGGTTGCGGTGCGCCAGCAGGTCGTCCATCAGACGCTCCACCAGCAGGTTGTGGCCCAGCGCGCCGGAGTAGCCGACATCGGCGGTGTAGGCGCCCAGGGTCGGCGCGCAGTCGAGGATGAACGGCATGCCTTCCTCCAGACGCTGCTTGCCGGGGTAGAAGGCCAGGTTGAAGCCGCCCAGGTGGCGCAGGCCGTCGAAGCCCTTGAACGAGGTGCGCGGGCCGAACCAGGCGAAGGGCTGGTGGAACCAGTCGCGCACGCCGTGATCGAGCAGCCAGGTCTTCATCAGGGCGGCGGTCTCTCGCTCGCTGATGCCCGGGCGCAGTTCGCCGGCAATGGTTTCGCAGCAGCGGTAGGCCAGTTGCTGAGTCTCGCGGAAGTGCCGCAGGTCTTCGGGAGTGGGCACCCAGGCGCCTTGGGACATGACTTTCTCCAGGCTGGTTGTTGTTATCGTTACATCGGTCGATGTCACGATCGATGCTGACCCATCGGCGGACGTTGCGCCATGCCGCGCGTGCCGGGTCCTGAGTGTTACCGGAGCGCTGAGCCGCTGGCGGCGCGGGTTGTGGCGGGGCGGGGGAATTGTGGCGGGAGCAGTTCCCGTCTTTGGTTGGGCCGCCGGGCTGTGCGGCGGATCACTTTGGGACTAGTGCTTTCGATTGTTCTGAGGGCATAACGGTGACTATCATCCGCGCCATGAGCACACCCCTGAACCTCCTGCAGCGCCTGCTGCAACGCCCGGACGACGCGCCCTCCACGGTAGAGGAAGAGCGCGAGTACACGGTGGATGAGCTGGCCCGCGAGGGCGGCACCACGGTGCGAAACCTGCGTGCGTACCAGGACCGCGGCCTGCTGCCGCCCCCGGAACGTCGGGGCCGCGCCGGGGTGTATTTCGCCAGCCACCTGCGTCGCTTGCGGCTGATCAACCGCCTGCTGGAGCGCGGCTACAACATCGCCAACATCAAGGAACTGCTGCAGAGCTGGGAGCACGGCCACGACCTGGACCATGTGCTCGGCCTAGACGAGGCCATCGTCGGGCCGTGGAACCTGGAGTCCCCCGGCAGCATCGAATTCAGCGATCTGCAGACGCTGTTCGGTGACGAGCTGAATGACGCGGTGATCGACCAGGCGCTGGCGCAGGGCCTGCTGGCGTTCGATGGCGAACGCATCAGCATTCCCAGCCCGCGCCTGTTCAATGCTGGCGTCGAGCTGTACCGCGCGGGCATTCCACTGGCGGCGCTGCTGGATCATCTGGCGGTGCTGCGCACCGACACCGAACACCTGGCCGCCGGCATCGTGCGCCTGGTGGTGACGCACCTGGTGGACAAGCCCGGTGCAGACCTGTTGCCTGGCGCCGCGGACCTCGAGCGCCTCGCCGAGGTCTTCCAGCGCCTGCGCCCGGTGGCCGAGCAGGTGGTGCTGGTGGAGCTGGCGCGCGGCCTGAAGCGCTCGGCCAACGAGATGCTCGGCGAGCGCGTCGGGGAAATCCTCCGGCGCCTGGAAACTCCGGAGTAGAGGATCAGCTGGCCGCCTGGGCCAGCTTTGTGCGCAGCCAGCGCCGCGCCGGGTCCTCCTCGCTGTTGTCCGACCAGATCTGCACGAAGTCGAACGGCGCCAGTTTCAGCGGTGGCTCGAAGCTGGCCAGGCCATGGCGTTCGAGATCGTCCGGGAGCATTCGCGCAGCAATCGTCAGGACCATGTCGGTTCCCGCCAGCAGGCTCGGCGCCACGCTGAAGTGCGGCACCGTGGCGGCCACCTGGCGGCGTCGGCCGAGTTTCTCCAGGTGGCTGTCGATCTCTTCCGCCGGGCTTTGCTGCAGGGCCACCCGCAGGTGCGGGGCGGTCAGGTAGGCGTCCAGGTCCAGGCGCTTTCTGTCGCCCAGGGTTTCCGTCGAACATAGGCAGATGAAGCGTTCCTCGAACAGCGGCTGCACACGCAACCCGTCGGGCAACATCGGGAACACGCCGACGGCGCCATCCAGCTCGCCGCTCGCCACCTGCTCGGCCATCCCGATCCGCGAGGCCTGGCGCACGTCCAGGTGAATGCCCGGCGCTTCGCGACGCAGCATTGGCAGCAGGGTCGGCAGCAGTACCCAGGTGCCGTAGTCGGACATGCCCAGGCGCAGCTCCAGTTCGGCGCTGGCCGGGTCGAAGTCGTCGCCCAGCACCAGCCGGCGCACGCCGTCGAGGATTTCCCGCAGCGGCCCGGCCAGTTCGAAACCACGACGAGTCAATTGCATCTGGTTGCCAGCGCGCACCAGCAACGGGTCATCGAGCAGATCGCGCAGGCGGTTGAGCGCGTGGCTCACGGCGGGCTGGGTCATGGCCAGTCGGTCGGCTGCGCGGGAAACGTGGCGTTCGTCCAGCAAGGCATCGAGGATCACCAGCAGGTTGAGATCGATGCGGCGCAAATCATGAATCGAGTGCATTAAGGGTGTGCCAATCATTCATTTCCATGCGCGAGATGGATAGCAGACGCTGACGGTGTCGACAAGAATCGGAGGAAAATCGATGTCGAAACTGCTTCTTCTGCTGCCCGCCATTGGCGTGGGTGCGCTGGTTGCCTTGCAGGCGGGCAGCAACTCGTTGCTCGGCCGCCAGTTGGGCCATCCGCTGAGCGCGAGCCTGACGTCCCTGGGCGTGAGCCTGGTGGCGGTGATCATCGCGCTGCTGGCCTTCCGCGTGCCGCTTCCACCGGCGGCGGGCATTGCCAGCACGCCCTGGTGGGGCTGGCTGGGCGGACTGTTCGGCGCGGCCTACCTGACGGTGGCGGTGATGCTGGCGCCGCAGCTGGGCGCCGCGACTTTCCTGGCCTGCGTGGTGGCGGGGCAGATGCTGATGTCGGCGTTGTGCGACCAGTTCGGCTGGGCCGGTTTCCCGGTGCGGCGACTGTCGCCCGAGGGCCTGCTGGCCGTCGGGCTGATCATCGCCGGGGTCGTGTTGTTGCAGTGGCGGGGGAGGGTAGCGTGAGGATGATCTGGCTGAGGATGGTGGGCGGGTTCGCAAGCAAGCTCGCTCCTACAGGGAAAAGTCGGGTGCTCTTCGTAGGAGCGAGCTTGCTCGCGAACCGCCGCCGCTGCCAAAGCTCGGCAGGGCGACTTACCTCAGGCTCAGATGCCGACTCAACAGCGCCCGCAACGCTGCCGGCTTCACCGGTTTGGGCAGGAAGTCGAGCCCGGCGGCGTGGATCTGCGCCACCAGTTCCGGGCGGGCGTCCGCGCTGATCACCACGCCCGGGACGGGTTCGCCCAGGCGAGTGCGCAGCCAGGCCATGAGGTCGGTGCCCAGTTCGCCGTCGTCCAGGTGGTAGTCGATCAGCGCCAGTTGCGGGCGTGCGTCCTCGTCCAGCAGCGCCTGGCATTCCTCGCGGCTGCGCGCGGTGAGCACGCGGCAACCCCAGCGGGTCAGCAGGCTGTTCATGCCGGTGAGGATGCTGTCCTCGTTGTCGACACAGAGCACCTGGGCGCCATTGAGCTGTTCCGGGGTTTCCACCTTGTGCCCGTTGAGCGGCGCAGGCGCCGGCTGGCGGGCCAGCGGCACGCTGACGCTGAACACGCTGCCCTTGCCCGGCCAGGAGCGCACTTCCAGGCGATGGCCGAGCACCTTGCACAGCCGGTCGGCGATCGCCAGGCCGAGGCCCAGGCCTTTTTCGGCGCGGGTCTGGTGGCTGTCCAGGCGTTTGAACTCTTCGAAGATCACCTGCAGCTTGTCCGGCGGGATGCCCGGGCCGTGGTCCCAGACTTCCAGGCGCAGATGGCCCGCTTCGCGGCGCACGCCCAGCAGCACGTGGCCCTTGGCGTAGCGGAAGGCGTTGGTGAGGAAGTTCTGCAGTACGCGGCGCAGCAGCTTGATGTCGCTCTCCACGCGCAGCTTGCTGCCGCGTACATGGAAATCGATGCCGTGCTCCTGGGCCAGCACACGGAATTCCACGCCGAGGGTGTCGTACAGGTTGCTCAGCGGGAACGCCGCGACGTCGGCGCTGACGCGGCCTCCCTCGAGACGCGAGATGTCCAGCAGGTCGGTGATCAGGTCTTCTGCCGAGCGCAGGGACGAGTCGAGGTGGCGCACCAGTTCGGTGGCTTCCTCGGGCAGTTTTTCCTGGTGGGCGAGGGCGGCGGAGAACAGCCGTGCGGCGTTCAGCGGCTGCATCAGGTCATGACTGACCGCAGCGAGGAAGCGCGACTTCGACTGGTTCGCCGCTTCGGCCGTGCCCTTGGCTTCGGTGAGCGCGTGGTTGAGCTGCGACAGTTCGAAAGTGCGCTCCTGCACCCGCTGCTCCAGGCTTTCGTTGGCGTCCTTGAGGCCCTGCTCGGCGTCGCGGTAGTTGGTGATGTCGGTGAAGCTCATGACGAAGCCGCCGCCGGGCATCGGATTGCCGATCAGCTCGATCACCCGCCCGTTGGGGAATAGACGCTCGGAGGTGTGCGGCGTGCCCTGGCGCATCCAGTACAGGCGCTTGGCGACATGCAGGTCGGGGTCGCCGGGGCCGCAGAGGTTGCGCTCGGCGTTGTAGCGGATGATGTCGGCGATCGGGCGGCCGACGTAGATCAGCCCGTCCGGGTACTCGAACAGCTCGATGTAGCGGTGGTTCCAGGCCACCAGGCGCAGCGACTGGTCGACCACGCTGATGCCCTGGGTGATGTTCTCGATGGCGCCCTGCAGCAGCGCGCGGTTGAACTGCAGCACTTCGGAGGCTTCGTCGGCGATCTTCACCACGTCCTCCACCTGCATCTCGCGGCCTTCGATGGCGGCCTTCACCACGGCGCGCGCGGAGGAGGCGCCGAGTACGCCGGCGAGCAGGCGCTCGGTGTGGGCGATCCACTCGTCGTTGGCGTTCTGGCTGGGGGTGAAACCCTTGCCCTGGCGGTAGGCGAAGCGGATGAAGCTCTGCCGTGCGCGCTCCTCGCCGACGAAGCGGGCGGCGAGCATCAGCAGGTCTTCCAGCTGCACCGCGAGCATCGAGCGCGAGCTGAGCTTCTGGGAGATTTCCTGGCCGATGAAGCGGCTGGCCTGCCAGTGCTCGGAGACGCGGGTGCGGGAAAATACCGAGACCAGCCCGAACAGCGCGAAGTTGCCGATCAGCGAGAGCAGTACGCCGAGGGTCAGCGGTTCGATGGACAGGCCGAACGGCTGGCCGGCGAGCCAGGCCAGGCCGGGGAAGGATTCCAGCGGCCAGCCCAGGCCCTTGGCGACCACCGGCAGCACCAGGGTGTAGGCCCACAGCAGCGAACCGGCGGCCAGGCCGGCGAACACGCCGCGGCGGTTGGCCTGCTTCCAGTACAGCGCGCCGATCATCGCCGGGCCCAGCTGGGCGATGGCGGCGAAGGCAATCTGGCCGATGGTGGCGAGGCTTGCGGTGGAGCCCAGCAGGCGGTAGCTGACGTAGGCCAGCAGGAGGATCAGCGCGATGCTCACCCGGCGCACGGTCAGCAGCCAGTGGCGGAACACCTCGAACGGCTGCTCGGCCTCGCCTTTGCGGCGCAACAGCCAGGGCAGCAGCATGTCGTTGGAGACCATGGTGGACAGCGCCACGCTGGCGACGATCACCATGCCGGTGGCTGCCGAGGCGCCACCGATGAACGCCAGCAGGGCGAGCGCGGGATGCGCCTCGGCCAGCGGCAGGCTGATCACGAAGGAGTCCGGCATCACACCCGCCGGCAATTGCATCTGCCCGGCCAGGGCGATCGGCACCACGAACAGCGCGGCCAGCACCAGGTAGATCGGGAAGACCCAGCGCGCGAGGTTGAGGTCGCGCGGTTCGATGTTCTCCACCACCAGCACATGGAACTGGCGCGGCAGGCACATGATGGCGGTCATCGCCACGCCGGTCTGCAGCAGCATCGCCGGCCAGTGCACGGTCTCCTTCCAGTACTCGGTGAGCTGCGGGGCGACGCGGGCCTTGTCCACCAGGTCACCGAAGCCGTCGTAGAGGCCGTAGGTGACGAAGATGCCGACGGCGATGAAGGCGGTGAGCTTGACCAGTGACTCGAAGGCGATGGCCAGCACCATGCCGCGGTGATGCTCGGTGACGTCCAGGTTGCGGGTGCCGAAGACGATGGTGAAGAGTGCGAGGATCAGCGACACGATCAGCGCCGTGTCCTGGGCGCGGATGCCGGTGGAGTCGGGGCCGGCGCCGATCAGCAGGTTCACGCCGAGGACGATGCCCTTGAGCTGCAGGGCGATGTAGGGCAGCACGCAGACTACGCAGATCAGCGCCACCACGACGGCCAGTGCCTGCGACTTGCCATAGCGCGCGGCGATGAAGTCGGCGATGGAGGTGATGTTCTCCTGCTTGCTGATCATGATCATCTTCTGCAGCACCCAGGGCGCGAAGAGCATGAGCAGCACGGGGCCGACATAGATCGGCAGGAACGACCACAACTGGTCGGCGGCCTGGCCGACGGCGCCGAAGAAGGTCCAGCTGGTGCAGTAGACCGCCAGCGACAGGCTGTAGACCCAGGCGCGGACACGCGGCGAAAGGGGGGCGCGACGGCGGTCGCCATAGAACGCGATGGCGAACAGGACCGCCATGTAGAGCAGGGCGACCGTTGCGATCAACCCACTGGACAACGACATGCTGACTCCGGAAATGAACTGGCTCCCCCGCAGGAGCACTGGCAGCAGTTTCGCACCAAAGTCCGGAACTGTCAGACGCCTGCTACCAATGTCTCAGTGGCGCTGTGTCACGCCTCACACTTGAGGGCGAGCCGCCGGACTGGTAGCTTGCCGGCCTTTTCGCGGTCCGTCCGTCGCGCCCGGTTGGGGTCGCGGCACTTCGCCGGGCCGCTACGCTCTGATGTAAGCGATGATTTCGCGTCGTGTTTCGAGGAGGGCGCCATGTTCAGACCGTTACCCATCACCTTGCAGCGCGGGGCCCTGCGCCTGGAGCCGATGGTGGAGGCCGACGTGCCGGACCTGGTGACGCTGGCGGAGCAGAACCGCGACGTCCTGCAGTTCATGAGTGCGCCGGGGCGCCCGGACTGGTACCGCCAGGGGCTGGCCGACCAGCGCGAGGGCCGCGCGTTGCCGCTGGTGGTGCGCCTGGGCAACCAGATCGTAGGCACCACGCGCTTCATGGACTTCCTTCCGGCATTGCCGGCCTGCGAGATCGGCGCCACCTGGCTGGACCAGACCCAGCACGGCAGCGGCCTCAACGCCACGATGAAGTACCTGATGCTGCGCCACGCCTTCGACAGCTGGAAGATGGTCCGCGTGCAGTTCAAGACCGCCGCCAGCAATGAGCGCTCCCAGCGCGCCATCGAGAAGCTCGGCGCGGTGCGCGAAGGCGTGCTGCGCAACCATCGCCGCCTGGCGGGGGGACGGCTCGATGACACCATCCTCTACAGCATCACCGACCAGGAATGGCCGCAGGTGAAGGCCGCGCTGGAAGCCGGTTTCAACGGCTGACGGGGCGGTGTAAGGTGACCGCCCCGCTCGTTCTCCAGAACAGCGGTGCGACATCGAGGCAGGACCATGGCAGAACACGACGCGAGCGGCGAACGTACCCGCTTCTGGCGCGCCCAGGAGCTGGGCGGCGTCGAGCTGCTGCACGCGCGCTACATCGAGCAGGTGTTCTCGCCCCACGTCCATGAAGGCTTTGCCTTCGTCATGATCGAGCAGGGTGCGCAGCGCTTTCACCATCGCGGCGCCGAGCACTTCGCCCCGGCCGGCAGCGTGGTGCTGATCAACCCTGACGAGGTCCACACCGGTTCCAAGGCCGACGAGGCCGGCTGGCGCTACCGCGGCTTCTATCCGGAGCTGGCGCAGGTTTCCGGCGTGCTGGAGGAACTGGAGCTGGGCGGAGGTGGCACGCCGTCGTTCGACGCCAGCGTGGTGTTCGATCCGGAGCTGGTGCAGGCGCTGTTCGCCGCCCATCGCCTGGTGGATTCCGACGCCACTGTGCTGCAGCGCCAGACTTGCTGGCGCGAGGCGCTCCTGTTGCTGTTCCAGCGTCACGCGCGGATTCCCGAGGCGCCACCTGCTGGCAACGAGCCTGTGGCTGTGGCACGGGCCCGCGAACTGCTCGGTTCGCGGTTGATGGAGCCGCCGTCGCTGGAGGAGCTGGCCGCTGCAGTCGGGCTGTCGCCCTTCCACTTCGCCCGCGTGTTCCGCAAGGCCACTGGCTTGCCACCTCACGCCTGGCTCAAGCAGCGCCGCCTGGAGCAGGCGAGGGCGCTGCTCAAGCAGGGCTGCATGCCGGTGAACGTGGCAATGCAATTGGGCTTCGCCGACCAGAGCCACCTCAGCCGGCAGTTCAAGCAGGCCTATGGCGTCGGCCCTGGCGAGTATCGCCAGGCTTGTGCGCGATCCTTCCGTCCCGCCTGATTCTCCCCTTGCCGTTAGCAGTCAGGCCCCGCCAGTGAAGAGCGACTGGCCTATTGCCGTTGCTGATGAACAGTCGTTCGAAATACCGAAAAGAGAATCTGAGTCAACCGGAATATTTTTTCATTTGAGATGCATTTGCATTTACAAAATTTACAATCAGTTCTAATTTCCCGCCCCTTCACGAAGTACCCGGGGAGGGAAAGCATGTCATCCGTTCGTTCGTGGTCGCGCCTGGCGATCGCCATAGCCCTGGCCACGCCGCTGCTGCCAGCGCAGGCCGAGGAAGAGACCAAGGAATTGGAGACCGTCACCGTGGTCGGTGACTGGCTCGGCGAGGCCGACCAGCAGGTGGTGCAGAACCATCCCGGCGCGCGCACCGTGGTCCGCCGCGAGCAGATGATCGAAGAGGGCGCGCAGAACGTGCGCGACGTGCTGCGTGGCATTCCTGGCGTGCAGGTGCAGGACAACAACGGCACCGGTGGTAGCGATGTCTCCCTCAACGTTGGCGTGCGCGGCCTGACCTCGCGCCTGTCGCCGCGCTCCACCGTGCTCATCGATGGCGTCCCGGCCGCCGTGGCGCCGTACGGCCAGCCGCAACTGTCGATGTTCCCGCTGGCGGTGGGCAACCTCGACAGCGTCGACGTCGTGCGCGGCGCCGGTTCCGTGCGCTATGGACCGCAGAACGTCGGCGGGGTGATCAACTTCGTCACCCGTGCGATTCCCAAGGAATTCTCCGGCGACGTCGGCAGCACCGTGGAAACCGCTTCCCACGGCGGCTGGAAGAAGCTCTACAACGCCTTCCTTGGCGGCACCGCCGACAACGGGATGGGCGCCGCGCTGCTGTATTCGGGCGTGAAAGGTGCAGGCTACCGTGACAGCAACGATGCCACCGACATCGACGACGTGATGTTCAAGACCCACTGGGCGCCCACCGACGCCGACGAGTTTTCCGCCAACTTCCATTATTACGATGGCGGCGCCGACATGCCCGGCGGCCTGACCCAGGCGCAGTTCGACAAGGACCCGTACCAGTCGGTGCGCGACTACGACAACTTCACCGGCCGTCGCAAGGACGTCTCGCTCAAGTACAAGCGGCAAATCGACGACCTCACCCAGGTCGAGGTGCTGACCTACTACAGCGACAGCTTCCGCGGCAGCACCATCGCCAACCGCGACCTCAAGACCCTGGCATCCTACCCGCGCGACTACCACACCTTCGGTATCGAGCCGCGCGTCTCGAAGATCTTCATGGTCGGCCCGACCACCCAGGAAGCCAGCATCGGCTACCGCTACCTGAAGGAAGCGATGCATGAGCGCGCCAGCCAGGTCGCCCTGATCAACAACATCCCGACCACGCTGCCGACCCCCGGCGGCGATGGCCACACCTACCAGGACCGCACCGGCGGCACCGAGGCGAACTCCATCTACCTCGACGACAAGATCGACGTGGGCAACTGGACCGTCACCCCGGGCATCCGCTTCGAGCGCATCTCCACCGACTGGCACGAGCGCCCGGTGATCGACAACAAGGGCAAGCCGGTCCAGGAGAAGAACCGCAGCAAGGACTACAACGAGCCGCTGCCGGCGCTGGCGGTGATGTATCACCTGTCGGACGAGTGGAAGCTGTTCGCCAACTACGAGACGTCCTTCGGCAGCCTGCAGTACTTCCAGCTCGGCCAAGGCGGCAGCGGCAACGACACCGCCAGCGGCCTGCAGCCGGAGAAGGCGAAGACCTACGAAGTGGGAACCCGCTACGACAACGGCACCTGGGGTGGCGAAGTCACGCTGTTCTACATCGACTTCGACGACGAGCTGCAATACATCAGCAACGACGTGGGCTGGACCAACCTGGGCGCCACCAAGCACCAGGGCATCGAGACGTCGGCACACTACGACATGGCCGCGCTGGACCCGGTTCTCGCCGGCCTGACCGCCTACGGCACCCTGACCTACACCCGTGCGACCTACGAGGGGGATATCCCGGCGTTCAAGGGCCGCGACCTGCCACTCTATTCGCGCCAGGTGGCGACCATCGGCCTGCGCTACGAGCACGACCGCTGGACCTACAACGTCGACGGTTTCGCCCAGTCCAAGCAGCGCGCGCCCGGCCCGACCACCAACGCCAACGGCAGCTTCACCGGCAACTACATCACCGAACCGAGCGCCGATGGCCAGTACGGCGACATCCCCGGCTACGTGCTGTGGAACGCCCGCGTGGGCTACGACTTTGGCCCTCAGGCGTCGAACCTGAAGGTCGCCGCCGGAGTGAAGAACCTCTTCGACCAGATGAACTACACCCGTTCCAGCGACAACAACGCCGGCATCTACCTCGGCGAGCCACGCACCTTCTACGTGCAGGGCAGCGTCGGCTTCTGACGTCGACCCGGCCCGGAACAGCCCGTCCTTCGCGACGGGCTTTTTCTTGGGTGGATTGCCCGGTTGCAATGGATTTGTGCAGAAAATGTGGCTTTTCTTCACGCTGTTGCCGTCATATCCGTGCTGTCATTCCGGCTCAAGGCCGCTACGCAGGTATACAAGGACGATGTCTCAACACTCGCAATTCGCCCTGCTGGGCACCAAGCGATTCCTGCCCTTCTTCATCACCCAGCTGTTGGGTGCGTTCAACGACAACATCTTCAAGCAGTCGTTGATCCTCGCAATCCTCTATCACCTCACCGTCGGCGGTGACCGCAACCTGCTGGTCAACCTCTGCGCGCTGTTGTTCATCCTGCCGTTCTTCCTGTTCTCCGCCCTGGGCGGCCAGTTCGGCGAGAAGTTCAACAAGGACGCGCTGATGCGTGCGCTGAAGCTGGCCGAGATCGTGATCATGGCGGTAGGCGCCGCGGGCTTCGTGTTCGGCAGCCTTCCGCTGCTGTTCCTCGCGCTGTTCGCCATGGGTACCCACTCGGCGCTGTTCGGCCCGGTGAAATACTCGATCCTGCCGCAGCATCTGCGCGAAGACGAACTGGTCGGCGGCAACGCCCTGGTGGAAATGGGTACCTTCCTCGCCATCCTCTGCGGCACCATCGGCGCCGGTGTGCTGATGTCGCGGCAGGACTACGCCGCCGGTGTCGGTGTCGCCGTGGTGCTGGTGGCGGTCTGTGGTTTCCTTGCCAGCCGCAACATTCCCCGCGCGGCCGCGGCGCTTCCGGACCTGGCCATTGACTGGAACATCTTCCGCCAGTCCTGGGCCATTCTCATGCTCGGCCTGCGCCAGCGCCCGGCGGTGTCGCGCTCGTTGGTGGGCAACTCCTGGTTCTGGTTCCTCGGCGCGGTCTATCTGACGCAGATCCCGACCTACGCCAAGGAGCTGCTGCACGGCGACGAGAGCGTGGTGACGCTGATTCTCACCGTGTTCTCGGTGGGTATCGCGCTGGGCTCGATGCTGTGCGAAAAGCTATCCGGCAAGAAAGTGGAGATCGGCCTGGTGCCCTTCGGCTCCATCGGCCTCAGCCTGTTCGGCATCCTTCTCTGGTGGCATTCGGGTGGTTTCCCGCAGGGCGAACAGCCGTACAACTGGCTGGCGGTGCTCGAGCACTCGCAGTCGTGGGCGGTGCTGGCGGATATCCTCGGCATCGGCATCTTCGGCGGCTTCTACATCGTGCCGTTGTATGCGCTGATCCAGGCGCGCACCGAGGAGGACAAGCGCGCGCGAGTCATCGCCGCCAACAACATCCTCAACGCGCTGTTCATGGTGGTCGCGGCGGTCGTCTCGATCCTGCTGCTGTCGGTGGCGAAGCTGTCGATCCCCGAACTGTTCCTCGTGCTCTCGCTGATGAACGTCGCGGTGAACGTGTACATCTTCAAGATCGTGCCCGAATTCACCATGCGCTTCCTGGTGTGGCTGCTGACCCACTCGATGTACCGGGTCGACCATCGCAACCTCGAAGCCATCCCCGATGAAGGTCCGGCCGTTCTGGTGTGCAACCACGTGTCCTTCGTCGACGCGCTGCTGATCGCCGGCTCCGTGCGTCGCCCAGTGCGCTTCGTCATGTACTACAAGATCTTCCGCATTCCGGTGCTCAACTTCATCTTCCGTACGGCGGGGGCCGTGCCCATCGCCGGGCGCAACGAAGATGCCGAGACCTACGAGAAGGCATTCGCCAAGGTCGCCGAGTACCTGCGCGAAGGGGAATTGGTGTGCATCTTTCCCGAAGGCATGCTGACCCTGGACGGCGAGATGAACGAGTTCCGCGGTGGCGTGGAGCGCATCATCGAGGAGACTCCGGTGCCGGTGATCCCGATGGCGCTGCAGGGGCTGTGGGGCAGCTTCTTCAGCCGCGATCCGCAGAAGGGCTTCTTCCGCCGCCTGTGGTCGCGGGTCTGCCTGGTGGCCGGTCAGCCGGTGGCGCCGGAGGAGGCCAAGCGCCTGGCGCTGCAGGAGCAGGTCGCTGTGCTGCGCGGTGCGGCACGCTGAGTTTTCATTCGGCAAAGAAAAAGCCCCGGCAGTGCGGGGGCTTTTTCATGGGCGTGTCGCGGTTCAGATAACCTGAACTTCGTCAGCCTGCAGGCCCTTCTGGCCTTCAACCACAACGAAGGAGACCTTCTGGCCTTCCTGCAGCGATTTGAAGCCGGTGCCCTGGATGGAGCGGAAGTGCACGAAGACATCGTTGCCGCTTTCCGGAGTGATGAAGCCGAAGCCCTTGGCGTCATTGAACCACTTGACGGTGCCGGTCTGACGATTCGACATGGAAATACACCTTGAACTATTGAATATTGTTTTGCGGAAAAGTCCGCGCTCGTCCTGAGTTGCAAGGTGCAGTCGAAGCCGGTTGGCGGGGCGTGGCCCCTCCTGGTCACGAGCCACAGTGACCCAAGCAAACACAGTGGCCCGCAGCATACCGACAAATTTTCGGGAAAGCGACAGCCCGCCGGTATCGAGAACCGATACAGCGTCAGTGGCTCAATTTCAGGCCGACCAGTCCGCACAGGATCAGCGCAACGCTGAGCAGGCGTACCGGCGCCATGGACTCGCCGAACAGCACGATACCGACGATGACGGTGCCTACTGCGCCGACGCCGGTCCAGATGGCGTAGGCAGTGCCCAGCGGCAGATTGCGCATCGCCAGGCCAAGCAGGCCCATGCTGGTGATGATCGCCAGCACGGTCAGAGCGGTGGGTATCGGACGGGTGAAACCTTCGGTGTACTTCAAGCCGACGGCCCAGGCGACTTCGAACAGGCCGGCGACGAACAGAATGACCCAGGACATGGAGCTCTCCATACGGTGGATGGATACGAAGGGCCGTCCCCGCTGGAGCACCGGAAGGTGGTGAGGTCGTCCTCACAATGTGCATTATTTTGCACAAATTCAGTGCGCCGGGCAACCCGGCGCCGGATTCCTGCCCTATTGCGGCGCTTGTTTCTGGGCGGAGGGTTCGTCGGTCATGCGCCGGAACCAGGTGGACAGCGTGGCGCCGGAGATGTTGTGCCAGACGCTGAACAGCGCGCTGGGCACGGCTGCGAGTGGCGAGAAGTGCGCGCTGGCCAGGGCGGCGCCGAGACCGGAGTTCTGCATGCCGACTTCCAGCGCCAGTGACTTGCGCTGCGCCAGCGGCAGGCCGAAGACCTTGGCGGTGAAGTAGCCGAGCAGGAAGCCGAAGCCGTTGTGCAGGATCACCACGGCCATGATCAGCAGACCGGATTCGGCGATCTTCGCCTGGCTGGCGGCGACCACGGCGGCGACGATGATCACGATGGATATCACCGAAATCAGCGGCAGCACATCCACCACGTGGCGCACCCGCGCGCCGAGCATGCGCTGGGCGGCGAGGCCGAGGACGATGGGCACCACGACGACCTGCAGGATCGACCAGAACAGCGCGCCGAAGGACACCGGCAGCCAGGCGGAGGCCAGCAGCCAGATCAATGCGGGGGTGAGTAGCGGGGCGAGGAGGGTGGTTACGCCGGCAATCGCCACCGACAGTGCCAGGTCGCCACGCGAGAGCCAGGTCATCACATTGGATGCGGTACCGCTGGGGCAACAGCCGACCAGGATGACGCCGACGGCGATTTCCGGCGGCAGGTGCATCAGTTGGCAGAGCAGCCAGGCCATGCCGGGCATGATGACGAAGTGGGCGATCACGCCGAGAGTGACGCGCCAGGGATGCCGTGCGACTTCGGCGAAGTCCTCGACCTTGAGTGTCAGGCCCATGCCGAACATCACCACGCCGAGCATGGGCACGATGGCGACGGTAAGCGGGGTGAAGAGGGCGGGAATGAAGAACGCCAGGATGGCGAAGAGCAGCACCCAGAGGGCGAAGGTGTTGCCCATGAAGCGGCTGAGCAGGATGAGAGCACGCATGGGCCGTCCTTCTTTTATATGGGCCGTTTTATGGTGTCAGGCGTCGCGCGGACGCGGCGCCTGTCGGGGCATCAGATGCCTTCGGGCATCGCCTCGCCACCGAGTGCCTCGATCAGCGCCGGAATGAACTCGGCGAAGGTCAGCATCATCAGGGTGAAGCTGGCGTCGAGCTGGCCGAGGGCGTCTTCGCCGCCGTCCTGCTCTGCCTTCTCCTGCAGCATGTCTTCGAAACGCAGGCGCTTGATCGCGACCTTGTCGTCGAGGACGAAGGACAGCTTGTCCGACCAGGCCAGTGACAGCTGGGTGACCAGCTTGCCTGCGGTCAGGTGCAGCTGGATTTCCTCGCTGGTCAGGTCTTGGCGCTTGCAGCGCACTACACCGCCGTCTTCGTGGGTATCACGCAGCTCGCACTCGTCGAGGACGAAGAAGTCGCCGGCGGCTTCCTGGGTCTTCACCCAGTCGGTCAGGGTGGCGGTCGGCGCCGTCTTCACGGTCAGCGGGCGCACCGGCAGCGAGCCCAGGGCTTCGCGCAGGGTGGACAGCAGGTCCTCGGCCTTCTTCGCGCTGGAGGTGTCGACCAGGATCAGGCCGAGGCTCGGTGCAATGGCGGCGAAGGTCACCGAACGGCGAATGAAGGCGCGCGGCAGCAGAGTCTGGACGATCTCGTCCTTGAGCTGGTCGCGTTCCTTCTTGTAGACCTTGCGCATCTGCGCGGCTTCGATCTCGTCGACCTTCTCCTTGAGCGCGTCACGCACGACGCTGCCGGGGAGAATGCGCTCTTCCTTGCGTGCGCTGACCAGGAAGAAGCCTTCGCTGGCATGCACCAGCGGAGCATCCGGGCCCTTGCCGAACGGCGCGGAGAAACCGTAGGTAGTCAGTTCCTGGCTGGCGCAGGAGCGCGCCGGCTTGCTGGCCAGGGCCTTCTCCAGGGCATCGGCGTCGATCTGCAGATCCTGGGTGAGGCGGTATACGAGCAGGTTGCGGAACCACATGAGGGGCAAACTCCTGGACACAAAGGATGCATTATTCCGTTCGGCGCGGTTCAGGCCAACCCCGTTTCGTCATTCGCGCACTTCATCTAAGCCTTTGGAACATCTGAAAATTTTTTTTATCCGGGGGCTTGCCAGGTTCAAATGTCCTCCGTAGAATGCGCCCCACTTCGAGACGAAGGGTGATTAGCTCAGCCGGGAGAGCATCTGCCTTACAAGCAGAGGGTCGGCG